>CACWIW010000315.1 GCA_902761035.1 uncultured bacterium | reverse complement strand
CGAGGCGAATATAGTATCTCAAAAAAACGCCGATTTGTCAAGCGGGGGCGGAATCCACCGTGGCGATTGCCCTGTTCTCACCTATCTGAAATCGCCGTGATTCTGGGGTTCATGAATTGCCACAGTAGCCTTTCATTTTCTCTTCCCCACAAACTTCAGTTGCAGTATGCGGAGAAATCGCGGATGAGCGGCTTCGCGGCGGAGGCCGTGACGGAGAGTCGCAGGCGCGAGGCGGCGACCTTCTCGAAACGGACGATGTGTTTGTGCCCTACGCACGTGCCAGAATAGAGTTTCTTCCACTCCGCGCCGACAAGCGCCTCCAGGTCGAACTTGCGGATACGTTCGCCCTGCTCGATACGCTCTGCGAGGATGACCTGGTTCACCGGACCGGAATCCTTCGGAATCGCGAGTTCGAGGCGGTCGCCCTCTCCTTCGGCGGCCGCGAGTCTGTTTGCGTAGCGTCCCTTGATGCGCCGACCGAACTCCGCGTATGTCTTCATCTCGTTCTCGAGGATGAGGCCGTCCGGCTGCGGCGCGGCGTTGAGGAGGAGGTTGCAGTTGCGCCCCACGGAGCAATCGTAGATGCGCATCAGCTCGTCCATCGTCCAGTACCTGTCCTTCGTACACGTACACATCCACTTGCCGGGGCCGAGCGGGACGTCGCATTCGCCGGGGCACCACACCCGTCCGTTCGGATCGCCACAATAACGGCCCTCCTTCGTTCCGTCTTCCTGCGTCGTGTCCGAGTCTGCCGCCCAGCACGGATAGGGAGCGACGCCGCGTTCGTTGCCGACCCAGCGCACGACGTTCCGCGCGTTCTTCGGCCCTTGGAAGAGGATTGCATTTGGCTGAAGCCTCTCGATGATTTCGCGTGCTCGCGGACCGCCCTCCTCGGGCGGACGCACCCCGCCGTCGAACCAGATCTCGAACAGCTCGCCGTACTTCGTGAACAGTTCAGTCAGCGCCGCCTCGCAACTGGCCGCGTACTTCTTCTGCGCCTCAGGTCCGATGCCGTAATAGCCCTTGTGCGACACGAGTCCGTTGCTCCGCCTCACGCCGAGGAACCAGTTGTAGTGCATCGCCGTGTAGAGCCCTGGCTTGAGCCCGTACTTCCGCGCGCTCGTCACGAAGTCCCTGACGAGATCGCCCTTCCCGCCGCGCCACGGCGACTGCTTCACGCCGTAGGGATAGATGTCGCTCTGCCACTGCATGAAGCCCGCGCCGTGCTTTGCGGTGAGGACCACGTACTTCGCGCCATACGCCTTCGCCGCCTCCATCCACTGGTCGGTGTCGAGCTTCTTGGGGTTGTAGCGACCGGGATCTGGCGCATTTCCGCCGCCGAAGATCGGGATGTCGTAGTGGAAGAACATTCCGAGCTCCATGTCGGCCCACCGCCTCTGCACGTCCGTCGGGAGCGGCAGTGTGCCACCAGCCGCCGCATTCGCCGCAAACGCAATTCCGCCCGGTACGTGCGGATTTCCCGCATACGGCTTTCCATTGAGTGCTTTTCCTGTTGTCATGGCTTTCTTCCTTTCTTGGGCTGTTGAACGTATATTATACGATTCCCCCCCCCCTGTCAATTCCGTTTCAGCATTTCTTACCTTCCCTTCTCACGTCCGCCCACGCGAGGCGGTGGAGGCCGTAGTGCGTCATTTCACCGTAGTAGGTGTCTGCTAACTTCAGCCGGTAGTACCGCTGGCTCTTCCTGTTGAGAAACCGCGCCATGCGCTTCAGCACATAGTGGTTCACCTTCCGAAAGACCCTCGACGGATAGCCGAACGAGCAGTCGTGGAAGTCCGCCTCGAAGATGGGCGCTATGACGAGTTTCACCGCCATCTGCACCACCCTGTCCTTGACGGTGGGTATGCCCAGCGGGCGCAACTTGCCGACTCTCCCTCGTCAGCGCGAGATTCGGAAACTTCGCCATGCGGTGTTTCGCCGCGATGGCCGCAATCTCCTCTGGCTCATTCCTTTGTAGGGCTGGGCTTCTGCGCGTCGGTCGCCCTCCGCGCAGCCAGCCTTCCTATCGGCATGTCGTTTTCTTTG
>CACWIW010000314.1 GCA_902761035.1 uncultured bacterium | reverse complement strand
CTTGGGGCTGGTGTAGCGAATCGTGATGTCTCCCGTCTTGTCGTTCCTGGAGAGCGTGAAATCGACGGCGGCGTGTTCGGAAGAGGCGATGCCGTATGTCTCAAGACCGCCCTTGAGCGCGCAGATGCCCGCTTGCGAGACGGCGAACAGGAGCGCCGTCTGCTGGCGAGGGTGCACCCTGCCCGCGAGCGATTCGAGCTTGTCGAGGATCTGAGGGATGTTGCCCTTGTGGACGCCCGCGTTGGCCTTGAGCGAGGTGCCGTCGGGGAAGGTGAAGCCAAAGGCGAGAGAATCCTTGTCCTTGATGAAGAATTTCTCCGCGTTCTTGGGGTCGTCCGCCGCGCCGTAGTCGTAGGCGCGAAAGAGGTCGCCCGCCCCGCCGCCGTCGAGCTGGGCGCGCGCGGCCTTCGTGGTGCCGTCCAACTTGTAAATGTCATACGTCGCGTTGGTCATGTATTTCGGCGGGGCGACGCGCTTGCCGGTCATGACGGCTTCCACGGCCTCGTCGACCGTGCAGCACGTCTCTTCCATCACGAGCCGGATATTCTGGCCGAGGTCTTCGACCTTGTCTTCGTCCAGGCCGAGATCGCGCATTTTCGTCTTGGCGACATCGTCGACGTTGTGCGTGAACTCGTTGAGTCCGTTGATCGTCCAGTCGCTCGAGGGCATGTCGGGGCAAAGGGTCTTGACGATGTTCGCCTCGGTGAGCTTTCCTTTCGCCATGAGCGATTCGATTTCGGGCAGGTGGCGCAGGATGCGGCCGATGACGAGGCTGGAATCCCTGACGCCGCGTTCGACGAGGGGCATGACGTAGAACGCCTTCGCGTCCTCCTTCGTCTCCGGCAGCGGCTTCGAGAGCTTGTCGAAGACGGCGAAGATCGCGCCGCGCTTCTCCGGCGGCACGGACGCCATAATGCCCGTGAAGTGGGCCTGGCGGTTGGTACCGAAGAAGCGCATCGCCGCGTTGTCCTTCATCCCGAAGAGCTTCTCGGGGTCGGTCCCGGAGAGGTCGTGCGCGCCGTTGACCGCCAGTTCCTCGAACACAAAGCGCTCGAAGGCGGCTGTGGAGTCGTGGCGTGCCATGTGGCTGTAGATGTTGAGGTCGGTGAACGATTGCGCATTGGCGAACGAATTGCCGTCCGTATTCTTCGTTGCGCGCAGCGCCGTGAACCAGTCCTTGAAGGAGTCCATGAGGCGGAGGCCGTTCGCAAAGTTCTCCGCATTGTGAAGGAAGCGCCCGCCGTATTGCATGAGGCGGTTGGGCTTGGAGTTCGGCTCTGCGACGGCCGTCAGCGCGTCCAGCTCTGACAGGCCGGTCGCCTGGGCATAGAAGTGCGCGGTGCGCGCGAGCTTCGGGAACTCGGACTTCACGAAGCCCATGGTGAGCGCAATCCGCTCCGTATCCGCCGACTGGAAGGTCGCGAGCTTGACGGCGTCGATCGCGGACGGCGAGGATGCGCCTGGCGGTCAGTGGCTTGCCCTTCCCGTAGTCCTCCAGCTTCATGGCCTCCTTCACACTCGCCGGAATACGGTTCATTCCGCCGAACATGTCGGAGACCGCCTTCATGAAAGCGTCGCGGGTGATGTTGTTGGCCTTCTTCAGGCTGGCGAGACGCCCCGCCCCGACGCCGACCCAGTCGCCGGATCCGGGCTTGATGGTGCGGTTGGCGATCCCGCCCAATTCGCCCGCATCGAGGCGGGCGATCGCCTTTTGCTTGCCCGCCTTGGCCGCAGCCTCGGCGAAATCCACGAACTGCTGGAATTGCGCGTTCTGGAAAAGATTCTGGCTGTTGACTTCAAGTGCCATGGTTTACTCCGGTTGAATCCTTACTTGCTGACAATGAAATCCTCATGCGGAAAGCCGAGATATTCGAAATTGTTGCGCTCGAAAAGGAGCTCGGACAAGTTGTATCCCGCCTGATCCTTCTTTTCGGGAATCAGCTGGCGATAACAAGACCGCATCTCCAAACGGCGAGACAGGAGCGCGTCCTTGAGACCCGGATTCTTTTCGACAAGAACTTCTACCACACGTTGTTTTATGGGTTCGCGCCCATCAACGCCTGCATCATGCCATTCTCTTTCCCCGCCGACGATTTTAGCGCATTCAGCTTCGAGCTTCTTGGCAAAGTCCGAGACGGCCTTGAGGGCTGTCGCGGAGTCGTTGGATTTATCAAGCGCCTTGAGCAGTTCCTGACCATCGAGATTTTTCGCCGCAGCCACAATTTTCTCGGGAAAGAACGTTTTAGGATTATAGAACTTCAACGTCTCTTCCTTCCAGTGTTTGGCAAGCTCGGCGGAGATTTCGCCATTATTGGCGCACTGTTCCGCCTCTTTGAAACGTTCCGCGTAATCCGCCACCAGCTTATCCACCCGTTTTTTGAATTCATCAGCCAAGTTGAAACCAGGTTGCTTCTCGTCTTCGCACTCGTTATGGAGAATTGAAGTCAGGAACATATGGTTCTTGAAATTGATCGCCGATCTTTCCCTTTCCGGGATACCCGACTTCATTCCGACAACCTTCTCAAGGGTGTCGTCAATCATGGAGAAATACTGTTCTTCGTATGTCCTGGTTTCCGCGACAAGTTGCATGTTCGCTTTCAGCGCGTCCCTGTTGCGCTCGATGCAGGCTTTGACATCTTCGCGTGATTTGCAGTTGCCCAATTCCTTGAGTATGTCCGGATTGCGCTTTATGAACGAGTGGACATTCAGAAACTCCTTGGAGTCTTCCATTCCCATCTCCTTGAGGATGTCCGGCATGGCATCGGCGAGCATCTTCTCCACGGCGTAGCTCTCGTAGATTGGCTTGGCCGTGGCCATCAATTCATCCAAGGTAATGCGGCGGTCTGCCTTGTTGGCGGCGACACGCATACTTTCAATCGTAGTCATGAAAGAGCGGCCGACGAATTCACGCAGAGTCGGCTCCTGGGCGGGCGGGCCGCCGAAATACCGCTCATGGAGACCATTGATCATTTTCCTCATTGCCACGGCGAATTCCAAGGGCATTCCGGACTGTGAAATCGGCTCGTCGCCCAAAAACGCATTGGTCAAGGCCCTGTTCGCATCCTTCGGCGAGAGTTCCTTTCCCGCGCTCGTTTCCAGCGCCTGGACGATTGCCTCCTTGACCGCCATGATTCGCCGCGCGGTGAGGGGCTTGCCCTTGCCGTAGTCCTCCAGCTTCATGGCATCCTTCACGCTGTCGGGGATGTGGTTTTCTCCGCCCCCACCCCGATGCCGACCCAGTCGCCGGACCCGGGCACGATGGTGCGGTTGGCGATCCCGCCGACTTCGGACGTTTCGACGCGGGCGATCGCCTTCTGCTTGCCTGCCGCGATCGCGGTCTCGGCGAATTGCACGAACTGCTGGAACTGCGCGTTCTGGAAAAGAGTCTGGATGTTGATGGTGCTTGGCATGGGAGTTCTCCTGTTTAGAAGTTGAAAGGTTGAATAGGGCCGGGGCGCTGCCGCTAGGCGACGATGGGGCCGGCGTCGCGCTGCGCGGCGATCTCCTCCTCTTCGGTCGGATTGAGCGTCAGCGTGAAGTCCATCCTGCAATCGGCCTTGACCTTGAACTCCTCCGGGAAGGAGTCCACGACCTTCTCCAGCTTGTGCTCCCGGAACTGCCGGGTGCCGTCGGGCATGTCGATCTTCTTGTCGTAGATTTTCTTTCCCTCGCTGTCGTCGAATTTGCCGAAGTCCAGTTGCGCGAGGCGGTTGAATTCGGCACCCTTCAGGGTGTAGTCCAGTTTGCAAACGAACTTGCTGCCGTCGCCCACCTTGTATCCGTCTCCGTCCGTTGTGCCGTCGTCGACTTCCTTGAGCGGCTTGTCCATGGTGTAATTCAGATCGATTCCCCCGTCGGCCCGCTTTGCGACCACGAAGGTTCTGGAGGCATCCGCTCCAATCCCATGCAATCTGTCATGCTTGCTGAAGCCGGTAATGGTAAACGCCCCTTCGGCTTCCCGCGGATCCATGGCATGCTCCGCTCCGTTTTCGCCGGCCTTCTCCGTCTCCTGGGAGATCAGGGCCATCAGCAGGTGGACCTTGTTCCTGTCCGAGGCGGCCTTCTGCACGGCGGCCTTGTCCGCAGCCGTCTCCGCGACCTTGTTCGCGGCCTCGGCGAGGCCTTTGTAGGTCGCCTTGGGGTCGCCCGTCACGAACTGCGCGAGCTCGTCGCGCGCCTTTTCGAAGTCGTTCGAGAGCTTGAAGGTCTTCTCGCCGTCGCTCATGGTGACGTTGTAGTTGCGGACGATGTCCTTCTTGAACTGGCTTGATTCTCCGCCATCGGCGGCGAGCTTCTTCATTTCGCCGCCGATGCTCCAGTTCATCATGGCGTTGGCGTT
>CACWIW010000313.1 GCA_902761035.1 uncultured bacterium | reverse complement strand
CTTCAGGGCGGCGGTCGTCAACATGTTCGGCGGGGAGTCGAAGGTCCCCGAGTCCGTCAAGAAGGCGATGCTGATGGAGGACTACGACAAGGGCAAGCCCCTCACCGCCCGCCGTATACTCGCCGTCAAGGCCGCAGTCGACGCGGACGGCACCGCCAAGGCGCGTTCCGCGACGATCCGGCTCGAGACGCTTGACGATCCCGCGAACAAGGCGGCGATGCTCGCGAAGGGCTACACGAAGGCGGAGCTGCCGCGCCTCGCACGCGCCGCCCACTTCTACGCCGAGGTGAACCACTGCGCAGAGTTCGAAGCGCTCGAAGCGCTCACGACGCCCGGCTCAAAGGCGAACCGGCTCATGGGCTACGGCGGACGCTTCCTTGAAAGCGCGGCGAACTTCCGCGAGGGGCTGCGCCTGCTCGACAGCTTTGAAACCTGGTACACCACGACCAAGGCGACGCTCGACGCGACCGGGAAGAACTACCAGGACGGCATGTCGAAGACCATCCTCAACGCCACGAGTTCGTATTTCAAGCCCGACACGCAGCTCGGCATGGAAAAATTCATCTTCGAGGAAATCGCCAGCAACGCCTCGCTCAATCTCGCCGAGCAGGATCCGGAAAAGGTCTTCGGCATGGAGAACAACGCCGCCACGCGCTTTTTCGGACGTGGGCTCGGCTGGTCCTTCACCCAGACGGTGGCGAACATCCCGCCCGCGAAGCGCGCCGCATTCTATGCGGCTCTCGACACGGCGTTCCCGCTCGTGACGGATGTCGCCATTGCGCGTCTGCCGCTCTTCAGGCGTCCTGGGGACCAAATCTCCACCATCAACAAAGGCATTGTCCTTGCCCGCGTCATGAAGAACCTCGACAAGCTTGCCGCACTCGTGGCCAAGGGGGAGCTCACGGTGAAGGCGTTCGTGAAGATATGCTTCCCGGAGGCCAGAGCAAAGACGCTCGGCGCGGTCGGAGCGTTGCTCAAGCGCTGGAATGCCGAGATCCGCGGTGGCGCCGACATCGAGGCGAAGTATCCTCCTGAATGTTCGGAACGCATGCTGGCCTTGCTGGAAGAGACTGGCTGCACGGTCGAAGAGGCGTTGGTCGCCGCGCAGGGCGGCAAGCAGCCGCCGATTCCCCGGTACTTCGCCACCGGCACGCTTCAGCTTGAGGCCTTCGACGGCACGACGCGCGGCGCGCGCAGCCAGCTTGCAGCCGACATGGACCGTCCCGCCAACTACAGTATCGTCGGGGGCCAGCAGAACATCCTCGGCGAAGACCGCGGCTTCCTTTGCAGCTTCCCGGACGGTTCGTCCCACAAGGCGAACGGGTCGGAGGCCGGCCTTGCCGCGATCCAGACGATCGCCGACAAGGTCGAGAACCTCTGCGGCGCCGTCCACCGCGAGCAGGCGTCGTCCGTGATCATGATGCTCTCGCAGGCGGGCCACGGCGATCTGCGCGGCGGACTCGTCGGATACGGCATCGCCTCGAACGAGCACGCCCCCGTTGACATGACGCTCTCGAAGGATGCGAATACCGGCGCCGTAACGATCAAGTACACGAGCCCCAAGGAGCTGCCGTTCCGCTTCGAGTGGACCGCGACCGTCGATACGGAAGGCAAGGTCACGAGCACGCCGATGAAGTTCGAGAAGCCCGTCGCGCAGCTCACCGCCAAGGCCGCGCGCGCCAAGGTGGACGCCGCCGCGAACGGACTGGACGTCAAGCTCACCGGCGCACAGGCAAACGAGGCGGCCAGGTCGCGGCGGACACGGCAAACAGCATCCGCAAGTGGCGCAGCGTCGGCTTGGGCGATCCCGGCTTCGCCGCGTTCAACGAAGCCGCGAAGAACAACGTCAGCAACACCATCCGCAAATACATGCAGCCCGACCAGGCCGGCAGGTTCAAGGACGGCATCCACGAAACGATGTTCGAAGACGCGCACCGCGCTGACTACATCCTCAACGGCACGACATACAACCACAAGCCCGCCAACGAGCTCATACCCGCCTTCAAGGCCCTCGTCCCCGACGCCAAGAAACAGCGTGCGCTTTCGATCTACCTCAATCAGCTCTGCCTCGAAACTGTCTTATTGCCCACGACCCATGTTCCCTACGAAACGGGCGTTGAGGCGCACAATCTCCCC
>CACWIW010000312.1 GCA_902761035.1 uncultured bacterium | reverse complement strand
TTTCAGCTTCCTTTCTCGAGGTTTGACTAAAAGCATCAATCATCATCGCCGTTTTTTCTGTTCCCGGTCCAGCGCGTCGTTGATGGCCTTCGGCGTGAACAAGCTGGGAACTTTGATCTCCGGCGGCGGCACGTACTTGGCGTTGACGTACTTGCTCACCTGGTCCGCCCAGCTGTTCAAGTCCAGATTGTACCGCTTGAGCGCCTTCACGAATTCCGCCGGCGAGACGTCCTGCCCCACGCGCTTGCCGAGCGCCTGCAGATCCTGCAGGTGCGACGGGAGAGGATTGCCTATGCCCCTCTTCGCGCCGCGGGGAATGATGATGTTGTCCGTCTGCTTGGTGATCTGCCGGATGCCCTCGCACACGTCGCCCACCGCCTGGCACCGCAGCTCGAAGGCCCGCTCGAGCAGCTTCGCCTTCGCCGATCCATTCGGGTACTTCGCCGCGAGGGCCTCCCACTCCGCCGCACGGGCGAGCTTGTCGCCCGCCGTCGGTCCCCACCACTCAACGCCCTTGTGCTTGATGGACGCCGCGTTGATGGTCGGGTTGTGCAGGTCGTTCGCGAGGAGGTTCTTGTTGATCTTGCCGTTCTTGGTCATGCCGATCATGCCGGGCAGGTCCTCGTAGCCGTCGAGGTTGTGCTCGAACACGTAGCTTGCGGCGTCGCCGTTGGGGTTGACGTAGGTGACGTCCTTGCCCTTCATGAACTTCATCGCCTCGTCGATGCTCGGCGGCTCCTTGCCGCCGTGCATCTTCTTCCAGAGGCGGCGCGCGACGGACCGCTGTCCGATGGACTGGTCGATCGTCAGGTCCTTCGAACGGTCGGAGAAGACCTTCTGCATGAAGGAGATGTCGCGGTCGCCCGGCACCTTCTTTCCGGTCAGGTAGTCCGTCTTGATGCCGTTCGAGGCGTTCATCACGTAGAGCTGGTCGGGCGGGACGCCGAGCTCCTTCGCGATGTCGCCCAGCGCCTCGCGCTGAACGCTGTCCAGAAGGTTCTCGCGGTAGTTGTTGAACTGCGCGCGCATGCGATTGGCGTAGTCGCCCCTCACCTCCTGGAGTTTCTTGAGCGCGCACTTGTCGCTCCACACCTCGTCGGCCAGCTTGCGGTAGTTCTCCTTCGCCGCCTTGAGGGCGGGCTTGTTGTTCTTCGCGGCGTCCTCCATCGCCTGCTGCGCCTTCTGGAGGTTGCGCACCTTCTTCATGCCGTTGGCCATCGCCTCCTCGTACTCGGTCACGGCCTTGAGCTCGGCCGGCGTCATCTCCTTGCGCGACTTCTTAAGGAGCTCCTCCGCCCGCTTGGCCGCCTCATCTTCGGATCGGGCCACGTTCTCGACCGCGTTGACCGCCGCCTTCGTGCCGCCGCCGAGGAAGTTCTTGCAGGTCTGCAATGCCGTGTCGCCGGCCTTGTAGAGGCTGGAATGGCTCTTCAGCCACGAATCGGCCCCGTCCATCGCTTTGCGGTACTTGCCCGCCCACATCTGCATCGTGGCGTTCACGTCGATGTTCGCCGCCTTCGCCGCGCCCTGGATCGCGCCCTGCGCGATCATCTCCATGAGGACCTGCTTGCCGATCTCCTCGCCGCCGATCTGCACGGCGCGGAGGAATCCGAACTCATTGACGTCCTTGCACGTCATGATCTCGTTCTGCATGTTCTCGAGCACGGTCATCGTGGTGAACACGTGTTCGGACACGCCGCCGGTCAGAACGCCCATCGCCATGCGCCCGAGGAAGCCCGTGTTGTCGCGGAGACCCTGCATGAACGCATAGCACGCCTTCAGGTCGTCGCCGAACGTCACCTTGTAGGGCACTCCGTTCGCGCCCTCGAACCTTCCCTCGATGAATCCCGGCTGTCGTAGCCGTCGATCATGCGGTCGATCATGTTCCGCAGCGAGAACAGGCGGTTGATGCACGTGCCCTCGATCTTGAACCTGATGCGCTCCAGCTGCTTGCGGATGTGCGCGTCGCGGTCACTGTACTGGCGCTCGTCGTCCGAGTTCTCGAAGACGCGCATCGGCTGCGAGTGGAGAAGTACGTGCTTCTTCGCCGTGAACGTGCGGGTGTAGTTCGACACCCTGTTGCTGTACACGGCATCGACCTCAAGGTCCGCCAGAAGTCGGAGCGGCGGGTCCAGGACGGCCGTCGTCGGCCCGACCTTGACGACGTGCGAGCCGTTCCCGCGCGTCTTGCCCGTCGAGATCGCCTTGATGCCGAGCCTGTCGACGAGCTCCTGGTGGTTCTCCTCGGCGTCGCGCGTCTGGCAGTAGCGGTCGTTCGCGACCTTCGTGGCCGTCACGCGCGTCGCCTTGGGCACGGCCGGGATGCGGATGAAGTCCGCCCTGTCCTCGTCGTAGAGGAACAGCATCATCGCGCCTTCGCGCAACGGGACCTCGAAGTCCTCCTGCCGGATGACGTACTTGTCGTCCGGGTCCTTCTCCGGGTCTCCCGCGATGTCCTGCTTGTCCAGCTTGAACTTGCTCTTCTCAGCCATTTCGAGGTAGCAGGGTATCGTGTTCGCCTGCAGTATGAACGAAAGGCCCAGGTGGATGCGGTAGATCGGGAACGTCTCATAGACGCTCACGTAGTCCTTGTCGCCCTTCTTGCCGCTTTCCGCGACGACCTTCAGGAGGATGCCCTCGCTCGTCCCCGCCGGAAGCTCGTAGGTCCCCGTCTCCTTGATCACGGCCTCCCAAAGTCCCTTGTCGCCGTGCTCCTTGTCCTTGACGACCTCGACGCTGTAGGGAATCGCGTTCGTGATCGCGTTTTCCTCGAGGTAGATGCCGTTTTCGCCTGCGGCGCCCATGCGCCTGAAGCTGGGCATGTTGAGGACGGCGAACGGTATCCTGTACTCGTCCAGGCCGACCTTGTTCTTCTTCTTGTCCTCGCTCTTCAGGACGAACTTGTCCTTGTTCGCGGGCAGGCCCATGCCGTCCTGCGCGAACTTGACCATTGCCTCGCCCTGCTCTTCCTCCTCTTCCGGCTCCTGTTTCGTCGGCTCTGACGGTTCTTGCGGTCCAACGTCAGGGTCGCGGTTCTCATAAATGAAATAGACGTAGGATTTAATGTTGCCGTTGCCAGGATAACTGTCACCGGGCAGTATACCTGCGGCGTTGAAATCACAGTAATTGCTCAATCCTGCCTGAATGCATGCATAATAATACCCACCGCCGCCAAATCCCCTGTTTGTATCCACTGTAACCGTTTTCGTGGCCGACATCTCACGCTTCTGTTTTTTGTCCAGATCCGCAATCGAATAGGCATACGGTTCGGTGCCGAAAGAGGATGTGTATGACGATCGCTCTTGCCTGTAAATTACCCGATTCTTCTTGGCATCGGCAAATTCAGCAGTGCCGTTCTCATGTTTCTTTCCGAGGTCGTAATCAACGGAAATCTTCCCAGGCTCCGCGCTCACAAAAATGTTCATTCCCTTATAGCTGTAGTTTTTCTTCAACCCGGAATACAAGCGCGGCGCGCGACACGCCCGTGCAGTTGAACACGAGGTTGCTTGGAAATGTCCTGTAGCCCTTCTCCTTGGAATAGTAAATGTCAATGCGCTCGCTGGGCATGGTCCACTTGAGAGATGCCGAGGACTGCCCGAAATGATATTTACCGGAAGAAGCGTCGTAACCGGTGAACTCGTCCATGTCGCAGCAGAGTGACACGGGAGATGCCAGGATGTTCTTTGGTTCTCGGGTTTTCTTTTTGATTTCCTTGCCGTCGATTTTGTACGTGTATGCGCCTCCGTTGTTCTTGATGCAGTATACTTGTATTTCGCGGAGCTTCCTGTACCCGACTAACTCCATGCCTTCCGGCGGCTTCTCGTCGGTCTGCATCGTCTGAGGTTCTCCGTCCATATATTTCCATGGCGGCTGTACACGAATAACCTCCGTCTTGTTCTCACCGTCCCAGTCTGGCGGGATGTACCCTTCAGGATCTTCTTCCGGCTTTTTTCCGCCGCCGGGCTGCGGCTCGTCGCCGCCACCGCCCGTTGTGCCTGGCTTTTCCCCGACG
>CACWIW010000311.1 GCA_902761035.1 uncultured bacterium | reverse complement strand
TGTCAAAAGAATGTTCAGGAAATGTATGAAAATTGTATGGGAAATGTATGGGAATGCATACAAATCGGTGTGCCTCAAGTTATGTTCCGGAGGGGGCTTGCGCACGATTATTGTGCGGAACGGAAGGCGGTGGGGGTGGCTTGCGATTATGGTGCGGAACGGAAGGCGGTAGATGGGAGTGCGATTACGGTGCGGAACGGTGGTCTCGCTGGATACTCTCGCGTGGCTAGAAATAAGAGGATGACTAGAGGGGGCTAGAGAGAGGCTCTTCCACAAGGGGGGCGTTTGTGGTAGAATATCCGCCATGAAGAAAGTGTTTATCGATGGTTCCGCCGGGACAACCGGCCTGCGTATCCGCGAACGGCTGGCGTCGCGGACGGACGTGGAGGTGATTGCGCTTGCCGAGGAAGTGCGCAAGGACGTAAACGCCCGACGCGACGCGCTCAACGCGGCGGACGTGGCGTTCCTGTGTCTGCCGGATGCGGCGGCGATCGAGGCCGTGGGGCTCGTGGAGAACCCGAAGACGGTCGTGATCGACACGTCCACTGCGCACCGCACGTCCGACGGCTGGGCGTACGGCTTCCCCGAACTCGCCGGACGCCGCGCGCAGATCGCGGCGTCGACGCGCATCGCGAATCCCGGTTGCCACGCGAGCGGCTTCATCGCGCTCGTGGAGCCCCTCGTGCGCGCGGGTCTGCTCGCGCCGGACGTGGCACTCGCCGCAACGTCGCTCACCGGCTACTCGGGCGGCGGCAAGAAGATGATCGCCGACTACGAGACCGCCGCGACGCCCCTCCATTCGGGCGGGCGCCTCTACGCCCTCGGCCAGACGCACAAGCACCTGCCTGAAATGCTGAAGGTGTGCGGAATCACGACTGCGCCGACGTTTCTGCCAATCGTGGTGCCGCACCATTCCGGCATGGAGGTCGTCGTGCCGGTCTTCGCGCACGACCTGAAGGGCACGCCCGACGACGTGCGCGCGGCGTACCGCGCCGCCTACGCGGAAGGACTCGTGCGCTACGTCGAAGGCGGGGACGAGGGCGGGTTCCTCTCGTCGGCCAAGTATGCTGGACGCGACGACATGGAGGTGTCCGTCTACGGCAACGCCGAGCGCATAGTCCTTGTATCGCGCTTCGACAACCTCGGAAAGGGCGCCTCGGGTGCCGCCATCCAGAACATGAACCTTGCGTTGGGAGTTCCCGAGACGACTGGTCTTGTGGCATAAACGTGGCCCCACGACCACCTGCTTTCGCTATTGGGAGAATATGAGTCTCGGAGTTTAGGAGAATATTTTACTCATTCTCCAAAACACCAAAACTCTGAAACTTCTAATAGCGAAAGCAAATAAGCGGAGTCACAAGGAAGTTTAGGCAAGGAAAGCCAAAACCTCCGTGTAGGGAAGTCGAATCCTAAACGTAGGGAGAGGGAGTGGGGGTGTCGAGGCAGCGGCCCAATGCCCGTACCTGGTCAAGGCTGGAAAAGCCCCTACGGGAGGGCCGCGCCCCGTCGCGGCCTTGAGGTGGGGCGAGGCGTCCCGCCGAGCCGGGGGCGAGCCGCCATCCCCAAAAACCACGTTCCGCACCGTAATCTCACACATCACACTCCTATTTCACATATTTCTAGTGGGCCGCCAAGAAGGCGGCGTCTTGGCACTGCCGCGCACGCACCCGCCCGCAAAACTTACAGTAATCCGGTCAGCGGCAAATTCTACGGCATACGGCGAATATTTTTGGTATAATGTGCGCCATGCAGATAGTAAACATAGATTCCAACGACTTCGGCGAAATCCGCAACAGGGGCTACGTGTACGTCGATAAGACGGCGTGGTTCCATCACCTTGCCACGGCAGAGGGGATCCACCCTCGAGGCGATGTTCCAGGGGAAGCGCGAGCTGTTCGAGGGGCTTGCCATCATGGACACCGACTGGGACTGGAAGAAGAAGTACCCCGTCATCTACCTCAACATGGGGATGTGCGCGGCGGATGACTACGATACATTCGCGCAGAACCTCCCTGACTGCATTGAGTCAGGACTTTCCCGTGCGGGCGTCAAGTACGACAGGAAGAAAACGCCGTCGTCGAACTTTGGTATCGCAATCGATAAGCTCGCCGAGAAGGGTACGCCGCCGGTCATCCTGATCGACGAGTACGACGACCCCGTGGCGAAGGCACTGAAGAACGTGGAGGTGGCGGAGCGCATACGCTCCTCGCTCGCGCCGATTTACGGACAGATGAAGGACCGCTCCGGGAAGATTCGCTTCCTGATGATCACGGGCGTCAGCAAGTTCACGAAACTCTCGATATTCTCCACGCTCTCGTCGCTCGTCGATATTTCTTTCGAGGACGACTACGCCTCCATGCTCGGTTACACGGAGGACGAGCTCGACCGCTACTTCTCCGAGCACATGGAGGCGCACCGCAAGGTGATGAAGCTCTCGGCGAAGGCGTACCGCGCCGAGCTCAAGCGGCTCTACAACGGCTACCGTTTCTGGCGCTTCGCGGGCGAGAACGTGTACAATCCCGTCTCGATAAACCTTACGATGGCCAATCGTCCACCTCAGTTCGAGCTCTACTGGGCGGAGACGGGCAAGGCATCGTTCCTGATGAACTTCCTGCAGCGCGGCGATGTGCTGGCCGTTGACATTGACGATCCGGGCAGCGTGGTGAAGGCGGAGTTGGACGTCTCCGACCTCAGCTCCTTTCCCGTGAAGGGGATGCTCTACCAGACTGGCTACCTCACGATCGACAAGTACGAGAACGGTCTTTTCACCTTGCGCGTCCCCGACGAGGAGGTGCGTCAGGATCTTGCGGCGCTCATGTCGGGTCTCGTGGCGGACAAGGATGTGCGCTGGGCGGCGTCCATAGGCGTGACGCTCCGTCTTGCGCAGTGGGACAAGTTCTTC
>CACWIW010000310.1 GCA_902761035.1 uncultured bacterium | reverse complement strand
CCTCCCGAGGCCGAATCGTTGACATAGCGTTCGTCGTTGTAGTTCTGGATGTCGGCCGAAAGCGCGGCGTTGTCCGACTCGCCGGACGCCTCGAGGAGCGCGACCTTCACCTGGTCGATGAGCTTCTGGACCTTCTGGCGTGCGTCCCCGATGCCGAAAAAGCACTTGACCTTCTGCCACGCGCCGGCCTCCTTGATCTGGCCGGTGGAGTTGGCGAGGTAGTAGGTCTTGTTCGCGTCGAGCGAGCGGATCGTATCGATGTTCAGTGACATTTCTTGTTTCTCCTTCAAAGTTCGTTTCTGTCTGGCTTGCCCGTAATCCGCGCAAAGGTTGCACCGCCGGGCGATTCGAAAGGCGTCATATTGCCCCCTCCTTCGCGTCCATGACGATGTCGCAGAAGACGTTGTAGTCCTTTTTGGTGTACCGTTCGTTCTTCACCTTGTCCGGATCGATGTACTGGAAGTCGATTCCAAGCATCCGGTCCAGCACGTTTTTGAACGAATCGAGGAGTGTTACCAGAATCCGGGACCGTTTCGAGATCTGAGTCTCCGCGCCGTTCCAAGGCGGGGTCGGCCAGTCCTTATCGGGGAAGAACTCCATTATCGAGAACTTGTTGTAGTCGCGCACAAGGGCGGCCGCCTCATTCGATCCCAGCGTCGTGTTGATGCAATACAGCACGTTGGGCGGGAAGCGGCCCAGCAGGAAGGCGATGATGATGCCGCGGTACTGCATGCGGTTTTCCCCTTCTGCCACGTTGTCGAAGCCCGTCTCGCGGAAGATGTGCCGGACCGCCGTGTACATCTGCTTCGCGGCCTTGTGGATGTCGTTGGCGTCGGAGGTCGACGGGTTGAGTTTTTCGACGAGACTGAGGTCGGCCGCCTTCGCGAGCTGGGCGATCTGCGAGATCTTGCCGGGCGGCATCGGCTTGCCGTGGAATCCACGCAGCATCGCCATTCCAACCTGGATGACGCTCTTGGAGCCGTTCGCGGCCTCGCGAAGCTCGTTGAAGTTGGCGCGGATGCCGGCGAGCGTCGCCTCGACCTCTTCCTTCGGGCGCATCTTCCCGTTGCTTCTGAAGACGTACAGATGGACGTGGTCAAGGAAATAGGTGAGCACGTCCGGGTCGTCGGCGTATTTCTCGAGCAGGGGCTTGACGATGTTCATGTATTCCCGGTACACTTCGGGCTGCGTCTTCTCGTTCGGACCGGCATGGCGCGCCCTTTCGAGGCGGAAGTCGAGCGCGGGCTGGAGGTCGTCGATCGTCTTGTCGTTGCGGACGCCGTTCCCGTCGTAGAGAGTCTTGAAGACATGGTCGAGGTATTTCATGTCGAAACGCGGGCAGCCGAGGCGTTCCGACTTGGCGATATGGACGAGGTCGGTCGAGGCGTCGCGGTAGAGGGCATCTCCCAGCCTCGCGGCGAGCGCATCCTCGTCGAGGACCTGCCGTCCGTCCGCGAGCTCCTTCATCGGCGGATGGTCCACGATTGGCTTCGCGGCGCGTTCGAGGTAGGCGATGAAGTCGGGCCTGCTCCCCTGCTGCGACGGCGGAAGGCTCGGCATGACCGAGTCCTTCAGGAGCGACTGGATGTACTTGGCGCAGATCGCCTTGGCCGCCTTCGAGGCGAGCTTTTCCGCGTTGGCCGCGGCGAAGCGGTTCGCGATCTCGGCAAGCGAACGCCCCGAGGCCGACAAGTCGATGTAGCGGTTGTCGTCGTAGCTCTTGATGTCGGCCGTGAGCTTGGCGTTGTCCGACTCGCCGACCTCCTTGAGGAGCGCGATCTTGACCGCGTCGATGAGGTTTTGGACCTTCTGGCGTGCGTCCCCGATGCCGAAGAAGCACTTGAACTTCTGCCACGCGCCGGCCTCCTTGATCTCGCCGGTGGAGTTGGCGAGGTAGTAGGTCTTGTCCGCGTCGAGCGAACGAATGGTATCGATGTTCAGGGCCATTTCTTATTTCTCCTTCAATTTTCTTTTCTGCCGGGTTTACCCGTAATCCGCCGAAAGGTTACACGGCAGGGAAATGACATTTATCTG
>CACWIW010000309.1 GCA_902761035.1 uncultured bacterium | reverse complement strand
GTTTTCGTCCTTGATCGCGGTGTCGTACCAGCCGAGGATCTCAAGGAACTTGCCATCGCGGGGCGAACGCTCGTCCGCCGCCACGATACGATAGGTCGCATGGTTCTTGCACCCGGTGCGACGCATTCTGAGTTTGACCATTTTCGTTTACCTTTTTTCTTCGTGTGTGACGGGTAGTTTATCAAAAACGCCTCGTTACCGCAAGAGGAAAAAAGATAAACGAAAGTTTGGACGACTTACGCAAAGTGTAAGATGTATTGCGCGATTCCCCGAAGTGGAGCCCGACGGTACGTAGCGGGAGAAAAAGTCCCAAGGCGGACGGGTTTCCGCGATAATGGAGTTGTACACAAAAAACCAGAAGCAGAAAGGACATACGCCTTGGGACGCGGAAATTGTAGCAGAAAGAGGCGGAGATGGCGATACTTCTCCGATGCGGAGCGCTCGAAGCTCGAGGCGCTGGTGGACGACCTCCGGCGGCGCAACGGCCCGATCCGGCGCTGGCGGCTGCCCACGGGCGCGTGGGCCGAGACGCTCGGCCGCGACCCGTCGAGCGTCAGGCGCGAGCTCCTGCGCGGCAGGATGCGCATGGGCTCGGAGGACACGTTCGTGCACTGGTGCTACTCGGCGCGGCTCTCCGCCGAGAGAAGCCGCGCGGCCGCCTCGCGCAAGGGGCGGGAGTGCGACATCGACAGGCGCAGGGACGACAGGACGTTCACCAGCGGCGTCGCGGCACTCACGCAGACCCTTCTGCGCAAGTCCACCCTCAAGGCGACGGAAGGGTTCTACTCTATCTACGCCGCGATCGAGGTCACGAAGCGGCAGGTCCCGGGGTTCTCCGTCAGCGAGTCGAGCGTCAGGAACTGGATCAGGGCCGGACGGCTCGCCAACCTCACGATGGCGAAGGTGGCGATATGGAGGCGCTCGCCGTCGCCGAAGGACAAGCGCACGTTCCCATGCAGGGCGAAGTCGAAGCAGGGGCACCACATCGCCGACAGGCCGAAGGAGGTGGACGAGCTCAAGGCCTACGGCCACTGCGAGGGCGACACCATCGTCAGCTGCAGCGGCGACACCACCGCCCTCTACTCGCTCATAGAGCGGATCTCGGACTTCCAGTGGACCGTGAAGATGTCGCGCAACACGGAGCAGTGCCTGCACGGCGCGCTGAGGAGGATAGTGGATTCGGGCGCGGGCATCAGGACGCTCACCCACGACAACGGCATGGAGTCAAGGAGGGTGAAGACCATCGAGCGAATCCTCCGCGCCGGCGGAGCGACGGGCACGTGCGCCTTCTATGCCGACGCCTACGCCAGCAACCAGCGTGCGCGAAACGAGAAGAACCACACGTTCCACAGGCGCTTCCTCGGGCACGGCAGGCTCGCGAAGCACTCGCAGCGCACAGTCCACAAGGTCAACGACTTCATAAACGACTATCCGAGGCGGAGGTTCTACGGCAAGTCCGCCCGCGAGGTGAGGGACATCCTCATCGCCGGAGGCACCCCAAAAATCCGCCCCAGGCCACTCAAGAAGTGGGAACGCGCCAAGGCCTCCGTCTGACCCGTCTCGCCCCAATGAAGGCGCGTTGTGAACAGGCGGCCGACATGCCGCCTGTTTGCAACGCGCACCTTACGCATGTGACGCATGGGTTGTGAACAGCCATCCGGACGGCCAGCGCGTTCAAAAGCGCTGGCTGGACGGACGGATGGCTGTTTGCAACCCGCCTTCCAGCTTCCAACCCCCACTTCGTCTTCCCCAACGGACAAAAATCCTCACGGAATCGCGCAATTAGTCTTGCGATTTACGGCGGCGGAGACTAGCGGAGATGGAAGACCGTACCGGCGGTGGCGTTCAGCCAAATGCTCTTGCCGTCGGCGCCGTAGACGAACTTCGCGCCGCGGAGGGGAGCGCCCTCGGCGTCGACGGCCGTCCAGCCCGAGAGGTCGGACGGGCCGTTCAGCGCGGTCTCCGCCGCGAAGAGCCGCACGCGGCGCGTGAGCTTCGTGCCCGCGACGAGCGGCGACGCCGTGACCGTGAGGTTCGCCGGCACCGTCACCGACCCCGCCGACGCCAGCGCACCGCACGAACCGTCGGACGCGTAGCGCACCGTGACCGCCGCGCCGGCGGCAATCACCACGTTGCTG
>CACWIW010000308.1 GCA_902761035.1 uncultured bacterium | reverse complement strand
GTACTGGAAGCAGTACCCCGGCTCGATGAAGGCGCAGGGCGACTGGGCGCTCGCCTTCGGCATCAACTGCTTCAAGTTCCACACGTACCAGCACCAGCCAAGCCTGACGGACAAGCCCGGCATGACGATGTGCGGGTACTATGGCGTCAACTGGCACCGCAACCAGACGTGGTGGCCGATGGTCGATTCCTACCACCGCTACCTCACGCGCTGCCAGTGGTTGCTCCGGCAGGGGCGTCCTGTCGCGGACATCCTCTATCTCCTGCCCGAAGGCGCGCCGATGGTGTTCCAGCCGCCGAAGGACGCCTTCATGGAGGGCGACTTCCCGGACCGGAAGGGATATTCGTTTGACGGCTGTTCGCCCGAGGTATTCATGTCGCGGGCCAAGTTTATCGACAAGAAGATCGACTTCGAGGGTGGCGCGACGTACAGCGTACTCGTGCTGCCGAAGGTCGATGCGATGACGCCCGCGCTGATGAAGAAGATTCTCGAATGTGCGGAGGCGGGAGTGAAGATTGTCGGATTCTCGAATGTGCGGAGGCGGGAGTGAAGATTGTCGGCGGAGTGCCGCGCAAGTCGCCCAGCCTTTCCGGTTATCCGAAGTGCGACGAAGAGGTCGCCATGCTTGCCGATCGCATTGCGCCTCGCCTAAGATATTTCGGAAACAGCGCCTCCTCAGAGGCTCAGGAAGTGCTTGTGCGTGAAGCCAAGTGGATATGGGACGCAGGTGAGAAAGACGTGATGAAGCAACCACACGGTTCACGCTGGTTCAAGAAGACGTTCACCATTGACGATGTGTCAAAGGTGCAGACCGCTTTTGTCTCGATTACAGCCGACAATGCCTATCGTCTGTTCGTCAACGGCAGATGCATCGGCGATGGGATCGATTTCCACGATGTCGGAAGTCACGCGATGAAGGATGAATACAAGCAGGGACCGCTGAAGTCCGGCCCGAACGTGATCGAGGTACTTGCCGACAACTGGGACAACACGCCCAATCCCGCGGGGCTTATCGCCGCCTGCGCCATTAGATATTGGGACGGACACGTTGACACGTTCAAGACCGACGCCTCCTGGACATGCACGAGAAACCGTGGGCAGTATGGTGAGCAAGACGCGGTTGTGCAGGAGTTTGGTCCATTCGCGATGCGTCCGTGGGGGCTGCGTCCTAGAGGCAAGGACCTTTATGTGTCATACTCGGCATTGTCGTACTTGGTGTCGTATGCGGGCTTGTTGTCGGATACGGAACTACGTCCAGACTTTGAGACGGATGGCGATCTGCGCTTCATCCACCGTCGGCTCGACGGACAGGACATCTACTTCGTGGGTAACCGTCTGGATACGCCGCAGACGGCGGCGTGCAGATTCAGGGTCGGCGACGTGAAGTCGGTTGAATGGTGGGATCCGCTCAACGGCGAGCGCACGGCTTTGACGGATTGGGAGTGCGCAGACGGCGTGGTGGAAGCGAAGCTGGCGTTTGGGCCGGGCGAGAGCGGCTTCGTGGTGTTCTCGAAGGCATTGCCGTCCGAGATGGTAGGGCGCGATCACCGAGCGCGCCGCAACGGGCAAGATGCCCGTTGTCCCAGTGTTGTTGAAGGGCCGTGGAAGGTCTCGTTCGATCCGGCGTGGGGCGGACCTGAGGGCGAAGTGGAGTTCAAGAGGCTTGAAGACTGGACGAAGCGTCCTGAATGGGGCATCCAGCACTATTCGGGCATTGCCACGTACCGCAAGACGGTGACGAGCAAGGAAGTGCCTACCCACATTAGCCTCGGCGATGTCTCAAACCTTGCGCGGGTGAAGTTGAACGGCAAGGACCTTGGTTCGGTGTGGTGCTGGCCGTGGCGCGTGGCGGTGCCGGGGGGCGTGTGGAAGGACGGCGAGAACCTTCTTGAGATCGAGGTGGCGAATCTCTGGCTCAACAGGCTCATCGGCGACGCGTCGCTGCCGCCCGAGAAGCGCCTCACGCGCACGACCGTGAATCCATACAAGCCCACGGAACCACTTCGCAGGTCGGGCCTCTTCGGTCCAGTCCAGCTTGAAAGAGAATAGCCTTTAGTTTTCGCGTTGGCGCGTTGACAATCAAACGGGGATTTTAGTATAATACGCGGCGAAGGGTTAACAATACTCTGACACGGCAAGAAAGAAAAGACGATGGCAAAATACCTTGATCCAAAGGCGGATGTGACCTTCAAGAAGGTTTTTGGCGAGCATAAAGACCTCGTCATAAGCCTCCTCAATGCTTTGTTGCCCCTCGACCCTGGCAAGCAGGTTGAGTCGATAGAATACATGACGTCGGAGAAGGTGCCGGAGACGCCGTTCGGTAAAAATTCCATTGTTGACGTGCGCTGCGAGGAGACGGGCGGGCGCAAGTTCATCGTCGAAATGCAGATGGAGTGGTTCCCCGATTTCATGCAGAGGGTACTGCTCAATGCGTCGAAGGCGTACGTCAGGCAGTTGCCGAAAGGCGACGATTACCAGTTGCTCCAGCCGGTCTATTCCCTCAATCTGGTGAACCACACGTTTTTGCCGGACATGGACGGGTACTACCACTACTACCACCTTGTACACGACCTTGATTCCAAAAAGGTACTGGACGGTCTGCACCTTGTCTTCGTGGAGCTTCCCAAGTTCAAGGCGAAGAACCTCACCGAGAAGAAGATGCAGGTTCTCTGGCTTCGTTTCCTGACG
>CACWIW010000307.1 GCA_902761035.1 uncultured bacterium | reverse complement strand
TTTTTGCCTCTGCTCTCCACCTCGAGATCTTGCCTTTCCGATTTGACTCACTTGATTGTACAACTTTCCGTCGACAGGCAAGGATTCCAAAAGTAGAATAAGTCTCAATCGCTGACCGCGGCCTTGTCGCCGCAGGATTCGGGGCGTTCCGGCGCATCGGCCGGGACGCCCCGGAAACTTTTTTGTAAAAAATCTCGCGTACCCCCTTGACTTTCGCCGGAAATATAAGTATAATTACGCCTATGATTAAAAAAACGAGACTGACGGCCGCTTACAGGCGGGTGGCGAGCAGGCTGAAGAAGCTGCTCACGGACGGGCAGGTGATAGAGGGTTCGCTCTCCCGCGTGACGGCGGGCTCCGCGGCCCACTGGCACCTGACGCGCAAGGTGAACGGGAGGACGCAGACGCTCTACGTGCCGATGTCCTCGGTGGAGGAGGTGCGGGGCTGGATCCGGCGCTGGAGGGAGGCGAAGGGCCTTTTGAAGGAGCTGGGCGACTGTTCAAGGTCAATCCTCGCGTCCTCGGCGCCGAGAAAGGCGACGACTGGGGGCAGCACAAGTTCAAGTTCTTCGGGCGCAGGCCGGCCGCGCAGCCGGACTACGCGGAAGCGCTCAGGGCGCTGAGGGGGTTCGTAGAGCCGTTCCGCAAGGTCCTCAACCCGCTTCTCGTCGGCCTCGTCGGGACGCGGGACGAGGCGAGCTGCTCGTATTCGTCGCTGACGCTGTACTGGACGGTGATCCTCGGGTTCTTCCAGCACCTGAGGAGCCGGAACCAGATGGACGCGGCGCGCAACGCCCGCGCGTACTCGCAGACGGTGTTCGAGCTCTCGGGCCAGCCCTACGACCCGGACGACCCGGAGCTGCACACGGCCTGCTCGCAGACGTGCCGGAACCTCCTCGCGGACGTGTCCACGGCGGAGCTGGAGTCCGTGCTCGTGCAGCTCGTGCGCTACCTGATCAGGTCGAAGTGGTTCAGGGACGCGATGCTGTGGGGCTGCCTCTGCGTCGCGGTGGACGGGACGCTGTGCGAGCGCAAGCGCGGCGCCGCGCTTTCCGACAAGGAGAAGCGGCGGTATGCGCTGGAGGCGCGGATCGTCACGCCGTGGGGCTGGGACATCCCGCTCCTGACCGAGGCCGTCGACGCCTACGACTCCGAGAGGGAGAAGCAGGACTGCGAGTACCGGGCGTTCCTGCGCCTTGCCGCGCGGCTGAAGGAGCTGTTCCCGAAGCAGGCCTTCTGCATCGTCGGGGACGCGCTCTACTGCAGCAGGCCGATAATGGAGGCGTGCCGGAAGAACAAGTGGGAGTTCATCCTCGTGTTCAAGGAGGGCGCGATGCCGAAGGCGTACGGGGCGGTGCAGTCGGCGAAGCGTCGCGTCGGGAAGTGCGCATGGGTCAAGGCGAAGGGCCCGGACGGGGCGGAGCGCACGGTGGGTGTCGTTTCGTGGGTGGACGCCAGGGAGTGCGCCTACGAGCTCGGCGATGGCGAGGACTTCCGCGTCGTGACGTACTTCACGTGGGAGCGCACGGAGGATGCGGGCGCGTACTTCGGCGCGTTCGCGACGAGCTTCGAGGTGGCGGACGCGAAGCGCGCGCTTGAGGTGGCGGCGTGGGGGCGGCGGCGGTGGAACGTCGAGGGCGGCTTCCGCGTCGAGAAGCATGGCGGGTTCGGCCTGGAGCACACCTTCTGCAACGACGACACGGCGGGGAGAAACTACCATGTCCTGATGCAAATCGCCTACGCGTTGTGGCAGGTCTTCGACACGGGCGTGCTGTCGCGCCTTTCCGAAGGATGCCGCAAGCCCACGCAGGAGATGTGGGCCAAGATGCTCTTTCTGGCACTACTCGTATTTGGCCTCGCGTCGGTGCCGAAGGTCGCTCCCAGGGCGTTTCGGATGCGGCGCTGCCATCTCGTGGCCTGAACGGGCAGGGGGGGCGGCAGGGGAGTCAACCACAAGGAAGGAGCCTCCGTTGCGGCGGGGGAAAGGGGGGGCTTCTCCGAAAACGCCCTTTGGTGCCTCGCTGAAAAGTTCGGCGAAGGCGATGAGGCACTTCTCCCCCCCTGATTTGGAATCCTTGCGAGAAACCCGCTCAACTTGCGCCGGGCCGGCTGGTTGTCGATGTTCTTGAAGTAGAAGACCGTGTCCATCGGCAGCAAGTTTACCAAACCTAATGTTTTGCGTCAATTACATGAAATGCCTTGCGTG
>CACWIW010000306.1 GCA_902761035.1 uncultured bacterium | reverse complement strand
CCCCGGAACGACGACTTGTTCACCGTCCCCGTGAGGGCGGCGAGCGTCTTCTTGTACGAGGTCGAGACCCGCGTCCCGGCCATCGTGTGCGTCTCGGTGAAGTTCAGCACCGGCATCGTCACGTCAACGCCGTTCACGTTGCCCTCGTTGTCCACCTCGATTGCGCCGCCGAAATCCGGGGCGCTGTTCGGGTAGCGCCCGTCGGTCTTAAGCGACTGGTTGAGGTGCATCGTGCCGCCGCCCGTGTCGAACGCGAACATCGTCTGGTCTTCCTCGCCGGCGTCGGAGTCCGAATCGCCGCCCTTCACCTTCGGCTTCGCCGCCGCGAGGGCGGCCGACTCGTCGGCCACGCCGAACACGAAGTACGGGATCTCGATCTCCGTGACGTTTCCCTTGGCGTCTATGGTCTCGTCGCGCTCGGTGTACGCCTCCTCAACTCTCACCGTCTCTGCCATAAGCACCTCCGTTTTCCTTGAAGGCTGTCTCAACCTTCGTTTTTCGTCAAAACCACCACTTCTTTACCTTTGTTTTTCGTCAAAACGACCGTTACTTTACCTTTGTTTTTCGTCGCGCCCATTGAATTCCAGACAGGAATTTGATAAAATGAGTGCCCGAAGAGAACAGGAGAGCGCAATGTACATCTCAAGAAACATAGATTCGGCCCTGCTTGAATGGAAGAATGATCCGTTCCGCAAGCCAATGCTGCTGCGCGGTGCGAGACAGACGGGCAAGACAACGGCCGTCCGGCACTTCGCCGAGCAGTTCCCGTCGTTCGTCGAACTGAACTTCGAGAAGGACGGGCGGCTTCACAGCATCTTTGATGATGACCTCGACGTCCGGCGGATAATCCGCCAGATTGAGGGCATCATGCGCAAGAAGGTAGAACCGGGCAAGACACTCCTTTTCCTTGACGAGATACAGCTCTGCCCAAGGGCGATTTCCGCGCTTCGCTACTTCTACGAGGACATGCCCGAGCTGCACGTCGTCGCCACGGGGTCGCTTCTTGAATTCGTGTTCAGCGAACTCAAGGACTTCGGCGTGGGCAGGATACGCAACACCTTCATCTATCCGTTCTCATTCGCCGAGTTCGCGGATGCGGTCGGGGACGGCATCCTCGTCGAGCACATGCGCGATGCGACATTTCAGGAGCCTCTGCCGGAGACGGAGCATGCCGCACTCCTGGACCTCATGAAGACATACGTCATCGTAGGCGGGATGCCCGCCGCCGTCGATGCATACGCGCAGACGCACAGCTATCTGGCCGTGGAGCGGATGCATGCCGACATAATGACCTCCCTCAAGGCCGACTTCGGCAAGTACGACTCCAAGGTTCCCGCCGAGCGGATCAGAAACGCATTCGCGTCCGTTGTCGCCCAGACCGGCGGCAAGTTCATATACTCCAACTCCGATCTAGAACTGTCCTACAGGCACGCGAAGGAGGCTACAGACCTCCTTGAGCTGTCGAAGCTCATCGTGAAGATCAAGTCCTGCCACGCGAACGGCATACCGCTCGGCGGCGACGTCAACCCGAAGTCCAACAAGTTCATCCTCCTCGACACGGGCCTGTACCTCCACGAATGCGGACTCGACATCTCCGACCTAATCGCCCAGTCCCCAGTCGATTTCATCAACAGCGGCAAGCTCGCCGAGGTGTTGGTCGGACTTGAACTGCTCAAGTCTGCCGACCCGTTCACGGACAGGGAGCTGTTCTACTGGCACCGTGAGGCGGTCAACTCGACAGCCGAGGTCGACTACCTCATGCAGCACAACGGAGCCGTCCTCCCCGTTGAGGTCAAGGCCGGCACGCGAGGCGCGATGAAGAGCCTCCACCTGCTCATGGCGGAAAAAGGCATCGGCCTCGGTCTGCGCACGTCGCAGGAGAACCTCTGCGTCATGGGCAACATACGCATAGTCCCGCACTACATGATCGGAGAGTGGAAGCGGCTTCTCGCCGACGCTCACTGAAACGTCAGCGTCCCGCCGCCCGAACCGTCCTTCAGAAGCTCCGCCGTTTTCTTGGTGTGCTTCACGATCTCCTGCGTGGCGGTGAGCATCCGCTGCTCCATCTGCGAACCGCGCAGGGACTGCGCAGCCCGCGCGTAGAACGCGCCCTGCGGCTTCGCGATTGAAGTCTGCTTCGCAGTCGCCTCCTGCGCGGAGCGGAGCTTGGCCTCGTACTTGTCCACGAGACCCTCCGCGAGCGAGTAGGCGTCCTGCGCCTTGCGGATTCGCGTCTCCTCGTCGTCGGAAATATCGCCGTCGGCCGACGCCTCGGCGAGCGCCTTTCGGAACTCATCCTTGGCCGCCGCCGCAGAGACCTTCGACTGGAGGATGAGGTCGTTCAGCATCTTCATCCCCTTGGCCGCGTCGTCCTTCAAGGTGGCCTCGACCTTGCGCTCCGTCTCGCCCTCGTTCCGCCTCCGGCTGATGTCCTCGGCGGTCTGGTCGAACGATTCCTGCAGGTCGGCGATCTCCTTGTCGAACTTCCGCTTCGCCTTCTCCTCGGCGACCT
>CACWIW010000305.1 GCA_902761035.1 uncultured bacterium | reverse complement strand
GATCGTACACTCGTTCAGGAAACCCTACGAGGCGGTCGTCACCGACAAGATCATCGAGAAGAACCTGCACCGCAACCGCAACGATTCCAAAGAGGACCGTGTCCTTTACATCACGGTCGTGCGCACGACGGACGGGCGTAAGAAGAAGATCAAGGAGACGGGGTTCAGGCCGTTCGTCTGGAACTTCATGAGCGTGGGCGACCGGTTCCGCTACCATCCGCAGTTCGATTTCCCGTACGAGCTCTACGACAAGCCCAAGGCGGGGAATCTTCGCTGCGTCGTCTGCTCGAAGGAGAATCCGCTGGAGGCCGACCGCTGCAGCCGATGCCATGCGCCGCTGCTGAAGTAGCAGTTTCTTGCTTTCAAGTCAAAATCGTGATATAATGCGTGCCGTTTCGAGTCAAAATGGTGTAAAAACATCATCATGCTCGTCTCAAAATCGTGCAGTTGGATAAAAATCTGCGATCAAGACCATGAAAAGAAAGATTTATGAAAGACTTCTCGAGTGGAAGCGGCGGGATGCGCGAAAAGTCGCGCTTCTCATTGACGGCGCACGCCGTGTCGGAAAGAGCTGGATTGCGGAAGAATTCGGCAAGAACGAATACGAGAGCCACTTGCTAATCGACTTCCGGCTCGCGGGCGACGAGGTCAAGGAGATGTTCAGGACGCAGCTTGACCGTCTTGACGACTTCTTCTTCAACCTCTCCGCCTACTACAACGTGCGTCTCGTGAAGGGGCGCAGCCTGATCATCTTTGACGAGATCCAGTTCTTTCCGCGGGCGCGTGAGGCGATCAAGTGGCTCGTCAAGGATGGGCGGTTCGACTATCTGGAGACAGGCAGTCTCGTGTCCATCGACGAGAACGTGAAGGACATTCAAGTCCCAAGCGAGGAACGGCGGATCGGCCTCGGTCCGATGGACTGGGAGGAGTTCCTCTGGGCGACGGGAAACGAGCTTCTGCTGGAAGCCCTCCGCAGGGCGCACGAGAAGGGCGAGGCGCCGCCGAACGCGATTCACCGGCGCGCGATGGAGCTTGTTCGGCAGTATATGGTCGTCGGCGGGATGCCCCAGGCCGTCGGCGTTTTCGTGGCCGAACGCGACCTTGCTGCGGTCGATCGCCAGAAGCGCGACATCCTCGACCTCTATCGCAACGACATCGCAAAGCACGCCGGTCGCATGGCCAGGAAAGTCAGGGCGATATTCGACGGCATACCGTCGCAGCTGAACAGGCATGATCGCGTGTATCGGCTTTCGAGCCTTGGCGCGGACGCGCGCTTCAGATCGTACGAGGATGCGTTCCTCTGGCTGGACGACGCAAGGGTCGTCAACACCGCCTACAACGCCACGGAGCCCACCATCGGGCTGAAGGCGTCGAGCGAACGAAGCACGT
The DNA here is from genome assembly GCA_902761035.1 of uncultured bacterium. Taxonomy (GTDB): domain Bacteria; phylum Verrucomicrobiota; class Kiritimatiellia; order RFP12; family UBA1067; genus RUG572. The sequence goes on along the minus strand of CACWIW010000305.1, from coordinate 959 downwards.
TCAAGCTCTACATGGGGGATTCGGGACTTCTGACCAGCCTTTCCTTTGACGAAGACGACGCCTTGCGGGCCGACATCCAGCGACGTGTGCTCTATGGAAACCTTGAGGCGAATCTCGGAGCGCTGATGGAGAACCTCGTGGCCCAGATGATCGTTGCGAGCGGACGCAAGCTGTACTTCTACGCGAGAAGCGACAACGAGAATGCCGCCGAACGGATGGAGATCGACTTTCTGGTCACCGGGAGCGTCGTCGGAGGCAGGCACAACGTATCCGCCATAGAGGTAAAGAAGACGAAGCGCATCACGACGTCGAGCCTTGACAAGTTCAGGAAGAAGTTTAGCGACAGGCTGTCGAGGTCTTACATCGTACACACGGGCGCGTATTCGGATGAGGGCGGCGTGTTGCGGCTCCCCGTTTACATGCTGCCGCTTGAGCTGGAGCACGCGGAGGGCGGCAAATGAAACCTAGTGAAAACGGAACCTATCGCTGGCGTTACTCGGTGAACCTCTACAAGAACCCGGGGCTGCTCTGGCTGTTCTACAAGGTGTTTTGCGGAATATTCGCCGGATGCCTGCTCTTCGGACTGTTCCTTGCCGATTTCAAGGTCAGCCTTGCCGGAGACGAAGACTTCGACTTTGTACTCGACTACATCACCTCGCACTGCCCGAAGCTCAAAAAGAAAGGAACCTAAGATGAAAAGCCGCATCAAATTCAAAATTCTCCCAACAACCGTGTTCGCGGCGCTGGCGTTCTCCGCCGCTGCGGTAACGGCCACGGACGAAACGCTGGGTTTCGCGCGCAACGGCAAGACGCTGACGGGCAACTTCCCGAGCACGGGCATCACTATTGAGGCCGGCGCAACGGTGACGTTCGCAGGGGTCTATGCCGAGTATTCCGACAAGGGCATGCTGGGCTCGGTCGAGTGCCGGGGTGACGCTACGATCATCCTGGCGCCGAAC
>CACWIW010000304.1 GCA_902761035.1 uncultured bacterium | reverse complement strand
CTGGCGATGGAACGCCCGCGCGGTCTCGATGCATTCCTTGTCGAAAAACACCTTCTGATGTCGGTCGTACTCGTCTCGGACGGCATCCACGATCATGTCGCGCGTCTCCGCCCAGTCGGTGCCCTTCGCGTCCTTGAGCGTGATGTGCAGGACGGGATACTTCCCCTGCTCGGCACGGTGCTCGACATTTTTCCAAACCTTCGTGCCCTTGAAGAGGCCTGCGTTCGACTTCTCGTTTTTTTCAAAGAACGTGTGCAGCATCTCCAGCGCAAACGTCTTGCCGAACCGGCGCGGTCGCGTGAAGAGCGCAACAGTGGCCTTCTTGTCAAGAAGGCCGGATATGAGCTGCGTCTTGTCGGCCGACCAGTAGCCGTCCGTCACCGCCGCCCAGTCGCTGTTGCCGATTGGAAGCGGGATCCGCTTCGCCTTGGCGGAATGTCTCGTCCTGTTGTTCATTGGAGCATATTGTACCAAACAACCGTTCGCCGCGCAACCGCCCGAACGGCCGCGCAGGAAGCAGCAGGAATCCTCTCTTTTGTTCTACTTCAACGGGGCGCAGTTGACGTGCGCTCCGATGAGGCGGCGACGGTACTCAGCGGCTCGGGCGGAGAACTCCGCGAAGTCGCGTTTGGCCGGGTCTGGATACGTCCAGAGAACTTCTGCGAGCGCGAAGCCGCGCGGCCAAAGTTTCCATTCGAGGTCGAAGCGGTTCAATGTGTGCGACGTCCAGTTGCAGCACTGTCCGCCGACGACATGCGGACGCGCCGACGCCTCGACGCCGGCGAGCGGATCGAACTGATAGACGCGCGCAAAAGGAAGCATCCCGCCGAAGTACTGGTACGGATCCTCGGCAAGCCCCTGGCGGTAATCGAAGTACGTGTAGGTGTGCGGCGTCATCACTATGTCGAAGCCCTGATTCGCGGCGGCGGCACCCGCCCCGTGCGTGCGATAGCACATTCCCATGGCCGTCTTCGGCAGCATCGAGGTGATCTTCGACCCTCCGGCGTCGCGGTTGGCCGATTCGATGAATATCTGGTCCCATCCGATGACCCGGCGTCCCTTCTTCGCAAGATACTCCGTGAAATGCCTCGTCACCCAGGGCTGGATCTGTTCCACGCCCTTCAGACCTTCCCGCTTCATGAACGCCTGACACTTCGGACATTTCTTCCAGTTCCTCCGAAAGCACTCGTCCCCGCCGATGTGGATCACCTCGGACGGAAACAGTTCGCACACGTAGTCGAACACCTTTTCGAGGAATCGGATCGTGTCCGGGTTGCCGAAGCAGTAGATTCCGGTGAACTTGCTGTAGTTGAACCTGTAGGCGTCGCGGTTTCGCGCGTAGATTTCCTCCGGGAAGCAGCACAGTTCGGGATACGCGAAGATGGCCGCCGCCGAATGGCCGGGCAGGTCGATCTCCGGCACCACTGTGATATGCCGGGCCTTGGCGTACGCGATGATCTCCCTGACGTCATTCGCCGTGTAGAATCCGTTCGCCACCTTCTCGCCACGGCATCTCGCCGACTGCCCGCGAAGAAGGAACTCCCCGCCGTACCGCTGCAGCTCGGGATAGCCGGGGATCTCCAGCGACCAGAGCTGGTCATCGGTCAAGTGCCAGTGGAACACGTTGAGCTTGAACCACGACATCTGCTCGAGGATACGCAGAATCGTGTCCTTGCCCATGAAATGCCGCGAATCGTCCACCATGACCCCGCGCCACTTGAACTGGGGCCAGTCCCTGATTTCAAGGCACGGATAGACCTTGCACTTCGCCTTCGCGTCCCCGCGCCCCGTATGGAAGAGCGTCATGTTCGCGTAGTACGCGCCCGCGTCGTCGGAGTAGCGGATGGTCATGCCGTCCGGACGGATGGAAAGCTCGTACCCTTCAGGCGGGATGCCTTCTACCTTCTCCATCTTCGGAGGTTTCTTCGCCCAGTATTCGCCACTCGTCACGCGCATCTCGCGCGGCGCGGGGATGATCGTGGCCGTCTTGGGCACATCCGCCGTCGCCGCAATCGCGACGACGGCAAACAAACAAGCAATCATTCTCTTCATGACAATTTCTCCCCTCCAAACGGCCGCGTGGAAAGGTGCTCGTAACGACAAAAATAGGGTTCAGCGATACTCAATATTCGCTTTTTCGCGCAATTCCGCCACGAACGCCTCTGTTGCACGCCCGCGCGCCTCGTGGCGCAGACGGTCGCGTATCATGTCGGCAACGTCCACAAGCGTCTGCTGCCCGCCGGGCTTTTCGTCCGTCTTGAGTATGATATGGTACCCGAACTGCGTCTCGATCACGTCGGAAATCTCGCCGCAAGCCATCGCAAAGGCGGCCTGGTCGAAGGCCGGCACCATCATGCCGCGG
>CACWIW010000303.1 GCA_902761035.1 uncultured bacterium | reverse complement strand
AGGAACGAAAACACCCGCACGAGTGCCCGTTGCCCCGCCAAACGCGGATTCTGCCGCAATCTCAACCATCTATGTGCATACCTTCACGGATTCAGGATAGACGTAAGCGTTCGCGCCTTATTGAGAATTCCGTGATCAACCGAGATAAACGCGCATTTGATCCTTCTTGTTCAGACAAAATCCGTTTCGTGTTTTAGAGTTTTACCACCAGCATCGCGCATATCGTACTCCCATGCATATTTGCAATATCCCATCGCATCAGGTGAATCGGGATGCCACGCCTCATACATGAGATGTCCCCAATGGCGAAAGGTTACGAAAAATATCTTTCCGTCGTCAAACATGGGCATTCCAAACTCGCCATTTTGATGATAGTAGCCTCCAAACTTGAAACCGTTGCGCCTTATGCTGTCTATGACAGTTTGGTCTGCTTCGTGCCAAAGGCGGTTGAACTCTTCGCGCGGCATATCGGTGAGATCATCGCCGAACGCAGGGTACACCTGCTTCGCCCTGCCAATAACCGAACGGTCAAGACCGGCTGTCCATTTGACTATTTTCAGTTTCTTTTCGTTGCCCATTTCCGCCTCCTTCCCTGCGCAGGGTACACTACGCTCAAGAAAGATATGCATATCTTACCATATTTCGGCGTTATCGTGCGATGAAAAATTCATGTCGGCAAATGTAAAGTGACGAGCCATAATTTACACTTATGCCTGATTATGGTATAGTATGCGGCATGGACTTACGGATACTCAGATACTTTCTTGCCGTGGCGGAGGAGGGGAACATCACCCGCGCCGCCGAACGGCTGCACGTCTCGCAGCCTGCGCTTTCCACGCAGCTCGCCGCGCTGGAGGACGAGCTCGGGCACAAGCTCCTCGAACGCAGCGCGCGCGGAATCACGCTGACCGAAAAAGGCTTGGCACTCAGGCAGCGCGCCGACGACCTCGTGGACCTTGCCGAGCGGGTGGAGGCCGAGATCAAGGCGTCTGACACGGACGAACTCGTCGGCACGGTCTCCATCGGCGCGGGCGAGACGCCTGCGTTCCGCTTCGTGGCCCGTGCCGCAGAAGGACTTCACCGCACGAACCCGAAACTTTGCTTCTCCGTCTCATCAGGCAACGGCGAGGACATCGTCGCCCATCTGCGCGAGGGGACCTTCGACCTTGGCGTGCTGGTCGGCCCCGGACGCTACGACGGCTTCGACTACCTGACACTCCCCTATACGCACCATTGGGGACTTGCCGTCCGAAAGGATTCGCCGCTCGCCGCGAAGAAGCGCATCTCGCCAAAGGACGTGAGAGGGATTCCGCTCATCTGTTCGCGCCAGGCCATGGTGAAAGAGTTTCTCGCCGGTTGGTTCGGCTGCCCGTTCGGGAGGCTGGATGTGGTCGCCAACTACAACCTCATCTACAACGCGGCCGTCTTCGTCGAGTCGGGACTCGGCGCGGCGGTCTGCATCGACGGGATGATCCCGCAGGAATTCGCCGAGCGCGTCGTGTTCCGCCCGTTCGCGCCCGCGCTCGTCAGCGACGTCTATCTCGCCTGGCGCAAGAACGCTGCACTATCCCCGGCAGCCTCCGCGCTCGTCGATGCCATCCGTACATAAATGGCGTTAGTCGCTCAGGGTGCAAGGAGTACCCGGAATGGACACTAGCATTTCGTATTGCCGAGCAAGTTCGGCCACAGGATCATCTGTCGCGACGACAAAGGGCGGCGCATAGCGGATGACGTTTTCACGCGGTCGTATGAGATTGGCGAATGCGGCACGGCCATTTCGCTCTCCTTCAATGGCGAAGTCGATGTCGTGCGCAGCCCATTTCACTGCACGCATCAAATTCTGCCGTCCATACCTCGGGAAGAAATTGACGATTCTCTCTATGGCGCTTGCGTCGTCCTGCACAAGCTTATAGCCGAAGTATCCGGTCTCCGCGCACCTGACAACAACGCCAAGGTAGGCATTCTCCTGCGAAATGGGACTCGGATGTAGTGTAACCGCCACCACTGCGCAATTATGAAACTCCGACATTGCATCCCTCCTGAAAAACATCTCTGACATGGGACAAAGGCAGAATCTCTTCTGCGATATCCGTCCACGCATCAGGCATTTCGCTCCAAACTTCGTCAAGGAAAGATCCGCTGACCAACTCGGCGAACGAGCTGCTGAAAGCCAACTGTTCCGCCTCGGACAATGCACCGCAGTATTTTCGAAGGATATGTTCGGCCTCAAATTCGGAGATGGAGAACTTCGGGTCGAATGCGTTATTATGATCGATTATCCTGAATCCGTGAAGGTATGCACATAGATGGTTGAGATTGCGGCAGAATCCGCGTTTGGCGGGGCAACGGGCACTCGTGCGGGTGTTTTCGTTCCT
>CACWIW010000302.1 GCA_902761035.1 uncultured bacterium | reverse complement strand
GCCAAAAGCGTTCGCACAGACCGCAACCCACGCACCGACTACTGCCTTTGCTAATTTCATGCCCACAGCCTCACCGAACGATTACGTACATGCCCTTCTTGACGAGACGGACCTGATTGCCGGAATAGGAAAGCCGACGCCCGCGCGGAAGCGTTGTGGAGGCGAATTGCCCCGTCACGCCGCCCGCCGCCTCAAGCACAACAACCTGCCCGTCCGTCGTCGGCAATACGCCGTCGGCAAGGGCGAAGCGCATGGACGAGATATCCGCCGTGCCGGTGAGTACGAGCGTGCCGTTCGCGAGCGTGCCCGCGCCGGTGATCGACGCCGCCGTGGCGGCGTTCCCGCCCAAGTCGAGCGTCGCGCCGTCGCCGACTGTAATCGCGTTGTCCGCCGGAAGCGACGCCCCCGCCGCAAGCGCGAGCGTTCCGCCGCTCACGACCGTCGGCTGTGCGTACGTGTTCGCGCCGGTGAGCGTGAGCGTGCCCGCGCCGCGCTTCTCGAACACGGCGGAGGGAAGCACGTCGGGCCCCAGGTCGCCGTTCGCCTCGATCTCCTCGTCCGTCAGCGCGCGCTTCCAGATGCGGAACTCGTCGAATGCCGCGCTCGTGTCGTAGTTGTTCTGGAGCGACCGCCCGATATACGTATAGGTCTGGTCCTGGTTCGCCAGCGACCACCCTTCCGGCGCGTCGTACTCGAACCGCTTGATGATATCCGTCCCGTCGCGGTACTTCCTGTACCCGCGCACCTTCCAGCGCCCGTCGGCGCCCCTCTTGCAGACGACGCAGATGTGGCCCCACGGCTTTTTGCTGACGTCATACGTCACGAGCTTGTCATAGACTCCCGTTTGCAAGTCTTTGTATTTGATGCCGCAATAGTCCGTGTTGGCGCCTTCCCTGCGGAATGTAAGCGTGAAGAAGGCGCTTGCGTCCTTGCCGATTTCGAATGCGCGCTGCCAGTTTCGGTGTACGTCAACTCGCGCCCAGAACTCGATCGTGGCCTCGCTGCCGTCAACGGGCAGTTTATTCGGTCCGAGGCTGATGTACGATGTCCCCTTGTTACCGCCTGCAAGTTGCACAGCTTGGCCGAGGTCATCCTTACCGGTGATAAACGTTCCGCCCTTGTTGTCGAGCGCCGTCTCTCCCGTCACGGAATCCACGTAATTGCCGTTGAAGCTCCAACGGTGCGCGAGGTCGCTGTTGAGAACGGTCGCAGTGAGCGGCTGGGCGAACGCAATGTCGTGTCCGTCGGTATCGACCGCGCCGCCGCCCGTCCCGACCGCGAACGACGTGAGGTTGCTGACGTACAGCGCGGAGTCCGCAGACGCACGGAGCGTTCCGCCGTCGAAGATGAATTCCGCGTAGAGTCCACCCGCCGTCGTACCGTGCCCGACCACCTGCGCGGCCTCGATCACGCCGCCCTTGCAGAGCATCACGCGTCCCTTGGCGGTCTCGCTCTCGTGACCGAGACTGAGCGCGGTGCCGGTCTTGACCACGCCCTCGCCGCGCACGACGAGTTCGCCGACGCCGTGCTTGCTCACGCGAACGCAGCCGGAGTTCGGGCGCAGCTCGCCGCCGACCACGTGGACGATGCCCGTTGCGGCGTCGAAATCGCCAATGATGAGTTCGGTGTTCGGCTTCACCGTACCGCCCGTCTGCCACAACTCGCCATGTGCGTTGGTCGTACGCCCGACGCTCATCCCGGCGGCACTGGCGAATTCGCCACCCGCCATGTAGTAGAATCCCCTGTGCGATGCCCATCGTCCAAGCCGAACTGAATGATCGACACCCGGTTCTTTACCATAGACTTTTCCACCCCACTGCACAACGTCGCCGGAACCCGCCCCCACGACGTTCCCTGTCACGCAGCAGCCGTCAAAGATCTCAATCCGCCCGTATGTGCCGCTGTTATTAGAGCCGGCGGAGAAATCGCCACTCGTCGTCACGCGCACGCCGTTTGTTAGAATGACGATGCCGCTCGTATTGGCTGCATTGGCAGGGAACACCCCTGCCGCCGTAACCGTTCCACCATCCAGCACAGCCGTGCCACCGTTGGCGTTGAGATTCCCCCCTATGGTCAACTTACCGCCTTTGATGAGCGCAGTTCCCGCATTGACATTAAAATTGTTCTCGGTCTTTATTGTCTGATTTGTGGCGTACAGGGTTCCAGAACCGTTCTTGTTGAGGTAGTAGAAGTATCCGCTGCCGTTCGCAGAGGAGGCCACGGACGCGGGATGGTCGAACACAAGATCGCCCTCCTCGACGTTGAAACGGTAGCAGCGGTCGCGGAATCCGGCGTTCGCCATACGGAGCGTACCGGCGCCGTACTTCTTGAAGGTGGTGTGCCGACTCTTGTTGTAGTTCGAGTCCATTATGGAGCCGGCCATCGTGGCGAC
>CACWIW010000301.1 GCA_902761035.1 uncultured bacterium | reverse complement strand
AAATAGTAGTTCCGTTGCGTGCAGTCTCGGCGCATTGCGTGAACAAGCTGCCTCACGCCGTTGACACCCACGAGAAATGGCGGCATTCACAAAAGAAAAGCTACCATTTGCAATGCCTGTCCACACGGCAACTGCATTCTGTCCACATGAGGGCAGAGGTTGATCACTCTGTTAAAGCTTGTCGGGCGAGCCCCTGTTGCGAGACGGCGGACGTGCGGTACATCAAGACGAGGCGGTCGAAGGCCGTGCGCGGCAGGGAATCGTAACCATCTTGTCTGTAACTTCCTTATGGCTTCTCTTATTTGCTTTTGCTGCTGGGAGTTTTTGAGTTTAGGTGGCTTTGAGGATCTTTATAATCTCCTACGAATCTCCTAAACTCCTAATCTCCCAGCAGCGAAAGCAATCATCAAAGTCATCCTCATTTACATTCCTGCGCGAAGCGTAGGCGACGGGCTACACCGCCACGAGCGAAAAGGCCAGTGAAATCTACCACGCCATCAGCGTATTCCCGCCCAAAATCTCGGCTGCGTCACAGTTGAGCGTCGAAGAACGCCGCTACGATTTTTAAGATTAAAGAATTGAAGAATTGAATGCGTTCACTTCGTTCGCTATTTGTCCGACAGGTACAGGGCAAGTCGGAAGCCCACATCGCCGCTTTTGCCATGCGGGCGGCACTTGCTCCGACAAAATGAAGTGCAGTACCATTCGGGGTTATTCCAACCGCCACCACGCCATATTCGGGCAGTTTCCAAGGGATGGCCCTCAGAAAAACCTACCGGATCTGTCCCGTATGACAGAGCACCCCACCTGTCCCGACACCACTCAATCACATTGCCATGCATGTCATAGAGACCCCAAGCGTTCGGTAGATAGAAGCCTACCACTGCGTGCTGCTCATAGATTCCGCCATTATCTTTATTCCGTCCGATCTTCAACTTAGTCTCCATTTCTTTTACCGCCGAATTACTGCCGTTGTTGAACTTACTTGTCGTCCCAGCTCGGCAGGCATATTCCCATTGCGCTTCCGTCGGGATGTCGAACTTCAACCCAGTCTTCGCACTGATTTTGCCCAGGAAACTATCTGTATCTACTGCAGACGAGACTGGCCACAGCACTCCCTCCATGGAACCTCGAATAATTTTGTATGAAACCGTTTCCACCGGCCTCATGTCGCCCCTGTATTTTGACGGATTATTCCCCGTCACCAGTTCGTATTGTTTCTGCGTCACCTCGAACACGCCGATGTAGAACGGCTTAGTAAGCGTAATGCGGTGGGATTCGTCCTTCTGGTCTGCGCCCATGATAAACGTACCAGGCTCGATGCGGCGGAGTATGAGTTTAGTGGTCTTGTACTCGTCCGTCCAACCGCCTTTAGGTTCGGCTGCGAGGTATGAAACCGGATATTTTGCTGCGTTCGGCCCTGCGGAAAGATCGACCACGCAATACAGTTTTCCGGCGGGAGAATGGCTAGGCGGATCGCTGTCTGGACTAGTGATCACGCCTGCAAGCATGTCATCGCCGTATTCCTTCACCTCGTCGATGCGCCTCTGCGCCTTAACCTTCACAAGTCCGTTGGCGTCGCCGGAATTGATCGCCTCGGCGTAGATTGCGGCTGCGTGGCGCTTGAACGCCTTCTGCAGCTCCACGTCGCCGTTGGCTGGATAGGACCACCAGAAGTCGGCGATAGCACTCTTCGGCATCTTCCCCTCGCCCTTCTCCGCCTTGGCGACTTCGGCGGCCTTGGGGTTGTCGCCTTTCGCGAACTCGTCAAGCGCCTTGGGCCAGTCTCCGAAATAGGCGTGGTGTTCCGCTATCGCGACATGAAGCCCGCGAAGGCTGGGCCGTCTCTTCGACTTCGTTATCGCAGCCTTAAGTTCGTCGTGATGGCGGATGTACGTCTTAATGTCGTTGAGGAGGCGGTAAAGCTGTTCGCCCCTGCTTTTCGACATGTTGCGGAGCGAGGATTCGATCATGTCCGCCATGTTCTCAGGCGGAATGTCGGGGATGGTGGTCTTTAGCGTCTTCAGGACGCCTATCGCCTCGTCGAACGCGCCATGTCCAACGTAGAAGGTGAACGAGCCTTTTAGCAGCAGCATCTTCGCCGCGTCGGACTCCGCCTTCTCCGCAAGTGAGATGGCCGACTTGGCGACGTCCGCGCGTGTTTTCTTCCCCGCCTTGAACGCATCCAGTTCCGGGCGCATGAGTTCCTGGACAAGCCCTTCGACCTTCTTGAGTTCCTGCTTGGTTGGCATCGCCATTAGCGGAATCGCAATCGCCGCCAGGGTCAACATCGCTACTGATTTAATTTTCATTTTGTCTCCTTGTCTGTTCTTTTACATCTGTCACAGTCCGATGAAGTGGATGGTCTTGCCGTCCACGACCTCGTCGCGAGTGTAGATCTTTTCATCCCAGGACTTCGACTCGTCGTCG
>CACWIW010000300.1 GCA_902761035.1 uncultured bacterium | reverse complement strand
TCGCTGAAGAACACCGGCCTCCAGCCGCCGAGCGGCGCGACCGCCGCGCTCATGCACTCGATTCCGCTGCATACGGTCGCGTATGTCAGCTCGCCTTTTACTGTTGGCATTTATGCCTCCTTGAAAATTACGTCAAAAGAAAGAAAGTCTGCCCTGGAGCCTCGCTCCTTCCCGCGCCCCGAGTTTTTTGGGGCTTTGGGGAGGAACCGTGGCCGGGTGGGACATTACGGCACACCCGCCGGGCGGGGCGTCTTTTTCCGCCGCCGCCCGCCGCCTTGGCCGTTGACTGTGGGCGTGCGTTGTGGCATAATGTCCCGCGCTGGCCTCGCCGGGGTGATTTTGGGAGCCTTTTCCCAAGGTTTTCGGTCCCCGTCGCGGCCGGCGCTTTTTTCTCACAGGCAGTTCAACGCGATGTCCTCCTCGCGGCTAGTCGCGATTTCAGCCTCGCAGCCGAGTATCAGTTCTTTGCGCAGTTCCGCAGCGGCGGCGTCCCTTGAAGTGTCGACCTCCACGGGGATGCCGTCGAACAGCCTCATCAGCCCGTCGCGCTCGAAGAACTTCTCGCCGTCCGCGTCGACGAACATGAACCATCCGAACTTCGCGCCCCGCAGGCTGCACCAGAGGTTCTTCGTCTCGTCGGTGACGGTCGGCACGGTGTCGCCGCCGGGCGTCCTTTCGTGGCAGTCCGACACGTGGAGCAGATGTCCGAGATTGCTCACGAGGTAGACGTACGGCGTGCCCGGCACTCGCTTCCAGACCTCGGTGGGCTTGCCGTTCGTTTCGGCCTTCCGTTTCTTGCGGTTCGCTGGTCGCGCGGAGCTGCGCCCGTTTTCGCCGTCCGGGTCCGTTTGCAGCGGGCGGGACGAGGGACGGGGGTTGGTAGGTCGTGCGGCGGGGGCTCTTACGTAGTAAGCCCCCGCCGCGCTACCTACCAAACCACCCGTTCCCCGCCCTCTGCCGGGGGTGTCCGGGAGGGTGTTTTTTGGTAGGTCGCGCGGAGTTTTCGCGCTACCACGCGCTACCAAGTTTTCAGATGCCTTTTTCACGCCGTTTTTCATGTGTTTTCCTCCTGTTCCTGGTAGGTCGCGCGGCGTTGTTTTATTCCGCGCTACCTACCATCTAGTCCTCGTTTGCGCCCCCCTCGGAGAGTTCCGGGGTGACGATGAACTTTGCGTTTCTGAGGGCGACCGGGACGTTCGCCCGCCTCTCGGCGAGCAGGAATCCCAGCTCAAGCGCCCTCGACAGGGCGTCCCTTGCCATGTCCCTCGTGCAGCCGTATGCCCGCGCTATGTCGAGCAGGAACTGCTTGGTCGTGTGCAGGTCGTCCTTGTCGACCAGCTCGGCCAGCCTGTGCGCGATGCTCTCCGTCTCGTCCGCCGTCTCCGCCGCCGTCCTCCTCCTCGGCCTCGGCTCCGCCTTGCCGGCGAGGTCGGTCGGGTCCTTGGCGTAGTCGGGCACCATGAGCGGAAACTCCATCTTGAGGACGATTGGCTCCTGCTTCGGGAAGGAGCGGACGGCGGATTCCAGGACAAGGTAGCCGTCGTCCTTGTGTTCGCGGAGCGTCATGTGCGTGTCCGCCGCCCGGCTCTGCGCGCCGGCTCCGGCGCCAACGTCCGTCACCGACTTCTGCGACTGGTTTCCCTTCGACGTGTGGTGGATGAAGATGAACGCGCATCCGATCCTCTGCGCGTACACGTCCATCGCGTTGTAGATTCCGGCGATTGCGCCGTTGTCGTTCTCGTCGGTCCCGGCCGGCAGGGCGCGGTAGAACGCGTCGGTGATGATGAGCTTGTAGCCCTGTTCCCTGAACCAGTCCGCCCTCGCGCCGATTTCATGCACGGACTTCCACTTCCCGCGAAGGTGCCAGAAGGTTATGCGGCCGCGTATCTCGCTCGGCGGGATGCCGAGGGCCTTGAGGACGATGCGCAGGCGCTGCGAGGACGTCTCCCTGTGCAGCTCGTTGTCGATGATGAGGACGCGTCCCGCGTTGCAGGTATGTCCCAGCCAGTCGCGCCCCGTCGCCACGTGGATGGCGAGGGCGAGCACGAACCAGGTCTTGCCCGTCTTGGGCGCGGCGATGAGGTTCATTATCTCGCCCACGCGAAGATAGCCGTCGATGAGGACGGGGCGCAGCTCCGTGTACTTTTCGAGGATGTCGCAGGCGTCCATGAACTCGTCGTCGTCGTTCGCCTGTCCCGTCCCTGCGGCCTGTCCTGTGCCGGGGGCGGAAGCCGTCGGCTTCAAGTTCAGCGCCACGCCGAGCGCGGCCTCCTTCGGCTTGCCGTAGCCGTGCGCAAGCAGGTCGGCGGCGGCGGCGGTGAAGTCGCCGTTGTGCCGGAGGGTCGCATACACCGCGAACGGGCTGTACTTGACGTTCGGCTCGAACGGCGCGGCGTTCGACGAGAACACGTAGAAGCAGCCGTCCTTGTAGGTGGCC
>CACWIW010000299.1 GCA_902761035.1 uncultured bacterium | reverse complement strand
CCGCGGCATGATGGTGCCGGCCTTCGACCAGGCCGCCTTTGCGATGGCTTGCGGCGAGATTTCCGACGTGATCGAGACGCAGTTCGGGTACCATATCATCCTAAAGACGGACGAAAAGCCCGGCGGGCAGCAGACACTTGTGGATGTTGCCGACATGATCCGCGACCGTCTGCGCCACGAGGCGCGCGGACGTGCAACAGAGGCGTTCGTGGCGGAATTGCGCGAAAAGGCGAATATTGAGTATCGCTGAACCGCATTTTTGTCTTTACGTACCTTGTTAGCGGGGTAGAAAAAGGGAGGGCAGAAGAATGGCGCAGTTTTATTTTAAATGCCAGCAATGTGGAGAAACCGTCGTAGTAGATGATTCTTTATGTGGGCAGGTGCTAGAATGTCCGTCATGCGGAGCTAAGATGGCCGTTCCACGATCGGTAACATCACCAGATGCCAAAGTCCGATTACGTTCCATCCATCGAGAAGATCCGATGTCACAACGGCATCACTCGGCAAACAACGGGGAGTTTCGTCCTACCGATTCGCTTTGGCGCGATAACGATCCCGCTGTCCCTCTTTCCGCTGCTGGTTCATTGCATAAAAACGAGGAACGCATCAGGGACGCATTCAGCAGGGAAGTCAATACAATAAGGGGAACGGCTAATGTAATGCTTATTCGGGAGATTATAATCTTCATCACCGCTGGACTTGTAATTGCTGGCACTATTGGATGCATTTGGTACAATTACCGAAAAAAGAGTCAGTCAGAACAGATTGTATGGCAACGCGAGTTGGAGCGTCGAAAACTGTTGGAAGAGGATCGTGCCAGGAGCATTGCAGAGCGCAAGAGGGCGCAGGAGGAGGAGGCCCTTGCTCGTACGCGTGAACACGAGCGCATTGAAGCAGAGAAAAAGGCAAAAGAAGAGGCTAGAAAAGCAGCAGAGGTACGGCGCAAGAAGTACGCGGCGCTTGCCAAAGATTACAGTGAATTCCAGCTAGACTACCTTCAAAACGCTCCTAGGGCGATATTGCCAGATAGAGCGAAGGTGAATACGACTTATAGTTGCCTAATGTCTGATGACGTGGAGGGCGTAGCATTCTTCCGCGTTGCTGTTATGCCGGGTAAGCCGATGACGGTTCAACGACTCTCTGCCGATACCGAGCCAATCGACGTGCCAGTTGACATATTTAACATGCGTTGCAGAACAGAATCCTATTTAATGATAGCCGGTGGTAGGCCATACGTAAGCCCTTGGAAGAAACCTTCGCGTTTTTATCCCATCCCGCGTACTGGCGAAAAATTCAATCCGGCCATGGAAGATCTGGGAAGTAGCCTCTACAAAATAATAAAGGACTTCAATCTTAAGACGGAGTTCATACGGTATGATGTTTTCCTACAACCAAAAGACGAGTACAAGTTTGAACTGGAACCGTTGTACGTGGGACAAATAGGTTTTGACGACGGCTTTTCCCTTGATGCGTTACGAGTACCCATTCGCGCCAAACTTGAGAAATCGGCACAAGTACGTGAGGAAGCTTATAGGCGGATGGTGGCATCTCGCGGATCCGCCGGGAGCAAGACGCGTGCCCATGAGGCGCTTGAACGTAATTTGACATTGACTGAGGCTGAGTCCAAAACATCATACACTACCCACCATACAACCGCCTACCCAATACCTGGCCACAATATAATTTATCAAAGCCAAAAAGAACGTTCTGGTCCCTCAAGGCGTCACGCTGAGAAAATAGAAAACATTAAGTCACGTCTGGCAGCAGAGGAGAAGGCGAGGTTACGGCGTGAAGAAGCTACGCTACTTCGCCGTGCCCAGGAAGATAGAAATTTTGAACGGGAGAATGCCGTCACTGAACAGGTCGTTGACGAACATTTGCGCCGTTACATGGTGACATTTCGTTTGGCAAAATGAATTGTTGTTTTCACGGTGGCTATGTGGAAAAATCGAAGCGGATTCCGCTTCCAATCTGTAACGGCGAACCCATTCCCCGCGAAGCGGTGCAGTTCGAATTCGACAGACTCGTGAAGTTCTACGAGTCGCATGGCATGAGCCACGACGACATCAAGAAAAATCTTGAGAAGCTCATGGAGCGTGCGCAGGAACAGGCCATCGGTGCGAAACTGCTGCTCGCTCGCGCGGAGCAGCTTGACATGCCGGTGGACGAAAAGGCGATTGACGCCCAGGTGGAAAACGTAATCCGGCAGCTGGGCGGGCGCGAGAACTACATGAAGGCAGGCGTGCAGCGGCGTTCCGGAGCCGACGGAAGCGGAAGTGGCGGCCTACTACGAGGCCAACCGCAGCGCGTTCGTCGCGTCCCCGCAGGTACTCGCACAGCACATCCTCGTGAAAACCGAGGGACTTGACGCGGCGGACAAGGCGCAGGCGCTCGAGAAAATCAAGTCGATCCGCGCGCGCGTGGTCGCCGCAGGACACGGCGACCCTGGCGAGACAGGTCAGGCGTTCACTGCGGCCGCGCGCGAGCACAGCGACTG
>CACWIW010000298.1 GCA_902761035.1 uncultured bacterium | reverse complement strand
TCCGTAATCGGCAATTCACTGAAAAGCCCGTAGCCGAGCGTCTGAACCGTCGAAGGCAGCTTCAACGACTTCAGCGCCTCGCACCCGTAGAACGCATAGGTTTCTATCACCATCAGTCCCTCGTTCAACTTCAAGTTCGCCAGCGTTGAACATCCGCTGAACGCATACTGGTAGACCGTCTGCACCGTCGATGGCAACTCCAAGGTCGTCAACCGCTTGCACCCGCTGAAGCTGGAATCGCCAATTGCAACAATGCCATTCGGCAATACTACTTCAGTTATAAACTCCTGATCATGGAACGCGCGATATCCAATCACGGTAACAGGAACTTCACCCAACTTTTCAGGAACGGTTACCACGCCCTCCACGCGGTCACCAACGGTAGTACGCTCGACTTCCGTAACCGTGGCAACGGAATCGTCTATGGTATAAGACCATACTAGGTTCCCGATGGTTGCCTTGTAGGTTGTTGCCCACGCGCATAAGGGCGCGAGCGTGCCGGCAACAGCCAGAAAGGCCGCCGCCAACCTCTTCAACTTTCTTTTGATGTTCATTTGCTTTTCCTTTCCTTTATGATGAGTGAGGGTTTTGGAGACTGGGCATCTGACACGCTTTTGGCAGAAAAACTGCGGGATTGCGCCCCTCAGTATATCTACCCCCGCATCGGGGGCTACGCCGGCTCCACGATGGGCATGTCAATATTGCGCTTTCTGGGGTTGAAATTGATGCCGATGAGCGTCACGGGGCGGTTGCCCCCGATCCACTTGTCGGCGTAGCCGCGCTCGCGGATCTGCCTGATCGCCGCCTTCGCGCTCTTTCCGTACTTGAACTCGAACACGTAGACGGACGACGGCGTCTCGATCACCGCGTCGGCGTAGCCACGCACGGACGGGAACTCCGGCGCGGGGTTCGCGCCAAGCATCGCGCTGAAGAGGAGGAAGTACCGCTTCGCCTCCGCCTCGTCCTTGATCCGCCACCCCGGCGGAATCTGGGCGTAGAGGGTGAAGAGCATCGTTTCCGCCACCTCGCGGATATCACCGGACGCTATCCGGCGCTTCGCGGCATCGACGAGCGCGTTGAACGGACTCTCCTTCAACCCCATCACCTGCGAAAGGTAGCCGCGCTTCAGCGCCTCACGCACCTCGAGGTTAGGCGGCGCGAGGACGAAACTCTCTTCCTTTCCCGTATCCGGATCGCCAGGTATTACATCCTTGATCGTGAGATACCCGCCTTGGTACAGCAACGCCTCCATCGGCAACGACTCCGCATCGCACACGTCGAGCATAAACGCATCAGCCAACACGTTCTCAATATCGCTCGGCAGTTTCCCGGCCCTCTCAATGCGGTTGATAATGAGCGACGTCTTACCGGTCGACTCCCAGTAGCCCTTCAGTTCGCCGCTCTCCAGCGCGCTGCCGAGCGACACGGGATTGCAGACCCTCTCCTTTGACCTCGGCGCGAAGCGGTATCCGTCATACCATGCGAGGATGTTCCTCTTCGCCTCCGCGAAACCCATGCCGTTCTTCGCGCCAAACGCCTCCACGTTCTCCCTCAGGGGACCGTCCAGCTCCTTTGCCGTGTAGCCGAGGAGCGTCGCGAAGCGCGCGTCGGACGAACGGTCCTTCAGGTGGTTCAATCCAGAGAAAACCGAGAGCTTCGTCAGCTTCGTGACGCCTGTCATCATCAGGAACCTAATTTTCGGGGAGTTACTCTTCAGCTTCTCGTAGAAGTCGTGCAGCGTGGAGCGGACCCGTTTGAGCGTCTTGATGTCGTCCAGGAACTTCGCGATCGGTTCGTCGTACTCGTCGATCAGCACCACGATCTTCTTCGTGGGCGACTTCCCAGCCGCAGCGACGAGGAAAGCCTCGAAGTTGACGGACGCATCCACGGCGGAATCGTACGGCAAACCGATCTGCTGGCACAGGTCCGAGACGAGCTTCGCGAGCGCCTTCTCGAACTTTTCGTACGTCTCGCCCACCGCGCTGGACATCGTGAAGCTGTACACCGGTGTCGGCCTCTTCCATCCCTCCCACGGCAGCCTGTCGATGGCGAGCCCCTTGAACAAATCACGCCGCCCCTCGAACATCGCCTTGAGCGTGGAGAGCATGAGCGACTTGCCGAACCTGCGCGGACGGGAGATGAAGAGCTGTGAGTCCGCCTTGCGCCGCGCAAGCTCGTAGAGAAGCGCCGTCTTGTCGACGTACTTCGCCTCCTCGTCGCTGATCAGCGTCTCAAAGTCGAACGTCCCAGTAGTCGGAACCCTTATGACCTTCCTCTTTCGCATGGCGGGGATTATACCATAAATCCCGTCCCCGCGCAAAACGCAGGGGGCGGCCGCGTCCGGCGCAGCCGCCCCCGCTCTCTGGGGAAACGGGCATTTGCCCGATGAGGGACCTACTCGATCGTCACGGACGCGCCGCCGACGTTCTTGATTGTGGCAGAGCCGTAGCCCACGCCGTTCACCAGAACGCCGGTCACCTTCACGGTCGTCGCCTTCGGCTTGCCGTTCACGTCCGAGTACGCCTTGAACGAGCCCTTGAACGAACCGTCC
>CACWIW010000297.1 GCA_902761035.1 uncultured bacterium | reverse complement strand
GTCCCAAGGGTTTGGCTGTTCGCCAATTAAAGCGGAACGCGAGCTGGGTTCAAAACGTCGTGAGACAGTTTGGTCCTTATCCTCTGTGGGCGCAGGAGAGTTGAGGGGAAGATTCCCTAGTACGAGAGGACCGGGAATCACGAACCAATGGTGTTCCGGCTGTCGCGCCAGCGGCAGGCCGGGTAGCCACGTTCGGAACGGATAAGCGCTGAAAGCATCTAAGCGCCAAGCCTCCCCCGAGACAAGCTCTCCCGGGCAGCAATGCCCCTTAAGTCAGGTTGTAGACCACGACCTCGATAGGCCGAGGGTGCAAGCGGAGCGATCCGTTGAGCCGATCGGTACTAATAAGACGTGTGGCTTAGCTTATTTTCTTCACCTCGAGACGACTCGCGTCTCGTAGTGGGCTGCAACTCTCTTTCACTCCCAACTTGCCTCTTTTGCTGGTGACCATGGAGGAGCTGTCATACCCGTTCCCATTCCGAACACGGAAGTCAAGGGCTCCATCGCCGAGGGTAGTGCGTCTCCCGGACGTGCGAGAGTAGGACGTCGCCAGCTTTTTTTATGCCCTTTTGCCAAGGGCTTTTTGCTATAATACCACCCCTATGAACAAGAATATCGTCTGTATCGGTGCTGGTTATATCGGCGGGCCAACAATGGCCGTCATCGCCAAGATGAACCCCGACCGCAAGGTCTACGTCTGCGACATCAACGCGAAGCGCATCGCGGCGTGGAACTCGAAGAACTACGCTCTCCCCATCTACGAGCCGGGTCTTGTCGACGTTGTGAAGGAAGTGCGCGGCAAGAACCTCTTCTTTACGACCGACATCAAGTCTGCCGTCAAGAAGTGCGACATAATCTTCGTTGGAGTCAACACGCCGACAAAGATGTTCGGGCGTGGCGCGGGCAGGGCTAGCGATCTCCAGTTCTGGGAGGCGACTGCGCGCGAGATCAAGGGCTATGCCGACGGCGACAAGATCGTCGTCGAGAAGTCGACGCTTCCCGTCCGCACGGCCGCCGCGATGGAGGCGATCCTCAACGACAGCGCGAAACACCGCTTCACCGTCCTCTCGAACCCCGAGTTCCTCGCCGAGGGAACGGCGATAAAGGACCTGCTCTCCCCAGACCGCGTTTTGATCGGCGGGCCGGAGACGCTTGAGGGAAGGGCGGCCGTCCGCGAAATCTGCGACATCTACGCGGGTAAGGACGGCAAGTGGGTCGAGCGCTACAAGATCCTCACGACGAACGTGTGGAGCGCCGAGCTCACCAAGCTCGCGGCGAACGCGATGCTCGCGCAGCGCGTAAGCTCAGTGAATGCGCTTGCGGGGCTTTGCGAGGCGACTGGCGCGGACATCGACGAGGTTGCCCGCGTGATGGGCGCGGACAGGCGAATCGGCTCCAAGTTCCTCAAGGCGGGCCCCGGTTTCGGCGGCAGCTGCTTCAAGAAGGACGTCCTGAACCTCGTCTACCTCTGCGAGACTTTCGGGCTCCAGACTGCGGCGGAATACTGGTCGGGCGTCATCAAGATGAACGACCACCAGCAGGAGCGCATTGTCTCGCGGCTTTTCAAGGCGATGTTCAACACGCTCGCGAACAAGAAGATCGCGATGTTCGGCTTCGCGTTCAAGGCGGACACCGGCGACACGCGCGAGACGCCCGCCGGGTATGTCGCCCGGCTTCTCAACGAGGAGCACGTCCGGCTCTCGATCACCGACCCCAAGGCGATTGAGAACGGGAAGCGCGACCTTGCGGGGCTTGACGGCATTACATGGGAGAAGGATCCATACAAGGCCGCGAAGGACGCGGACGCGGTTCTCCTCATGACCGACTGGAAGGAGTATCCGGCGCTCGACTGGGCGAAGATATTCAAGTCTATGCGAAAGCCCGCGCTCGTCTTCGACACGCGAAACTGCCTCGACGCCGGTGCGCTAAAGAAGATCGGGTTCCGCGTTCTCAACGTCGGAAAGTAGCCTGAAAGATTTCAACAGAAAGGACCAAACGATGAAGATTCTAGTAACAGGCGGTGCCGGATACATCGGCAGCCACACCGTAGTTGAGCTCCTGAACGCGGGGCACGACGTAGTTGTCGTGGACAACCTCTGCAACAGCTCGAAGAAGTCGCTTGCGCGCGTCAAGAAGATCACGGGCAAGCCCGTTGCGTTCTACAAGGTTGACATCCGCGACGCGAAGAAGCTCAACGCCGTCCTCGACAAGGAAGGGCCCTTCGGCGCGGCGATCCACTTCGCGGCGTTGAAGGCCGTCGGCGAGTCGACGAAGATCCCGCTCAAGTACTACAACAACAACCTCGGCGGCACTTTCACGCTTCTCCAGTGCCTCAGCGACCATGGCTGCAAGAACATCGTGTTCTCGAGCTCCGCGACAGTCTACGGCGACCCCAAGAGCGTGCCGATCCGCGAGGACTTCCCGACGCCCGGCTGCACGAACGCCTACGGCTGGACGAAGCTCATGATGGAGCAGGTCTTCAAGGACGTCCAGAAGGCCGACCCCGAGTGGAACGTGATTCTTCTCCGCTACTTCAACCCGATCGGCGCCC
>CACWIW010000296.1 GCA_902761035.1 uncultured bacterium | reverse complement strand
GAAAGGACGATAAAATCCATGAAGAAGAAGATCTCCAAACTTGGCATAAGCGCCGAGGAACTAGGTATTTTCGCAGTTGCGGTATAAGTTATAGGCAAGAACATGTAGAACGTGTTGTTGCGCGCGGACTACTTGACGATGATCATCAAGCCTTTTGGAATGCTGACGTACACCGTCTCGCCCTTGGCCACGAGCCTCGCGCTATCGCCCCGCGTCACCGTTGACGCATCCAACGTCAGATTCGGCACGACGGCCGCCGCAGCCTCGGCGGACGCCAACGTGAGAACCGGATACTTGCCGGGCTTGAGCTGCGTCGTGCCGCCGACCACGATCCGCGCACCGGCCGTCGCCGTCGCGCTGTTCGCCGTCACCGGTGCGGTCGCGTCCGCCACAAGGTTGCTGACAACGAGCGACGTGCCCGCGCCGAAGGCAAGTGTGCCGCCCAGCGTGGTCCTGCCTGACGGGACAACAAGCCGCGTGCTGTCCTGCAGCGTCACGTTTCCCCTGCCGGGACGGGCTCCGTTCCTTACTTCGATCGTCGCGGAATCCTTGACGGTCAAGCCGCCGGCAAAGTCGTTGTCGTTGGTGCCCGTGTTGGCGAAAACGAACCGGCCGATGCCTTGCACGACGACCAAGACCGTGCTGGCGTAGTCAGCCGACGAGCCTCCGATACCGCTCTCCGCCGTGATTGTCCGGCCTACTGTGTTGTCGTAGTAGTCAGTCGTGTCGAACGTCACCGTGGTGTTGCCGGAACTGCCGATTTTGCGAATGCCCTTGTTAGTCGTGCCCATATTGGAATGGTTGTTGAAGTAGATCTGCCAGTCGGCGTAGGAACCGAAATAATGAGAACCTGAGTTGCTGATGCGAACGTAGCCGCTTGCACCGTGAATGATGCCATTTGATCCGACAATCGTCTTCGTAGGGGTGTACGGCGAAACGAGAACTGCAGTCGTGCGAAGTTTTGGTGTAATGAAAACACCGCCGCCAGTTGTATTCTCCAAATATCCGCCGCCGCCCCCGTTATTAAGTTCTGTATTGGAATAGATTTCGTTTGTGGCCTTGAACACGCCGTAGTTCCTGTTGACAAGATGCTTGCTTCCGCTTCCATTTGTCTTTGTGTTCTTGACCGTCACCGTAGCGCCGCTCTCAATCGTAAGCCTGTTGTTATGATCGTAATACGTTCCATCCAGCAGATTGAGTTCCGATCCCGTCTTCAATGTTGAGCCATTTGGCGGGGACCAATCTCCGGTCGTCGTTATGTTGTATCTGCCGTAGAAAGTCGTGTGGTTGGATATGTTCACCCCCGTCGCGCCGCCCGCGAAGTTGACGTGTCCGCTTGTCGCCGTCACGTTTATCTTGTCGCTAAACGCAACTGCGTTCTGCAGCTCGTTCGCCTGTCCGTTCCGGCAGACGACGCTGATGACTCGCGCCATCGCCGTACCCGTCACAGTCACCTTCCCCGCGCCGGACTCGAATGTCAAGGTCTGGATCCGGAAGGATGCGTCAGACGGATTGTAGTTGACGGTTACGTCGCCGCTCTGCGGAAACACGAAATGGCTGTAGCCGTCTATCTGCGCGGGAACGTTGCCGTCGCCATCAGTCCAGTTCGTGAGAGTGAACCACTGCGGCTCGGACTCGTTTGCGGCACCAGTCCACGTGTACACCGTCTTGCCCTTGAACGTCGCCAGGAGCTGCACGGCCGTGTCGTTCTTCACCGTGATGGTCTGGCTTTCCACGTCGCCGGAGGTAATCGCCCATGTATCGCCGGACCAGGACACGAAATCGCAGTCCGTGGCGGGTGTCGCCTTGAGCGTCACGCTCGAGCCGCGAGCGACCCATGCCTCCGCCGTGCCGGACGCCTCCGCGCTCCCAAACGCCACAGAGCCCTTCTCCGTGTCGGAGGCGTAGGCGTGGAACTTCGCGGAGAACACGCCCCCCTCGTACTTGTAGTCGTCCGCACTTCCGATGCCGTCGAAAAAGGTAAGATCGGAGGATGGACTTGACTGCGCCTCGCCGTGGAACTCGCCGCCGACCACGTCGTAGAATCCAGCCGCACCGAGCTCGTTCGTCGCCGGCGCAAGGAATACAGCCGGCGTCGTCGCCGTGCTGCTGTCCGCCGCCTCGAAGCTGTAGATGTTCTTTGTTCCGGCCACGTAGTTACCCGCCCCCAAGGCGAAGAGACTCAACGACGTCGTGGCCGTACTGTTATGCGTATATGTTTGCGTCTTTGTCTGGGCACCCGTTCGATCGTAAAGGCTCAGAACCGCCGTCTCTTCAGTTTTGGAAGAGTGCGTGACTGTCATGATCCTGCGTTGCGTATCAATCGCGCTAAACGTGGAAGCGGAACTGCCGGAATCGCGATAATACCATTTGTAATTCCGCCTGCCGCTGCCACTGGTCGTGTAGAACGCGCATTTTGGGTTCTCGGCCGTATTTCCGAATATGCCCTGGTTGTCGTGGCTCGCCTGGGTCAGCTGGAAATCGATGAAGTAGCGCGAAAGCGTCTGTGCGCATGGTATTCTCATTTGACAGGCTGCTTCTTTCCTTTTCCAGCCTGATGTTTCGCTGAAAAGACCTTGCCCTGCCAGCCTGGGAGTCCGGGAAAGGGT
>CACWIW010000295.1 GCA_902761035.1 uncultured bacterium | reverse complement strand
ACGGCGTCACCGAGAACCGCTGGTACCGCGTGGCCGTGACGAACGGCGTGATCTACTCCATCTACGACAAGGAGCTCAAGCGCGACCTGATCGACGGCCCCGCCAACCGCTTCATGTACACGCGCAACAACCACAAGACGTGGGAGTCGGAGCCCGAAAAGGCGCTCGGCGCGAAGGTGACGCGTCGCGTGTACCTGGCCGAGAACGAAAAGCGCATCGACATCGAGGACCGCTTCGAGCATGCGCGCGACCTCTTCAACACGCGCCGTTACTACCGCTATGGCTACCTCGCGTTTCCGTTCGCCGTTCCGGGAGGCGAGTTTCGCGCTCACCTCAACGGCACGGTCATCCGTCCGTACGAGGACTGCCATCCGATGACGACTGACGCCTATTGCGCCGTGCGCGACTGGTGTCTGGTGGAGAACGCCGACTTCGGCGTGGCGCTGATGATGCGCGAACAAAACATCCCGCGCTTCTCGCGCGAATCGGTCGAGGAACCTCCGCCCGGCTGGACGGGTCTCATCGAAAAAACCCGCGCCGGACACGGCGAGAAGGACGGGCAGATGTACATCCTCTGGGGCGCGGAGATGTCGCCCGACTTCGACCACTACGAACTCTGGCGCGACGGCAAGTTCCTCACGAACGTCACGAACGAAGTTCCCAATGGACTTCCCTACCGCGTTGCCCGCTACGAAGATCTGGGGCTCCCCACGCACTCGCGCCACGAGTACCGCATCCGCAAGGTGTGGAAGGACGGACGCAAGGATCCGCTCGGCGAGCCGTTCTACGGACTGACGCGTTACGTGCATTGACGATGTGCGCACGAATGTGTTAAACTATCATTATTCAGTTCGATCGTGAAGTCGCCAACGGGAGTTCCGCAGTGTACACCGAAGACTTGAACGACGGGCAGAAGTACGGCAACGTAGTGGCAGTCAATCCATTTAAGCAGAAAAAATAATAAGGAACACTGGAAAACATGAAAGTGAAAACAATCAAATGCGCGGCGGTTGCCACGGTCTTGTCCGTGGGGGCCTTCGCCGGTGCCATGCCCAAAAACGCGACGCTCATCCCTGCGCCGCGCGAGATTCGCGCAACGGGCGGTGAATATTTGGATAAGAAACCGCCGAAGCTGGAGAAGGTGGCGGGGCTTCCGCCGGAAGGGTACGAGCTGTCGATCACGACGAACGGCATCACGATCCGCCATTCAGACGACGCGGGCGCGTTCTACGCGCAGATCACGCTCTTCCATTCGGGGCGCTGGGATTCAAAGGCGAAGTGCAAGGTCTATCCGTGCCTTGAAATCAGGGACTGGCCCCAGTTCAGGTGGCGCGGCGTACATCTGGACGATTCGCGGCGCTTCTTTGGGAAGGAGGCGGTCCTGCAGCTCCTGAAGCAGATGTCGTGGTTCAAGTTCAATGTGCTCCACTGGCATCTCACCGACGACCAGCTCTGGTCGCTGGAAATCCCCGGCTTCCCCGAGCTGCAGAAATACGGCGCGGAGTGGTATATCAACGGCCCGGCGAAATGGCGCGGCGAAAAGGTGGGGCCGCTGTACTACACCGCGAAAGACGTGAAGGAGATTCTCGCCTACGCCAAGGAACGCCACATCACCGTCGTGCCGGAAATCGAGCTGCCCGGCCACTCGGCTGCGGCGATTCTCGCGTATCCGGAACTCTACTGCTTTCCAAAGGACGTCTATTCATGCAACCGCGACGTGTTCAAGTTCAATCGCAAGAAATTGTACAACAACGTCTATTGTTTCGGCAATCCCGACACCTTCCGCTTCCTTGAAAAGGTGCTTGACTACGTGTGCGAGCTATTCCCGAGCGAGGTGATCCACATCGGCGGCGACGAGTGTTCGCGCGGCAACTGGAAGGCCTGTCCGAAATGCCAGGCGTTCATCAAGGAGAAGGGGCTGAAGGGCGTGGAGGACATTCAGCCATGGGTGACGCGGCACTTTGTCGATTACCTCGCG
This sequence comes from uncultured bacterium, assembly GCA_902761035.1. Taxonomy (GTDB): domain Bacteria; phylum Verrucomicrobiota; class Kiritimatiellia; order RFP12; family UBA1067; genus RUG572. The sequence goes on along the minus strand of CACWIW010000295.1, from coordinate 740 downwards.
AAGAAGGGACGGCGGACAATCGGCTGGGACGAGATATTCATGTCGTCGGACTGGACAAAATGGAATACCTTCCTGAAGACCGGCGGCGACTCCTTCTCGTCGCTTCTGCCCAAGACCACGATGGGCATGTGCTGGCGTTCGTGGGGGGCGGGCGGACGCGCCGCGAACAGGGGGTACGAGATCGTGCGCTGTCCCGGTTCGCACTGCTACTTTGACGCGCGGCAGGGGCTTGAGGAAGATCCGCATTATTACTTCGGGAGTGTTGTCACGACGCTCAAAAAGGTCTATCAGTTCGATCCATACGAGGGTGTGGAGCCTGCGGCGCGGAAGAACGTCGTGGGCGGACAGTGCTGCAACTGGTCCACGCACACCTTCTGCCTTGAGGGGCTGGAATGGAAAATGTGGCCGCGCGGATTCGCGCTTGCGGAAGTGCTCTGGACGTATCCCGATCCCGCCAAGCGCGATTTCCAGGAGTTTGCGGCGCGAGCGGCGAACTATCGCCGTCGCCTCATCGGCGCACACGTCAACTGCGCCCCGTTGAAATAAATGTCTCTTGCAGAGGCGCAGGGAGACAGAGTACGCAGAGAATGATCTCCCGTTCTGGAGGGAATGGTGGAAGGAGTAATGGCGAATTCCTTGAAAAGGTGTATGTTTCGACGTTACGAATCCCTTGAAAAGGTGTAAGTTTTTGGTTTGTGAATCTGTTGAAATCGACCAGCCGATACTTGCGCGGCAACGGT
>CACWIW010000294.1 GCA_902761035.1 uncultured bacterium | reverse complement strand
CACCACCGGCCCGGCATAGAGCGTACCGTAACTCATGACCACCGTATTGCCGCAAACGTCAAGCAGCGTCGGGTTCTCCTGCTCGTCCACCACCGGCACAAAGTCATGGATCAACTTGCTATTGCGGTAGACTTTCAAAGAATAGAGCTTGATGCTGCTGCAGAATGTTGCAGCGCCATTGTACTTTGATCCGAGTATCTGCAATGGGCCAGACCATGACGCAGGAGCCGGATCGGAATTCTCGATGGGCATCCCTCCTGTCCATGTCATCATCCCCGCCTTCACCATACCAAATCGACGCAACGGTGGCGAGTGGGGAATGCTAAAAATGGACCTTGGATATCCAAGCGCCCCAGGCGCCAACGCGAAACGTCGTTCCGCCGACAAATTCCGCATTCTTCGAATAGACAGCATCAGGCGAGACACGCCCCTTGACGTCGCGATTTTCTTCATCTGCCGCAAGATATGACGCCGTCTTGCGCTTCGGAACAGCGAACGAGACGTCGCAACGGACGTCTTTGCCTGTCCAGTTCTGCACCACAAGCATGGTTTCGCGCCCATTCCGCCTGACAAAAGCCGTAACGGAATCATTTGCCGTCGTGTCAAGCCATGTCAGGCCTCCCTCGCCGTTGATGTCAGTGAACGCGGAATGTTCGCGGCGAAGTGCAGCAAGGCGCTTCACGAGTGCATGACGCGACTTCCCCGGCTCGCGGTCGAGCTGCGTCCAGTCCATCGGTGTCTTGCCGAACATCGAATGGCGCTCGTCGGAATCGGCCAGTTCATTGCCGGTGAAGAGCATTGGCACGCCGTCGAGCGTAAACATCCAGACAAGAACCAGGTCGACGGCTTCATGTCCCCACTGAGCCTCGCGACGAGGACGCAGGTCAGTTGCAATGTCGTGGTTCTCGTAGTGGTTCACGAATCTCGAGCCGACAGGGCACGAACTTTCACGCTCAACCCACAAGTTGCGCACCCTGGCGGCATTGAGACCGGGGAACCAGCCGTAGTCCGCATCGAAGCCCTTGTACTGGTTGCAGACGGTAAAACCTTCACAGAGGAGAACCGCCCTTCCGCCAGAAACGGAATCCATCATGTCATGCGCATCGCACCAGAAATCGAGCGGGATGCCGTCGCCGACGTCGCAGCGGAAACCGTCCGCCCCGTACTCCTTCATCAAATACAGAATATTGCCAATCAGGTATTCGCGCAACTTCGGCTCGGCAAAGTTGAGCTTCGGGAACCGCCACGGACCCTTCTTGACCGTGCCATCGGGATTCCACCAGGTGAACTCTGGATGCTCCTTCAGGACGGGCGCAGTCGGACCGCAGTGGAGATATACGAGGTCGAATACAACCTTCATGCCGATCCCGTGCGCTGCTGCGCAAAAATCCCTCAAGTCGGCATCCGTGCCGTACTCCTCGTCAACGTGGAAGTAGTCGGAGATGCGATACTGGTTTTTCGGGTTGTCGAAGCCGCTCTTGATTTGGCGCGGGCTCCAAAAACCCTTGTCCATGTCTGTGTCCATCTTCATCACCGGCACGAGGTAGGCGATGGTGACGCCGAGATCTTTCAGATACGGCAGCTTTTCCGCCGCCGCCTTGAGCGTACCCTCGGGCGTGAACGCGCGCGGCTGTATCTGGTACATGACGCCGCGAGTAAGCCACTCAGGCGACTTTCGTGCGTCCTGCATGTGGGCGTTCGCGCCAAATGCGAAATTCGCGGCGACCATTGCCGCTACCAAGATTGTTCCGCACAGAGTTCTCACTTAAGCATCAAAAGGGTCAGACCCTTCTGTATATGTTTTACTGTATATGCTGCGGGGCGCGGGGTGTATTGCGACGAGTTTTCCACCGTCACGGATGCGTCACAGCGCATGCCAGCCGCAATTCCGCCCACGATAGCGAGGGCGAGCGTAAGCGCGGTCTTGGCATGGGGTTTCATCGCGTGAATTATACCATTTTTGCCGCGCTCCGTGTTGGCTTTCGCGGCAGATTTCCGTGGCCGCGAAAAGTGAGCGTCGTTAGACGCGAACAAATCCGTGTGTTAATCAAAACTGCGCCCCTGCCAGGGCATCCGCGTTGCGGACGACCTTCGGTCGGTGGATATGCGCAAACCGCCGTAGGGACCTGTACCCACGCTTTGTACACTTCAAATTAATACGCAACACCATCCTTCGGCCTATAAGTAAAACCTCTTCCATCACAACGTTCGCACTTGAGCTTTCCCTTGCCTTCGCAGACTGGACACGTCACTTTGCTGCCGTTCATGACTTCGCCGCGCCCCTGACAAGTTCCACACGTCTGCCACACATCGTATTTTTTGTTGCCATCACATTTCGGGCAAATTTCAGGATAGCCGTATCCGCTTCCATCACACGCGGCGCAGTTCTCGTATCTGCGCAGACGGCCCCGCTCTTCAATTGCCACCCTTTTCTTCCCGCCGCACGAACCACACTTTCTCCTTATCTGCCCATGCCCATTACAAGTGCTACAAGTAACAGATTTCCGAATTTGGCCTCTGCGTTCTGAACCGCTTGTGTAGTAATCATCATCATACCTACCACCAACACATGTTGGGCACGGCTTTTTGCCCTTGACGAGGACCTCCCCATTGCCTTTGCATCTTGCGCACACTATTGCGCCTGTTCCGTTACAGGGCGAACATGTTTCCTTGCGAGATTCAAGTTCTTTCGCGTCATAAACCTCCTTAACGTCATTAAT
>CACWIW010000293.1 GCA_902761035.1 uncultured bacterium | reverse complement strand
GCCGAGCTGCGTGTCGGGCTTGAAATACGAACTCGTGGCGTTGAGGATGGTCTTCGACATGCCTTCCTGGTAGTTCTTCCCGGTCGCGTCGAGCGTCGCCTTGGTCGCGGTGTACCAGGTTGCAAAGCTGTCGAGCAGGCGCAGCCCTTCGCGGAAGTTCGCCGCGCTTTTCAGGAAGCGTCCGCCGTAGCCCAGGAGCCGGTTCGCCTTGGAGCCGGGCGTCGTGAGCGCTTCGAGCGCTTCGAACTCTGCGCAGTTGTTCACCTCGGCGTAGAAGTGCGCGGCGCGGGCGAGCTTGGGCAGCTCCGCCTTCGTGTAGCCCATTCCGAGCGCGGCGGCCTTGACCTCCGGCGAGAACGTCTCGAGCCGGATCTTCGCCGCACGCGCCTTGGCCGTGCCGTCCGCGTCGATCGCGGCCTTGACGGCGAGGATGCGTCGTGCCGTGAGGGGCTTGCCGGCGTTGTAGTCGTCCATGATCATCGCCTCCTTCACCGAGTCTGGTATCTTCGACTCGCCGCCGAACATGTCGATGATCGCCTTCTTGAAATAATCACGGGTGCGGTCGTTCACCCTGTATTCGTCGCGCGTGCGCAGCCACTTGTGGACCTCGTCCGTTTCCGAGCGGGTGACGGCCAAAACCCTGTGGCCGTCGAGCCTGTTGACGTGCGCGTCGGCGACCGCCTTCACCTGGTTCGCGTCGTGCCGCTCCTGCGCGAAGCTCACGAAAGACTTGAATATGCTGTTATATCCGTTGATGTCGAGTGTCATGGTATTTTCTCCTATAATGTTTTCTACCTTGAATACACGCTTTCCGTCGAAAGGTTACACGGGCAGGCGTGGTTTTTTGGACCATTCGGCGTTGAGTCGGCTTCATACTGCCGCTCCCGTGGGGGCAACGACATTCATCTGCGTTGTCGTGGAAGTGCCGTCAAGGGCGATTGCGCACTCCCAGCTGAACTTGATCGGGAAGCCCGCCGGCTCGGAGTAGCGCACCGTGATGACGCCGGTCTCCTCGTTCTTCAGGAGCGTGTAGGTGAGCGGCGTATGCTCGGTCGTGCTGTATCCCTGCCCGCGGAAAGCGTCCAGGAGGATGTTTTCGCCCGCCTGCGTGAGCGCGAAGTAAACCGAGCTGAGCTGCGTCAGGTGAACCGGCCCGCAGAGCTCCGCGATCTTGTCGGCGATGGCGTTCGCCTGATCCTGGTTGGAGCTTGTGAGCGTGGTGCCGTCCGGGAAAAAATCTCCTTGCCGTCCGAAATCGACACCGGACTCGCGGGACGCAGCAGGTCGAGGACGCACTGCGCACGGCCACCTTTGGCGGTGCCGTCCAGTTCGGATATGCCGCCGTTCGCCGGGGCGATGTAGGGGGCCCTCGGGAGCCTCTGCCCGTTCAGGATCGCCTCCGCGCACTCCTCGATGGTGCGTCCGGAGGACTGCATCATGAGGTTGAACTGGAAGAACTTGCCCACGTTTCCGCCCAACCTGTTTACCAGGACTTGCTCCTGAAGCCTGGTCAGCGTCTGGCCGATCTGCGAGAACGTCATCTCCGCCGCGCCAGGTATGTCGGTGAGGAAACGTTCGCAGAACGTCGCCTTCGTGAGCGTACCGGCCTCCTTCATTTCGGCGATGGCGTCCAGGTTGGCGAGGATGCGCGCGATCATTTCGACGTTGGAGCTGCGGTGGTAGTTCGCATCTACGCCCGCCTGCGTCGTGGCGAGCGGCGCGATGAGGTCGAACACCTCATATACGAGGGTTCGCTTTTCCGGCGGAATCTGCGCCATGGTGTTGGTGCTGGCGGTGGAGTAGCCGCGGCCGAAGAAGCGCGTCACGGGATTGTGCTCCATGTCGAACACGGCGTTGGGATCGTCCGTCGCAATGGGCAGCGACTCGTCGATCGCGAGGTGTTCGAAGATGAATTTCTCGTAGGCGTATTCCGCTCCGCTCGTGAAGTAGCTCGGATCGGCGTTCAAGGCGGTGAGGCTTACGCCGGCGCCGACACGCCCGTTGGGCACGCGTTTCGGCTCTACTTCCGCATCTCTGGCGGCGAGCCAGGTCTTGAACTGCCCAAGCAGCTTGAGACCTGCCTTGAAGTTCTCCGCCGACGCGGTGAAGCGTCCTCCGTAGGCGAAAAGGCGCCGCGCCGCGCTATGCTGGTCGAGGGCGGCGATTCGCGCCTCGGTCTCGGTGCAGCCTGTCGCCTCGCGGTAGATGTCCGCAACGCGCTGTAGCATCGGAAGCTCCGCGGGCGCGTATCCGCGCGACAGCGCCTTGCCCGCTGCCGAAGAGCCGGGAACGTCGAAGCCGTCACCAGCAAGCGAAATCTCGAACGCCTTCCTGCTCAGCGCCTCCTCGCTCGCGGCGAGCGCGGCGTCGCGGAAGTCGAGCGTGACGAGGAACGCCTTGAGTTCGGCGCTCTGCTCTGCCGTAAGGCCTGCGGAGTGTTTCCTGAAAAGCGCCGGCGCACGCTTAAGCGCGGCTTCGGCGATTGCGCGCTGTTCGGCCGTGGCCTTGTTCTCGCGAACTGCGCTGGCGGTCTCCCTGTCAAGCCATTCGAGGTAGAGATCGGAGCGGACCGTACCGAGCATGCGCAGCGCGAGCGCGATGTTGGAGGCGGACTTGTTCGCCGCAAGAGCCCTCTGCGTATCGACGGGGACGCGATTCTTGTTCTGGTCGATTCCGGTGCTGTAGGTCACGTATTCGATGTTGTAGCGTTCTTGCTCTTCGGCCCCTGCCGCATCCACGCCGGCGAATCGTCCGTCTGCGGCGAGCTGGACGGCCGCTTCCTTCAGGCTTGCGCCGCAAACGTCGGTGAACGCCATGTTGAGAAGCGACGTGAGAACGGCATAGTCGCCGTTGTCCATCGACGCGCGCTTGTCCTCCGAGAGCTCCGCTTCGATCGCGGCGTTGAGCGTTGACGCTACGATACTAATGACCATTAACACCTGCTTGTCGCTCATCCCGACGATTTTTTCCGGGACGAGATTGGTCTTCGCGAAGTCGAGCATGTTCGCCACGTCTGCGCGGGCGAGGATGCGCGCGGTGGCGGCGGGCAGTTCGGCGTCCTTGAAGGTGCTCTCGGAAAGCGTGGCGGCGCGAATCTGCGTCTTGCACGCCTCGGAAACCGGCAGCGCATCGATCTGCGCGAGGAACGCGACCTTCTTCGAGATGAAGGAATCGACGCGAGCATTGGCGTTCTCGGCGACCAGCTCGAGGTTGAACGTCCTGTAGTCCGTCGCGGGATTCTTGAGCACGTCGCGGAGATCGGCGCGGTCGAACGCCAGCGTGCCGCCGTGAATGGCCACGGCGTCGGTTCGCAGGTGGCTGCGCACGAACGCCTCGTCGAGACCGGTCCTCTCTACGATCTCGCGCAGCGCCCTTTCGGGAGCCTCCACATCCGCCTTTTCGATAGAGCCGTAGGCCTTGGCCACGACAAGCGCGTCCTCGGCGTACTTTTCGAGAACGGCGGCTACGGCGGCGCGCACGTCGCGCCGTTCCACTACCGCCGAACGGAACGCCGTCGTCAATTCCTCGGAAATCGCGGCGTTGTGCCCGAAGAGAGTGCTGCGGCACCAGCTTGCCGTTTCGGCCCCGATTACGATGTTGTTCTTCGCGGCGAGGCCGGTCAGGAAGCGTTCGCACGCGTGATTCGCTCCAATGTCCGCAAACTGCTGGCGCACCATTGAGCGGAGATCCGACGGCAGGACGGGGCCTGCGCTCTCGCGGATCTTGTTCGCGATGGCGCGTCCGTTCGCGCTGGTCATCAGCTTCTCCTTCGCTTCCAGGGAAAGGTCGTCCATCCCGAGGTCGCGGAACGCCTCCCCGACGGCGAATGCGTAGGCCGGCGGCATTTTCGACTTGCCGAAGGCGTTGGCGAGCGAAGCTTTTTCCTGCGTTGTGGGGGAGCGTGTCGTCCTGGACGTTTTCCATGTCTGCGGCGACGTCCGGCCGCTCAAAGAAGGCCTCAAGTTTCTCGACGAACCCCGGCTTGTCGAACACGAACGTCATGCCGACCAGCCTGCCGTGCGTAATCAGCCGTGTAAACGGCGTTCTTGTCCGCGCCGGGGACGAGCACGGCGTCTATGGCGTCAGCCAGCGCGCCGAAAGCGGCGCGTGTGGACTGGACGATACGCGCGAGGTCGATGTTGTCCACGCGGCCCACGTGGTAGAGATGGTCCTTGAACGCATCGCGCACGGCGAGCGGAATGTCCAGCTCGTCCACCGCCCGCATGGCGGCCACGCGCTGCTCGGCAAGGTCGGCCGCCAGATCGCGGAAGGCCTTTTCGATGTCCGCATTGCTCGCGACGGCGAAGGTTCCCTGGCGGATGGCTTCGGCGAGCTTGCTGCCTTTGGCCTTGATCCAGTACATGTCGATGCGCAAGGTGGAGAGCGCCGATCCGGGAACGCCCATCGCATGGCTGAGCGCCTCCTTGTAGAAGCCGGTGAACTTGTCTTTGATCCGTTCGGCCTCGGCGAAACGCCTGGCTTCGGCTTCGATAAGATCGCGCGATTCCTCGATGATGGCGTCCGTCTCCGCCGCCGAGCGCGCCGCCGTAAGGCGCGTCAGCAGTTCGGGATGTGATACGGCGAAATCGTCCAGCATCGTTGAGGCGGCCCACTCGGGTGCGCCGGTCGCCGCAAGGAAGCCCGACAGGCGTTTTGTGGCGCACATCTTCGCGCCGGTATCTTCGGCGATGCGCTGGAAACTCTCGCGGATCCCATCGGCGGTAACCTGCGCGGCGGGATTATCCCTGACAATGATGCTGTTTATGTCCGCCGTTTTGAAAATATCCTTGTTGGCGATGCCGGCCGGAATCACATCCTCGCCGAAAAGTTCGCGGAGGTGCCCCACTACCGGATCTACAATCGGCTTGAATTCGTGCGGAAGCGCGGAATT
>CACWIW010000292.1 GCA_902761035.1 uncultured bacterium | reverse complement strand
TCCTTTCTCGGACCCCCAGGCTGGCAGGGCAAGGGCTTTTCAGCGAAACGTCAGGCTGGAAACGGAAAGAAACAGTCAGCCAAATGAGAACACCATGCCATTATGCAGGCAGTTCGACATTGCGTGCTGTTAGGAAATAGTGTATAATAAGTGTCATGGAGAAGTGTTTCAACATCGCGTGGCCGTTTTTCCCCGACGAGCGCTACGTGCTCCCGGCGCTTGAACGACTGCCGGGCATCATGCGCATCGTCGAGCAGCGCAGCTACTTCGTGCTTCACGCCGCACGGCAGTCCGGCAAGACCATCCACTTCATCGGACTATGATGGCAGAGTTCAATCCAGATGACATGATCGGCAGCTCGGCGTCCACTATGCGCTGAAGTCGTTCACGCTCGAAGACGGGCACATCGACATCCTGAAGGACAAGTTCCTTGCCGAGGGCAGGGTTCTTGCGCGGCTCCATCATCCAAATGTCGTACGCGTGTTCGACCTCAACTTCGACGAGGCGACCCAGACGCCTTACTTCGTGATGGATCTCGTGGTTTACAAGGACGGTTCCCCGCACACTCTCGCCGATGTCGAAGTGTCCGACCTTGACGAGGAGTTTGTGTTCCAGTGGTTCACGGAACTCGCGTCAGCCCTCGACTACATCCACGCCCAGGGAATCGTCCACCGTGACATAAAACTGAACAACATACTGCTCTCAGCGGATAAACACGTCATCCTTTCCGACTTTGGCGTGTTGCGTCTCTTCTCCGACAGGCTTCGCAACGAGGTGAGGGCATCCACCACCATGGCCGCCGAGGTGACGAACTCACGTCTCGTGATGGGAACTCGTGGTTACATGGCGCCGGAGGTGGAACGCGGCGAAGAGGCGACTCCGGCTGCCGACGTGTATTCACTCGCCGTGATGATCGTCTATCTTCTCACAGGCGCTTGGTACGAACCTGGCTCACGGGTGCTTGAACTCCTTGAGACGCTTAGACTCCCATGGACGAAGGTTCTGCCGCAGATGCTTGCCGAAGACCCTGCGGAACGCCCAGTCGATCTATGCGCTTTGGTGAAACGTCTGGAAGTACCAGCTTCCGAGGTGAAAACCATTGTTCGGCCCAGCGGCAGAGCGTTGCCAAAGTTGTGGGATGGTGTGAAACGGGCGTTGAGGAAGTTGCCGTGGAAGGCTACCGCCATCTTTGGCGGAGCCTTCGCCGCGACCGCCGCAGTTTTCACATCGGTATGGTTCGCTCTCCGCAAGCCCGCCGCACCGCAGTCGGCAGAGGAAGAGTTCGCCGCCACTTTTGGTGTCGAGGCAATTGAGTCTGGCGGTACCAACGAGGTAGCGGAGGCTCAGTCGCAGAGGCGTACCGCCGGAAACCTGTATTGCGTGGTCGATCTTTCCACAGGGCCGAATGCGACAAACTATCCCGTTTCGTACCTCGCTGCCGAGCCTAAAGGCGGTTGGACGGACGAGTACAAGACGACGAAACTCGTCCTCCGCCGCATAGAGCCCGGCACGTTCATCATGGGCAAGAATCAGAAAAACGAATCCCGCCGCGTTACGCTTACCAAGCCGTTCTACATCGGCGTGTTCGAGGTGACGCAGAAGCAGTATCGTCTTGTGACAGGTGGCAACCCGTCAAAATTTAAAGGCGATATGCGCCCTGTGGAAAGGGTGTCGTATGACATGATACGCGGCAAAGGTGAGGGTGCGAAGTGGCCGGTGTCTAATGCCGTTGACGTATATAGTTTCATGGGTAAGCTCCGGGCAAGGACGGGATTGGAGTTTGACCTGCCGACCTCTGCGCAATGGGAGTTCGCATGTCGTGCTGGCACGACAACGATATACAGCTATGGTGATTCGGCGAATGGAGACTATATGTGGTATAAAGATAATTCCAGCTCTAAGACCCATCCAGTTGGATTGAAGCGTGCAAATCCGTGGGGGTTGTATGACATGCATGGAAATGTTTGGGACTTTTGTCTTGACTGGGCAAGTCGTACCTTGAATGTAATGACGGATCCCAGAGGGGCTTTTTTTGGGAAAAAACGTAAGATACGCGGCGGGGCATTCACCGACATGGCATCTGCCGCAACTGCTGCTGTCATTTATGAATGGCACCCGTCGGTGAAGAACTTTAACATCGGTTTCCGTCTATGTTGTTCTACTGAATCACATGAACGCGGTGCGAAAAAAGGCGCGAACGACGAAAAGCAGACGGTTGTGACGCACGGGTCTGCAATCGGCAAGGTTCAGCTATGGGAAGGTGGTCCGTACTGGGCAGAGATGAACATCGGCGCGAAGAAGCCCGAAGACTATGGCTATTATTTCTGGTGGGGCGATACCGTAGGCTACAAGCGTGAGAACGGTGCTTGGGTGGCGAGTGACGGTTCTTCGTCAAATTTCTCTTTTGAAGAGAAGAACGCGCCTACTTTTGGGAAAAGCTTACAATCGTTATGGGATGAAGGATGGACTACGGCGGATGGCAATCTCACGCCGGAACATGACGCCGCGCATGTGCAGTGGGGCGGGGGATGGCGTATGCCGGCAAATCAAGAGATCATTGATCTCAGTGGCAAGTGCGAATGGACCCAGACGATGTTGAACGGCGTGAAGGGGTATTTAGTTCGCGGTAAAGGCGACTACGTCTCCGCCAGCATCTTTCTCCCAGTCACCGGCCGTGTCAAAGGGAGGTCGCCCAACGTTGGATATGATGGCTGCTACTGGTCGTCCTTTTCGGCTCCTGATAAGAAAAATTCAAAATCGAGGTTCGCGGCCAGTCTCAACTTCTGGCCGAAGGGGCATGGAAGATTTGCTAGCCACCGATATGAGGGCTTTACCGTTCGCCCTGTACAGGGTGGCGCAAAATAGCGGGCGGAGCGGGTATATCCAATGTTGGCGAGGTTTACAGATGATGCCAAGATGTATGCGAGTTTCAACGGAACCACATTACGACGCAATTATAGATGGTAGAGATAGCCACTCGTCTTGTGGACAGAACTCGTTTAGGCTGAGGGCAGGATGCGTTTGCCGTGTGGACAGGCATTGCAAATGGTAGTTTTTCTTTTGTGAATGCCGCCATTTCTCGTGGGTGTCAACGGCGTGAGGCAGCTTGTTCACGCAATGCGCCGAGACTGCACGCAACGGAACTACTATTT
>CACWIW010000291.1 GCA_902761035.1 uncultured bacterium | reverse complement strand
ATTTTCTTCAGAAATCCAAATGCCATGTCTGAAACTGACAGCGAGAACGGCGGCGAACATGCCGCCGTCCCCGCACCCAGCGTTTGTGCGATTAGCGCTTGGAGAACTGGAAGCGCTTGCGGGCACCGGGCTGACCGGGCTTTTTGCGCTCCTTCATGCGGCTGTCGCGAGTCATGCAGCCGGCCTTCTTGAGCGCGGCGCGCGTGGATTCGTCCGCCGCGACGAGCGCGCGGGCGAGACCATGGCGGATCGCGCCCGCCTGGCCGGAGATTCCGCCGCCCTTGGCGAACACGACGACGTCGACCTTCTCCATGTCGTAGCCGGAGATTGCGACGGGCTGCTTCAGGTAGTCGCGGAGCGCCTCGGAGGGGATGTACTCCTCGATCGCGACGCCGTTGACCGTCCAGACGCCCTTGCCTTCAACGAGATTCACGCGGGCGGTCGCCGTCTTGCGGCGGCCAGTTCCGGCGGAGATAGCTTTCTTAGTGGCCATTTCTTAAATTCCTTCCCTTAGAGCTTGATCTCGACGGGCTTCTGGGCCGCGAGCGTCCCCTTGTCGGCCTCTGCCGCGAAGACTTTGAGGCGAGTCATCATCTTGCGGGCGATGTTGTTCTTCGGGAGCATGCCCCAGACCGCCTCCTTGATCATGCGGTCGGGATGCTTCGCGCGCATCTCGGCGGCGGTGAACTCCTTGAGACCGTCCCTGTAGCCGCTGTAGCGCTGGTAGGTCTTCTGCTCCTCCTTCTTGCCCGTGAGCTTCACGAGCGCGGCGTTCGTGACGATCACGAAGGCGCCTGCGTCGACGGAAGGATCAAACGTGGGGAGATCCTTCGCGCGGAGCTTGTTTGCGACGACGACTGCGAGGCGGCCAACTGGCACGTCCTTCGCGTCGATGATGAACCAGGCGCGCTTGTCGCCGGGGTTCGGAGCACGATAGCTCTTCTGCATCTTCTTTTTTCTTTCTTTTTGCGGATTTGTGCCCCTTTTCCAGGGTTTTGTCCGCGGTTTACAAGGCGAAACCGGTTAGTCCCCGATCTCGCATAGGAAAAGAAAGTATATCATATTCTCTCCGCCAGCGCAAGGGGGTCGCCTTCCTGGAATATCCCCACCTTTGTAAAGAGCTGTCGAGCCCTCGGAAAGGCCTGCGCGGTTTTTGCGGAATTCCGAAGGTTTTGCGGCCGTGCTTGTTGCGCAAGCGGTTGCGTCTATCCCGTCAGGAGTTCAAACTCCATCTGCAAGTCGCCGCGTTCCTCGCGCGGGCAGTTCCAACCACGCCACTTCCCGTGGCGCACGAAAAGCCACCTGAGGCCATCCGCTATCGCGTAGTAAAAGAACTCCGGCACCTCGAACATCTTGCGCGAGACCTTGGCAACGTGCTTGGCGAGCGCGTCGAGCTTCACCTTTTTGCCGAGCCACACAGCCGCGAAATAGGCAACCGCGACGACGAGCGCGGCCATGTTCTTCAGCCGCTGGTAGTCGAGAAGCCTCATATGCTCCAACCTGTAGGACTGCTTGATGAACCGTATCGTGTCCTCCACGCGCCAACGGGTCAGATAGCCCTGCACGACCTCCCAAAGCGCCTTTCTCGTGCGCACCGCGTTCAAAGTCGTCAGCAGCATCATCGGCTTCTCGCCGCCTGGCCATTTCACTACGACGAGATGAAGGTCGGTGTCGGGCCAGTCTGGGAGGCGCACGGGCATGGAGCCGTACTTCACCCGGACGTTGTGAACCTTGTTGTGCGACTTGAACAGGACGCTGTCCTCGTACCTCATGGTGCAGTCCGCGGCCAGGTCGCGCGCCAGAACCTGCGACTTCTCCGTCTTCCCGCCCCAGTTGAGCAGATAGCGGTCTCCCACAAGCCGCACGATGAAATCAAGACCGTGCCTTATGTAGAACCCGAACATGCCGTCGCCGTCCCCTCCTCTGTCGTACACGAATATGCCGCGACCGTTGGTCGTCGAGGCAATCTGCCCTATCACCTGCTCCACCTCGTCGTTCTCGCTGACGTACTCGGGGTGGACGGACGACCACAGCCGCAGCATGAGCGGAACTATCTTCCGGCATCCGTTCTCGCAGGCTATCGCCATGCAGAGCGTATAGCCGAGATTGTCCCCGACCCTGCCCTTGCTGCCGTCCCACACCTTGGCGAGATACGGCATCTTATCGGCATACTCCTTCTGCACGTCGGTAGGGTCGACTATGATCAACGTGTCGTCGTGGATGCCTGGCGCGGCATCGCACAGAATGCTTCCGTGCACCTTCGAGTCCATCCCCTCCGTCGCCAGATGCCGTTCAAGCCGTTCCTGCGTCTTCTTGGCCAGGATGTCCTCCTGGAGAGAACGCGCGATCTCGCTCATCAGCGTGTCGCGCGAGGCCTGTATGCCGAAAAGCATCTGCCCCAGAAACTCCATCTTCCAGCGGCTGTCATTGAACTGGGGAGAAAATATCCCCAGGTATTTTCTGAGCTGTTCTCGCGTTTTGAACGCAATTATGCTATCATTTCCCATGTCGGTTCCTCCTTGGTGGTTTTTGGCAAGTGGCATTATACCACATCCAGCAAGTGGAACCGACTTTTCGCTTATTTCACTTCCAGAAACTCGTCCCGCCCAATAAAATCAGGCATGCGACTCATTTCAGGGGTCAAAAACTGGGGATATTCCAGGGCGGCAACCACGTCAACCGGCCGAAGCCGTCTTCCGCGCCGACAGGAGCTGCGTCGCGACTACAGCCACGAAGACAAGCGCGCATCCGCAGAACTGCCCCGCGGAGAGGACGTCATGGAGGACAATCCATCCCGAGAGAGC
>CACWIW010000290.1 GCA_902761035.1 uncultured bacterium | reverse complement strand
ATGACTGCACAGCCCACGCACAACCATACTACTGCATGTGGAATTTTCATGTCAGTCATCTTGACTTTCAAGGCCTAGTCTCACAAATCCCCGACATCGACCTTCACGTCCGAGCCAACACGACGACGCTCTTCTTCAAGTTCTACTTGGCGCGCACACTCGCGCAGGGCTTGTTTGAGTTCATCGTTATTATACTCTGCCATCCTTTTCCGCTTGTCAGAAATGGGGTCAACCTTCAGTTTTTCCTTCCAGCCCCTTATTACGATATCCCACACCTCTACTTCGTGACAAAGCGTTGTTTCAAGTTGTATCCATATTGATAGCCATCTCTCGTAAGAGAGAAAATCCGCTGTCTGACTTGTCCCGAAAATATGTGAAAAGCTGTCATCGAGACCGTCGTACTTCCGTTTCACATAATCGCGGTAATCCTTCCATACATCAGTTTTTCCATTAAAAGTCCCTTGCTTGTCTTTCCCGTCAAGGAAAGCTTGCACTCTTAACATCTCTTCCTGTAACCGTTTCAAGTAGCAAAGGTTAGCTTTCCAGAAATTGTCTTGGTCATCACGTCCGTATGCACTCCCTGCCACCATTCTTGAAACTTCGTAGAATGCAAACATTTGATCACTCCGAGTCCCGGGGTCTGCCGCATCGATGGGGTATGAAAAGGCAATCTCGAAGAAACGGTTAAAACATTCCATCCGCCGAACGGGATCGGGAATAAAGTTGATGCCTCGGCTAATCCGGCTCGCATGCCTCGGCTAATCCGGCTCGCAATGTGCGTATTACCTTTTGAGGCCTCAAGATACGACCTCCAATCAGCAATCTTTTTTAGATTATTCTGCACGTCACGCTCTTCCGGCGATACTGGCGAAGCGGACGCTTTAATCGAAGATCTTGATTCACCGTAAGACGCATCAGTCTTGTGCGTTGACGCTTCTGCATACTGATGCTCCTTACGGCATCCAGATGCTCCCGCAAGGATCCCCACAAGCAGAAAAAGAGTCACCTTATTGAATCTCATTCTTTATGCTCCTTTGGTCCGAAAAGTGACACAACGTCATTTGTCGTACGTATCACCCAGTTGTTCAGTTTCCATACACCGACTCTTCCATGTTCGTCAAGCATGATTGTGTCCCGAATGTTTTCGCCAAATACCTTGTATGGCGGAGTATTGCCACCTGTCCCCTTGACATGCCATCCAAACGGATTGTCAATGTAAACGCAACCGTCTGTCCATGCATACGCAGCATTCGTCGTAGGAGTTCCATTTGGAGTCAACCACGGTATCTTGTCATTGTAGGCGGCTTCATCGTATTCAGCAAATTGATTGTTGAAATCTACATCCGCCCAACGGCCCGCACCAGCCCCCCATTGCCCACCGGTATGGGCAAAAGCACCGTTAAAGTATAAATTGGTAAAGTAACCTTCCGCTTCATACGTTAGGCTCGGAACCTCCTCAACGGCAATCTCGGAGAATGATACTTCCAACGGCGTGATGTACAAATAAAGTTTCATTCCGATTCCACCCGCCTCTCCCTTGTGGACGGCATTAGAATACACGATGGGACGTTCAGCCGTAGATTCAACGCCAAATGGTTCTTGTACATCAACGAGTGGTGTATAATGTATGGTTCCAATCTCCGCTCGCAACGGATTCTCGCATCCATCGAGTGGACACCGATAGTGCTGGGAACCCGCATACATCTCGTTCGATCCCCCGCCGGTTGGATTCCACGTAACGACAGGCGTGGAGGGTGTCTGTAAATGTCGTACAAGTTCACACACGCCGTAACTATGGCGATTCGGTTCGTGGTTCTTCGGCGCAACAACGCGAGGACTCAGTTCCACTCGTACAACACTCAGTTGTGAGTTATTTCCAATGATTGCGCCCGTATCGGCCTCAATAAAAGAACCGATCACTTTTACGTCATTTTCCGAATCGCTAGGAAGAACGCCTTCAAACACGCCCGTCGCGTGAAAGGATTCGTTCGCGGCAAGTTGCAGACCGTATGGCAACAGTACGTCCCCGCTAATCTTTGTCAGTTTGGAAAGTTTCTGATCTGATATCAGGAACGCTCCGCCATGCGGGCCACCGTATACGTCAATCGTAAGGCCCACGCGCGTCGAGCGCCTCGCCACCGTCACGCCAGGTTTGTCTTCGTAAGCGTCTTCAAAAATCACAGCGGGCTTGCTGAACGAGATAAAAATCGACGGCGGGTCGCTCGGATCGTGTGGAGAAGGACCGTAAGGCTGTGGATCGTCGAAGCCGCACCGGCACACTCCGCCAGTGACCGTGAAAAGTGCATTCTCAAATGCGTAGCCTCCGACTGCATGACACTCCCCATGGCACGTACAGATGGCAGAACAATTGAACCCGATGGAGAATCCCATGCAACTTAGGCATCCACAACCACATCCAGACGACGCTCCCGAACGCATTCCGCCGCCCTCCCACGTCAGTACCCCGCCAGGGTCGTATGGCTCGACAGTTACCGTATAGACGCGGTTGGATTCGGTTAGACTCTCAGTGAAGACGAAGTTGAGCGGCCAGCGCACATTGTAGTCTGCGACGCCATTCGTGGTGACAGTCGGATGAACGTAGTCTATGGGGAACGAGACTGTAAATGGCGTATCGGACGTGACGGCGTAGTCGACGCCGATGAGAAGCGGCACGCGGTTCGTTACGCCCGCAAGTGCAACGACGACTGGATTGCCAAGGCGCGAGTCGCGGTCGCCGGTGAAGTAGATCGGCGCAGGGCCGCGCTCCGCAACAACATCAACAAAGTAATAGGCGTTGGAGTTCACGTCGGCGCGCCAGGACAAAACACAGTCACCACCAACGGGCAAGATGCCCGTTGTCCCAGTGCTGCCGCTCGCCACTGCCTCAAGTACGTTAGAGCAAACCGTGTTGTACCATTCCGCGTTCGTGCCGTGCGCATCGGGACCGGCGACGAGCGGATCGGGGTCGACGGAGTTCTCCAGCCCGTCGTCGTCAAAATCGAACGGCCACACGCGCACGTGGCGCACGGTGCGATCTTCGTAGCGGTAGTCGAAACCGCCGTTAGTGAACAGTTCCGCCTGGAAGCATACAGGATTCGTCGCATCGCGTCCGAGCGCCGCGTTCCACCATGTGGCAATCAAAGTGTTGGATGTCGTAGACCCGTACCAGAACACGCTTTCATTTCGCCCTTCTGGCAGAAACTGCCAATTGGCGACGGGCAGCAGCGAGAGATCCTGTTCAAAGGCACGGGGAAAACCGCGCGAACGGATGTCTTTTCGAATCTCACCGCGAGAAAGCACCGTCACGCCGGACGCGAACGGGTACGACCAGCCGTCGGCCGAAATGCGGAAGGCGTCGTCATGCGCGCCGCGCAGACGCCAGCGCTCGTTCGTGACCGCGTTCGCGGGCGGCGGCGTGAACGCACCGGTACCGGACACCTCCGCCACGCGCCAGCCGTTTGAAATGTCCTCCGGCGTGACGGACCGGACTGCCGGCGGATTGAACTGCATCAGGAACATCCCCCCGACACCGTTCACGCCGTTGGTGTTCTTGCCGATCAAGGTGGTACAGACAATCGCCAGCGAAACAAGCCCTGCGCAGACTGACCTGCCTAGCTTCGACCACATTCGAGATTTGAACGATTGCAGTTGCAACAGCACCCAGGCC
>CACWIW010000289.1 GCA_902761035.1 uncultured bacterium | reverse complement strand
GGCAGGATCGAGACCCTCTGCGGCAAGGTCCACGTGAGCCAGGCGTCCAGCGTGATGCGCGCGCTTTCGCAGGCCGCGCACCAGCCGCTCCTGCCGCTGCTGCCGCAGCACGGCATCCGGGGCGACATCGGCAACGAGCACATCCCGCTCACCTACACCCTCTCGCGCAACGACGACACCGGCGCCATCACGATTCGCTACTCCGAGCCCGAGGGGATGCCCGTCAAGTTCCACTGGGAGACCACGGTCGCCCTCGACGGCTCTTCCACATCGACCCCCATCCAATTCACCGAAACCCTCGAGGAGTCCGGCAACAAGGCGCTCGCCAAGACGGCCGCCCAGGAAAACGCCCCCGTCATGGAGAAACTCGGCCGCTTCAATGCCAAACTGCAGGAAGAGACCCGCAAGGGCCTCGTCAACACCTTCGCGTTCCTCGTCAACAAGCACCTCGTCAAGAAAGACGGAGGCGGCAACCGCACCGAGGACTTCGACTGCGTGCACTACCAGTTCAACCGCGACGTGGTGGCCGGCGGAATGACCGTCAACCTGCCGGGAGGCGGCAAGGTCTCGACCACGAACTACGAAACCGCGCGCGACCAGCTCGTCCAATTCATCACCGGCGACGACAAGGCGACCTACAAGGCCGCCTCGGCCAACGTGAAGAAGCAGACGGGCCTTCTGATGTCGATCGTCACGCAATACGCTCCGAGCATGGTCAAGAACGCGTTCGTCTCCACCCTGTCCAATGGCGGACACGAAATGTCGCTCGCGGGCGGACGCATGAAAATCCAAAACCCCTTCGAAAAACCCCTGGTCTGGACGCTCGGCAAGGCGGAGGACGGCTCGATCAAGGCTTCGGTGACCATCACCAGCGGCGTCGGCTTCCTCTTCAGCGCCCAGGGCCAAACGCAAGTGGACGACACCGCCAGCTACGAAGAAACCACCCTCGACATCACCATCCCCGCCGGCAACCTCTCCACCCTCGCCGACCAGGACTGGTCGACGTTCGACGAGGGGGCGGTCAACGCCGCCGGCAACAACACCGACGCGCAGCTGTCGGCCATCCCGGAGCAATTCCGCCTCGAAGCGACCGTCAACGCCTCCTACAACCTCCACTTCGACGCCCCGGCCGCCTAGCCAACCCTTCAACCCTTCAACTTTTCAACCTTTCAACCTTTCAACAAGGTCGGCAAGTTCCGCAACCAGACCCAGAAGGATCTGAACAACGAGATCCGCACCGCTTTCCGCAACGCCATCATCAACATGTTCGGCGGCCCAGTTCTCCAGGTTCGGCGGAAACGGACCCGGCTTTATGAGCGTTTAAGCTGTTTCGCTCATAAAAGTGGCTGACAAGGCGAAAAGTTCGCTCATAAAAGTGGCGGAGATAATGCAAAGTTCGCTCATAAAAACCGAATTTCGTTGCTTTCCGGCATCCTTTTATGGTAAAATGTGCGAACATGAAGCCTAAAAAGCCGATTTTATATCTGCGTCGCAAGTTTGACGCCTTCCTTAAAGATTGGAAGGCGCGGGAGGATCGCTTGCCGCTTATGATAAATGGTGCGCGGCAGGTTGGCAAGACAGAGACCGTACGGCACTTTGCGGAGACGGGCTACGAGTCGTACATCGAAATCAACTTTGTCGAGCGACCGGAATTCAAGGAAATCGTTCGCGATGGATTTTCAGTTGACAACATTGTCAGGAACATTTCCGCCATAGACCCCGGTCTGCATTTCACTCCGGGGAGCACTTTGCTGTTCTTCGACGAGCTCCAGGAGTTCCCCGAAATCGCGACGGCTCTCAAGTTCTTTGCGCAGGACGGACGCTTTGACGTGATATGCAGCGGTTCGCTGCTGGGCATACAGGTCAAGCGCGTAAAGAGCTACAGCGTCGGCTATCAGGAAACGGAGACCATGCGTTCGCTGGACTTCGAGGAATTCCTGTGGGGGTGCGGCTACGGCGACGGACAGATTGCCGATCTGCTGGAGCCGGCGTTTGCATGCCGTCCGTTCGGCGCGGCAGTCAAGAACACGATGGACAGGTTGTTTCTTGACTATTGCGTGACTGGCGGAATGCCGGATGTCCTTGAGACGTACTTCACGAAAGGCACGTTCGAGGACGTTCCGCAGACGCAGCGACGCATACTCAACGATTACCGCGCGGACATTCGCAAGTATGCCGAGGGGCTGGATCCCGTCCGCATTCAGGCCGTGTTCGATTCCATACCGGCGCATCTTGCCAAGGAGAACCGCAAGTTCCAGTGGGCGACGGTTTCGAAGGGCGCGACGCGCAAGGACTACTGGGGCTGCGTTGAGTGGCTTGAGGATGCCGGCGTAGTCGCAAAGTGCCGGCGCATGGACGTGCCGGAACTGCCGATTGGCGCGCACCTCGACAACGACGCGTTCAAGCTCTATCTGTGCGATTCCGGGCTGCTTTTGTCCATGCTTGAGAAAGAGGTGCAGGAAGACGTGCGGATTCGCCGGAATCTCGGCACTTGGAAAGGAGGCCTTTTCGAACACATCGTCGGCGAGGCGCTCGTCAAGGCGGGCGTGCCGCTCGCATATTACAAGCGCGAGAACTCGACGCTTGAAATGGATTTCTTCGCGCGGTCTGCAGATTGCCTTGTGCCGATAGAGGTGAAGGCCGAGAACAACCGCGCCAAGAGTCTTCGAACGATGATCGAATCCGACAGCTACCCGGAAATCCGCTGGGGTGTCAAGTTGGTGAATGGCAACGTAGGATACGAAAACGGCGTCTTGACCCTGCCTCAGTGGTGCGCCTTCAGGTTGCCGGAGATAATCAGGGCCAAGGTGGACTAAAGGACAGTGGAGATGATGGGAAGATCGATAGTTTCGACAATTATTCTTCTGTACGCGTTTTCCGCGTTTGCTGAGGGCGGCTACACGAACCACGCGGGGAACGTGGTCGCGGGGTGGCCCGTCAAGCTCACGCAGAAGGAGGTCGCCTTGGCCGAGGGCGTTGTCACGAATGACTGTCAACTAACGACTAACGGCTGCAGCCATTCAACTTCTCACTTGTCCGCCATAGCTTCAGCGAAGGCGGAACCTTTCAACTTTTCAACTACAAACACCTATCCGCTGTCCATCTTCCCCGAATCCGAGCAGCGGCGAATTGCCGCCGATTTCCTCCTTCGCCAAGGCTCCGGAGGACAAGTTGGCCTGCTGCGCATTCCTGATGCCGTGAAGCGGGCGATTACGGGTGCGGAGAAGGCGATGGCGCGTTCGCGCAAACGCGCGGAGAAGGGTCTCTGCACGAAGGAGGAGAGCGACGACTTCTGCGCAAAGTCCGCGGCCGCCCTCAAGAGCTACCTCGACAAGCAGGTCAAGG
>CACWIW010000288.1 GCA_902761035.1 uncultured bacterium | reverse complement strand
CCTTCGATCTTCCAGCGCATCGGCAGACGGCATGAATTTTTACTAATCGGCCCCGTCCAGATTCTGTAGGCATCGACGAGCGTCGGGCTGCCGAAGTCGTAGGTGACTGAAACGGGAAGATTTTTCGTTTCGACGATGATGCGGTGCGTGCCGTCAGCCGCACGCGAATAGTTGTTGTTGAAGAGGTTCGCGCCGACGGTACCGCCGTAGAACGTCCCCGTGTGCGTGACGTGATTGCCGGTTGTGTCGGGCGAGGTGAGATCGACGGGATCCGCGTCCCTCACGGTGCAGGTGCCGATCTGCGAAGAAGCCGAGACGTAGAGCTTCTTGCCATTGAGGTTAACTGTCGCATTGGGCGCGATTTCGAGTTTCGCGCCGAAGCTGCGGAGGTCGCTGTCGGCGGCAAGCGTCGCGTTGGTGAGCGTGCAGATGCGGCAGGCGAGACTTGGAACGTTGGTCGCAAGCGAGCCTTCGATGTAAACGTGCGTGACGTCGGTCGGCACGACGTCCGTCATCGTTTCGCCGAAGACGTTCTTGCAGAGCCAGTTGGCGGGGTTGGCGATGTCGCCGTCGCCCGCGCCGCCGGTCCACCACGCATCTTCCACGGTATTGGCGACGGCGCCGTAGAGAAGCCCGCGCTCCGTGACAACCGGCTCGACACCGCCCGCGGCGGTCGTATCGTCGAACTTGAACGTCACGTTCTGCGGGAGCTCGTCCCATGCGATGAGCTGGTCGCCGAGAGACAAGGTGCGTCCGCTCACGTCGATCGTCACCGTCGCGCCGTCGTTGAACCTGAGTCTGAATCCATTCGAGTTTGAGCTTGCGCTGACGGCGTTCAAGGTACCTTCGCGGTCCTTCAGGTCGAGCGTCGAACCGTCCATCATCGTCACGAACGGGAAGTCGTCCGTCTCCGTCTTGAACGTACCGGAGACCTTGAACGCATACGTGGAGTCGCCACTCGAAGCGGCGCTCCCGCTGCGGAGGTAGAGGTTGCTCACGGTCAAGTCGGCGTCGTACACGATAGTGAGGCCCGAGACATCAAGCGTCGCCGTTTCGGCATGACAGCCTTTGCGGAATGGAATGCCGTCAAATCCCATGACGCGGACGACGCCGTTGGAGAACGTTGCAGCACTGACCACAACCGTGTCGTCGTTGCTGATGGAGAGCGTATGCCCGGCGAGATCGACGATCACATGAGCGTCGTTCGCCCTTCGGAAGCCAAGTCCAAACGGACCTTCCATGTAAGAGTCCGCCAGGAGCGTCATCTTTCCGACCTGGGCGTGCGTCGTGCCCAATTCCGTTCCGGTGTTGATCAGCTTTCCGCCGTTCATCTGGAAGTGGTAGATGTAGCAGGTGTTCGCACCGTTGAAGTCGTACGCCGCACCCGGTTCGACCTGCACGTCCGACCCGCCCGCGCCGAACGGGAGACGCATGTCCTTCATGGCCTTGAGCGTGCCCCCCGCAACCAGGTTGCCGCCGTAATACGCCTGATCCAGCTTGTTGCCGACGAATGTGCCCTCGCCTTCCTTGACGAGCTTGACGTTGCCATGGATCGTCACCGTCGAGTTGGTGGACTCCACGCCCTGCGGGACGGACACGTGAAGCTCGCCCTGCGCGGCGTTGCCCAGGGAACTATCGAAGTATTCCAGCTGCACCAGTTCCAGATACGTCGTGCTCGAGGCCGTGAACGTGATGCGATAGTAGCGGTAGGCGGTGGAATTGTCGATTGCGTACGTGCGCACCTCGTGGGTGTTGAACCAGGTCTCGTTGTCAACCGAATGGAGAGGCGTCCACGTGCCGTTCACATCGTCAGCTCCCTCGAACGTCCACGTCTTCGGGCCGCGCGTCTGGTTGTTCTCCCAGGTACCGCAGTAGATCTTGTAGCAATCAACCTTCTGCGGCGTCTCCGCGCCGAAATCGTACGTCACGGAAACCGGAAGTTTCGCCGTCTGCACGATGAGGCGGTTCGTTGCATCAGCCACCCGCGAATAGTTGTCGTTGAACAGGTTGCTCCCCTTGGTGCTGCCGTAGAGAGTTCCCGTCCACGTCACGCGCGCACCGTCCGGGTCGGGCGAGGTGAGGTCCCGGAGACCGGCGGTGATCGTGCCGTCGCCGGCGAGGCCGCCCACGGTGAGGCGGTGTCCGTTGAGGTCGAGCGTCTTGCCCGCCGCGACGGTGACGGTTCCGAACACCTCGTCGCCGAGAAGCGTGAAGTCGTCGTCGAAGGTCTTGTCGATCAGCGTGTCGGAGAGCGAGCCGGTGCTGGTGCTCTTCGTGAGGAAGTTACCGCCCACGGTGTCGTAGAGGCCGACGGTGCCGCTGGAGTTCTTCGCGGGAACGAGGTCGAGCTTCAGCGTCCCCGTCGCGTCATAGACCTTGAACGAATAGAGGAAGTGGGACGAATAGTTTCCGTTGGCGGTTGCGGCACTTGATTTGTGCGACGCGAACAGACAGAGCTGCGAGCCGACCGTGAAGTTGGAGGAGATAGTGAACGAGCAGTTCGCCACCTCCGCGCCCGTGAAGGCATTTGTGACCGCAACCGTCCCGGCGCTGCCATCGGCGATGATGGTGTACTTCGTGTAGGCGACGACGGGATCGCGCTTCTTGACGGTGACGGTGGCCGTTGACGTGTCGGTATCGGTCGAGCCGGAGTTGTAGAGGACGCCAACCTTGCTGCTGTTGTACTGAAAAGCCGTGAACGCGGCAGTGCCCACCGCCGAGCGCGCGCACCAGAGGGCCTCCGTTGCGGAGACCTGCGTGGGACACCACGTCATCACGATCTTGTCCGTCGGACTCGGCGTATAGCCGGTCTTGACCTGGACGTTCGCGTTCGCCTTGAGGTACGGCAGCTGCGTGTAGCCGTCGGGCAACCCGTCGCCAAGCGCCGTCACCGCAAGAGCCAGAACTGCCGGGAGGGTCGCGCTTGTCGCGACCTTACGAACCAGAGCAACAACACGAGCAAAACTAGAAGTTTTCGCCCCCCCCCCTACGGGAGTTGCAGATAAGTTTTTCCATCGCTTTTCCTCTTTGTAACTGTTGAAGATTCCTTCTTGGCAAGTTGAATTGGCATAATGATACCATAATCTCACCGCCGCCCGCAAGCCGAAAATGGCATGGCGCGCTCGGTGA
>CACWIW010000287.1 GCA_902761035.1 uncultured bacterium | reverse complement strand
TATACCACTCACCTTAAGGTTTTTCAACAGAAAAGACGATAAATTTTCAACTATCGAAGATCTTGCGCTAGTGGGGCATATAACCTTCACGGATTCAGGGTATCTTGTATGCAGGGGTGGCTGGCCGGTTGCCGTCGGACAGCAGGGCGACATGGCGCTTGAGCGTGCGCAGGAGTATTACGAGGCAACCGTCGAAACCGACATGTCGAAGGTGGACAACGTGCCTCGTGATCCAGGGCGCGTCATGCGCCTGATGCGCTCCTTTTCAAGACTACAGGCTACGCAGGCAAAGTTGCTGGCAATCAAACATGACATGATAGAGCATGACGTGTCCGGGCTGGACGAGGACACCGTAAAGTCGTACATAGACGCCCTGAAGAAACTGTTCGTCATTGAAGACGCACCGGCATGGTGTCCGTGCCTGCGTTCAAAAGCCGTCGTCCGGACGAGTGATACAAGATATTTCACGGATCCGTCCGTTGCCGCAGCGGCCTTGGGGATAGGCCCCGGCGACCTGCTCCGAGACATACGCAGCTTCGGGAACTTCTTTGAAACGCTGGCAGTACGTGACTTGCGGTGCTATGCCGACGCCATGGGCGGGCATGTTTCGCATTATCGCGATGCCAACGGACTTGAATGTGACGCAATCGTGCATTTGCGTGATGGACGTTTTGGCCTTGTGGAGGTAAAGCTTGGCGGTGACCCTTTGATCAACTAGGGTGCTGCGACCTTGAATTCGCTGGCGAATTCGGTGGATACGGAGAAAATGAAAAAGCCCTCGTTCAAGATGGTTCTCACGGCCGTGGGCGACTTCGCCTATACGAGGCCTGAAGACGGCATCGTCGTGTGTCCGATTTCTGCATTGAAGAACTAGGGAGCTGGATTTCGCGGGGACAACGTAATCGACGTCTGTGAGATAAAGAATTCCTCCGGCGGATTTGCAATTGACAAGGCTACAGGACATTCATCTGGTATGCTGGCGCTTGCGCCATTCCTTGGGGGCGACGCCCTCCGAGTCCCTGAAGATGTTGGTGAAGTACGCCGCGTTGCAGTAGCCGAGCCTCGCGGCGATCTCGGCGAGCGTGAGGTCGGTGGCCGCCATCAGGCGCTTCGCCTCGTCCAGCCGCAGGCGCATCAGCATCTTGGATGGGGACAGGCCGACGTCGTCCGCGAAGGCTCGGTCCAGAATGGCGCGGGAGACGCCCAGGCGTTCCGCAAGCTGCGTGGTTGACGGAGGGTTTGCCATGTCGGCCATGAAGATGTCACGTACCCTGCGGACGGTGTCTGACGAGATGGCCAGCGTGTCGGTGGACGCCCGCTCGGCAACGCCGCTCGGCTTGACGAGAATCGGCGCGGGCGGCGGCTCGCCCCCGTTCATCAGCCGGTCCAGAAGTGCTGCGCCCGTGTAGCCGATGCGGTGGATGTCGTGCTGCACGGATGAAATCGGCACGGCCTGGTTCTCGCAAATCACCATGTCGTCGCCGACGCCCAGTACGGCCACGTCGCCCGGCACCGACAGTCCCGCGTCGATGGCGACGGACTCGACGCGCGAGGCGTCGGCGTCGTCGAAGCAGAACACGGCCAAGGGGCGAGGCTCCTTGCACAGTTTCGCCTTCAGCCAGCGAGAGAGCGCGTTCCAGTTGTCGGCGCCGGACTTGCGCGAGGCGAGCGCCCACGCCCACTTTTCGCAGTGGTCTTCCATCGCCTCGGAGAACGCGGCATGGCGCAGTTCGTGCTGGTGTCCCCATCCCGTCGAGAACCACGCCGCGTTTTTGTACCGCTTCGACCTGAGATGCTCGGCGGCCATGCGCCCGATCGCCGCGTTGTCGCCCGCGACGCGGGGCATCCTGACGTCGGGGCGTGTCAGGCTGAGGTCAACGATGCGGACACCCTGACGACGGAGCCTGCGCACGTATGAGAGCATCCCCTCGTCGTCGCGCAGGGTGACGAGCGCGCCGTCGCCGCTCCAGCCGTCAAGCGAGTGCGTTAGGTGGTCGGCGATCGTGAGGTGCCACGACCTGCTTCTGGCAAAAAGCGCAATGCCCTCGAGCCGCCTGGGGTTGGACGGCGTGAGGAGCAGCAGCACGTTACGCATTTTCTTCATGGGCGCGCATTATAGCAAGCCTCATGAAAAAACGCAAGTCGGAATGAAAAATTACAATTAATTCCGAGACGTTCAAAGGGCGGTTTCGGGTATAATGTTTGTGTTCCTTTTTAGGGGAGTGTCCCCACAGAGTCCAACCAGGAGAAATCCAATGAGTAGAATCGATAGAAACTACAGTGTGAGGCGCGCGTTCGCCGCAGCCGTGCTGGCCGTTGCGGTCGTCGTGATGGGCGCGACCATGTCGGCCGAGGCGCGTTCGATCACGGGCGTCCGGCATCTCACGCCACGTGACGGCGTGTCGTCCCTCGCCGTCACGTTCGAGGCCGGCGAACCCGGCGACAGCCACGCGCTCTACATCGCCTACGACACGGAGGACAAGGGAGCCGACATCTCGAATTGGGCCGCGCTCCAGCGCGGCTGCAACGTGGCGGCAGACGCGACTTCCGCGACGATTCCCGTCTCGCCGCTTTTGACTGGCGCGGGTTATACGGTCTGCCGCGTGTTCCTTACATCCTCGGCGGCGCCCTACGACACGTTGATCGAGTCGTTGCGCCAGACCGGCACGCAGTATATCGACACAGGCATCAAGCCGAACGGAACCTCCGTTGCCGTGATGGACACGAAATTCGATTCCAATGCCACGCGGCAGCAACGTTTCTTCGGCATCAGTTCTGGTGATGACGATAGTGCGGGATTTTCCTTCGATTGCTACATCAATGGCGGCGGCAAATTCGCCTCCGCCTGCAAGGACGGCAAAGGCGACTGGAAAGAGGCCGGGGCTTTCACGACAGATCGCGTCAGGATTTCGCTGAGCGCGAAGGAGAAACATCGCATCGTCATCACAAACCTTGTGACGGGTGCGCAGATCGTCGACAAAAAATGGTCAACGACCTGCTCCGCCACCTCCGTCACGAACCTTTTCGTCTTCGTTCAGCATTACGTAAAAATAAATAACACCGGAACGGAAGTCAGGAATATTGCGAATGGCGCCTACCTCTACGGTTTCAGCGTCACGACCAATGCGATGCTCGCCTGCAATTACCTGCCTTGTATGCTGGGCGGACGCGC
>CACWIW010000286.1 GCA_902761035.1 uncultured bacterium | reverse complement strand
GCGCCCTCCTTCACGAGCTTCTCGAGACGGCGCACGACGGAGTTGTAGTGCATCTCGAGCTCGATCTGGCAGACGATCCCCGCCTTGTCGCAGAGGGCGATCATCTCATCGTACTCCTTCATGTCGAACGACGGGATCTTCATGGAGAGAATGTGGATGCCCTTCTCGGCGCACCACTTCATCTGCTCGAAGTGGCGGTCGTTCGCGGACGCGATCACGACGGCCTCGATGTCGGGGTGCTTCTTGTACATCTCCTCGGGATCGAGGTAGCAGGGAACGCCCGTCTTGTAGAGCTCGTAGACCTTCTTGGCCTCTTCGTCCTGCGCACAGGACGCCACCCAGTCGAGCTTCTTGTTCTCGATGAGCGTCTGGTAGTACTTGCGGGTATGACCGTGCGTCATGCCCATCATCGCGATTTTAACTGGTTTCATGGTTTTGCTCAGTTTTAGATTTTTCAAGTTTTAGGACAGAGGACAAAGGACAGAAGACAAAGGTTTGAAAAACGATCCTTTGTCATTCGTCTTCTGTCTTTTGTCCTACCTCACCTCTGACACCTTGATCGACTGGTTCGTGTCGAGGCCCTTCTTGACGGCGATGGTCTTCGCGGCCTTCGCCTTGTCGGCGGCGAACGCGAGCGCGGCGGCCTTCGTCGCCTTCGCCCACGCGGCCTTCCACACCTTCGCGGAGGCGCGTCCCTGCAGGAGCGCAAACGCCGCGCGCACGTTCCAGACTTCCTCGTAGGTGAGGCCGAAGAGCTCGGTATCGACGTCCGTGAACTCCTCCATGCCCTTCGCGTTCGATACGCGGATCGAGGCGTGCGGGGTGTGCGTATCGACCGTCTGGTCGCACGCAACGCCGCGCTTCGCGATGATCTCGTGGCGGTCGTAGGCTTGCGGCGCGCTCGGTGATCGCGCCCTACCAGCCGGCAGGCCCACGCCCACTTCCACGGACACGTTCACGTCGTTCGCGAGCTTGGCGAGTACGTTGATCGCGTTCCCGCTCGCGACGGCCATCACACGCGTCACGTCAGACGCGCCGAGATACGCGGCGAGGTCAAGTTCCTTCGCGAGCAGCGCCTCAGCGTCCGCTCCCTTCTGCGCAAACGACGCGAAACGCAGCGTCGAGACGCCCTCGAGCGTGCCGTTCTCGGTCATCTTCTTGAGTTCGACGATCTTGCGCTCCATGCGACCGGGCAGAAGCGGCGTGGCGCCCACGTAGCAGTGGCCGTCCTTGATCGTGATCTCGCCCGACTTCGCGCCGTACTTCTCGCGCAGGAAGTCGAGCCCTTTGTTCATTTTCTTGAGGTTCATGGTTTCCTTTCTCGTTAACAACTTTAACAACTTTTTCTAGGTATTCTAGATCTTCTAGCTCCTCTAGTCTTTTAGCGCCTCCACCTCCCGCAAAACCTTGCGGAAGTTCTCCGCCGTGCGTGGAAGCGTGGGCTTGAGCGATTCAAGCGGTTTCGCCTTGAGCGCGAGGCGCTCCTCCTCGGCACCATCAGAGAACGCCGCCTTGCGGTCGCCCGCCGCCACGGCCTTTGCGAGGCGTTCAGCCATTTTCCGCACGTGCGGCGTGTACCAGTGGCGCGCCAGCTCGTACTGGTGGCTGCGGCAATACGGGCACGAGGCATTTTCGAAGAGCGTCTTGGAGAACTCGGGATTCTGAATCTTCTCTACAGCATCAAGCCGCTGATACGATTCCCAAATGGAATAGTCGGTATGGAGCGCCAGCAGATCGGCCATCTTGTCGCAGAGCGCCGCGATCTTCTCGGCCCGTGCGACAATATCTTGTTGTTGTACGCTTGCTGTCATCCCCCCCTTCCGCCACGCGGCGATGTCGCGGCAGAGCTCCATCGTGCGGAGCGCGATCACGCGGTCGAGGACCATGCGCGCGATGTCGATGGCGTCGCGGCGGACGAACTCATCCTCCCATGGCGCGTCGGCGAGCATCCCGAACACGGCTTCGGCTTCCTTCACCGGCCCCGACCATTTCTTGATGGTGCCAGGCGCCGCACCCGCATCAAACCCGAGGCCTACCATGTACCGTGCATAGTTGCTACCCCAGCCACGCAGCCACGACGCGGGAAGCGCGGCCTTCCACGCCGCCTTCATTCGTTCGGCGTTCGCGCCGTAGCGACTCGCGCAGAACTCGTCCAGCACGTCGCTGTACGGCACGGGCTTCGCGGCCCAGGCGTTCGCGGTAAAGAAGCGAAGACCGAGCGTGTCCGTGTGGCTCGATTCCGGCCACAGAATGTAGCCCTTGCAGAACGGATCGTCCTGCGCCACCTTCTGCCGCGCCTCGATGAGCGGATAGTTGGCGCGCGCGTCGAGGGCGTTCTCGTAGGCGAGGAACATGGAGAACGTGTAAGGGAACTTCCCGACGAGTCCCCAGTTCGTGAAATTGTTCTTGTGCCCAAGCGGCGTCACGTCACCCTCATAGTCCCAGATGATGTCGCGCGTCGGATCGAGACGCGGCAGGAGCGCCTGGACCTCTTCGGACTTCCACGTGCTGTAGAAGTCCCACCCCGCGATCAGTACCTTCGCGTCGGGGTAGTCCGTGTGCGCCTTGGCGAGGAACTTATCCAGCGCGAGGATCTTCATGTCGAAGTTCTTCTTTCTGTCCTTGTAGCACATCCGCTCGCCAAGGCCGATCGTGTGGAGAAGCTGCGGCTTCGGCGCGCCCTGGCCGTAGGTCTCCACGGCGGTCTTCGTCATCTTCCAGTACTCATCGACCCACTTGTCGTCGCGGATGTTCCACACCTGCGAGTTGGGTACGTGGTAGTTCGCGCCCTTGTTCGCGAGCGGAATGAACTCCGGCTTCTTCTTCGCGAGGAAGTCCTCCGGCGTGCGCGAATACCAGTGCGTCATCGTGCCGAAGTCCTCGGGCACCATCAACCCGCGCGTAAAGGCGTACTTCTGGAGGTTGTCGCGCAGTTTGCCGCGATACTGGAGGCTCCAGAAGAGCGTGCGGTCATCATGGCTGTGCCCAACGCCGGGGAGCGGCTTGGCGGGATCGGGATAGGCGCAGACATCGGGGAACGTCCGCTGGAAGAGCGCTTGAGGAGCCAGTCGATCTCCTTCTTCCAGTCGTCGAGTCCCCAGTGCTCCGCCTGGAAGCGCGTGAGGCCGCGGTGCGCGAAGTAGCGGATGGCGCGGTACTCGAAGTGCGCCTCCTCGTGGACGTCGAGGTTGGAGAGATCGATGGAGTCGCGCTTCGGCACGACGTCGCCGTCCCAGAACCAGTGGCAGCCGCCACGCCGTTCAAGGAGGTCGTAGAGGCCGTACCAGACGCTGCGCAGGTTAGAGCCGGTGATGGTGAGGGGGGCGGGCGAGGACGCCCGCCCTGCATTTGCGGGCACGGAGGCCCGCCACCCCGATGGTGGGGTACCCGATATGAGGGTATAGGCATCACGGCCGCTTTTGGAAACCTTGGGGTCGATGGCGAATTTTACGATCCCCTCTGGAACCTCCTTTCCGGTGATCTGCCGGTAGTACTTCACGAACTCCGCACGCGGCAACGCGAACTCATCGGCGGCGAACGCCGCCCCCAAGCACAACGCCAACGCGATGGATATCGCTCTTTTCATTGAGTAAGCAACCTTCCTCTTCCGCTATTTGCGCTTGGCGAGCATTTCGTGGTAGTCGGAATAGCCGCCCTCGAACCAAGTGGTCTTGCCGTTGGGCTCAAACGCAAGGATGTGTGTGGCGATACGGTCGAGGAACCAGCGGTCGTGGCTCACCACCATCACGCAGCCGCCAAAGTCCTGCAATCCCTCTTCAAGCGAGCGCAGCGTCGCCACGTCGAGGTCGTTCGTCGGTTCGTCGAGGAGCAAGAGGTTGCCGCCTGCGGTGAGTAGCTTCGCGAGATGTACGCGGTTGCGCTCGCCGCCGGATAGCACGCCCACCTTCTTCTGCTGCTCAGACCCGCGGAAGTTGAAGCGGCTGCAATAGGCTCGGCCGTTCATCATCGTGGTGCCAGCGAGCCGCACGAACTCGCCGCCGCCCGTAATCGCCTCGTACACGGTCTGGTCCGGCTGCAGCTCGGCGCGCGTCTGGTCCACGTAGCTGAGCTTCACGGTCTCGCCCACCGTAAGCGTGCCGGAGAGCGGCTTGAGCTCGCCCGTGATGAGCTTGAAGAGCGTGGTCTTGCCGGCGCCGTTCGCGCCGATCACGCCCACGATGCCGCCGCGCGGCAGGTTGAAGCTGAGGTCG
>CACWIW010000285.1 GCA_902761035.1 uncultured bacterium | reverse complement strand
CTCATGCTGTTGTTCCTTTTGATGTGTGGTTTTGGTTTGACAGGATTTCGCCTTTGCTTTGGCCGTTGCTTTTGTCCGTGTAGAACTTGTAGAACGTGTTGTTGCGCGCGGACTACTTGACGATGAGCATCAGGCCCGAAGCCTGAATGCCGATGCGCTCCTGCCGGTCATGTTCCACGTGGTCGCCTCAAGTTCGCACCGCATCCGCCCAAACCTCTTCCGGAGCAATGTCAATGTCACCAGGCCATGAGAGCGTTCCACAATCAACACGCACCTTTGAGAAAACGCTTTGATCCCTGAGGCTTGCCCAAAACGGGTCGGACAGGTATTTCGCACAATCAAACACACCACACTCTCCCTTACGGAATCGCACAGCGACTTTGTACCCGCCGCAAGGTATCGCATCCGTCACGCTTTCGTAATAATAGGGATTCTCCATAACAACCTCCTTACCTGTTCGGCTTGTTTATCGTAAACCATTCACCACCGGCAATGAGCGTATCCCACTCACGCAAAAGTTCCGCCCGCTCCTGCGCTATCCATTCGACCACTGCCTGGCGCTGTTCATTCGGGAAATCTTCGGAAGCCAGCAGTTCTCCCGTCTCAATGTCGAACGACGCGCTAGTTTCCTTGTAATATGCATGAATGTGAGGACGCTTGTGTTGTACACCGCCCTCTTTGTTCATCTTGACAGAGATCTCGTCGAATCTGCAAATTGTCGGCATCGCTTACTCCTTTCACCTTTACGCTTTCATGCGCGACGCCACGTATTATACCATATTTCCGCGCAGCCGTGTTGGATGAAACGAACACACCCGCCGTACCTTTCGGCGCGGCGGGCGGGATTGACTGGGAACGCCCAGAGAGTCAGAGAGCGCAGAGAGGGGCGTTCCGAAGCGTAATATTACGGCGCGGGCTGCGATATTACGCTGCGGAACGAGGTGGATGTGGGGTGGCGGTATGAGCCGTTCCGCACCTTAATATCACGGCGCGGAACGAGGTGGTTGCGGCGGCAGAACGGTGGGGCGAGCCGTCCTCGGCGAGCCGCCCGCCATTACCAACGGTAGGGGCCGACCACCGGACGGTCCGGAGATGTGGCAAAACAGGTCAGACCAGTTTTGCCACAACTCATGCTGTTGGTCCTTTGATGTGTGGTTTTGGTTTGACAGGATTTCGCCTTTGCTTTGGCCGTTGCTTTTGTCCGTGTAGAACATGTAGAACGTGTAGTTGCGCGCGGCGTTACTTGACGATGAGCATGAAGCCCTTCTTCTTGTTGAGTTGCAGACCTGTCGCATCGGACCTCAGCGTGAACTTCTGCGCCGTCCCGGCGTCGAGACGGAACGTGGTAGTCGTCGGCTGTCCAAAGGTAGAATCCCACTTCACAATGTAATTGCTCTCACTCTCCGCAATGGTCTTGAGGTCTGTGCGCCCGGCAAGATTCACGGTCACGGTCGCGCCGGAAGCGAACTGCACCGTCCGACGCGCCTCCTTCTTTGCCGTTGTGTTCAAAGCCGAGTCGTAGCTGTTCGCAAGCAAAGACTTCACGGCAAAATAGCCGGTGCGCCCAGAAAGATTAAGCGTCGAGCCGTCTTCCATTACGCATCCGCAGTAGTAGTTGCCTACCGGAGTGTACGTGCCGCTGACGTATATGCCGAGCCCTGCGCCCGTGGCACTAGCATAATCGCTGTTCGCCGCTCTATAGTCACGAATGTGCGTTGCGTTCTGAAAATGTATTCTTGACGACACGTCAAGATCTATGCCGCGCGCCTCCACGGGAAACTCGGTGAAAAATCCTTCTCCAGACGCGACAATTTTCCCCGTCACGCCTTCAAGCGAACCGTACCAGCGGAAATACGTCTCGTTCGCAATTGACACGGCTACGGTATGCCCGTTGAGATCGGTCGCCGTTCCGGCAACACCAATGTCGATTGCCTTAACGTCCTGATTGATTGCCGAATCCTCCGTGACCCTTTCAAGCATCACGACCGGGCGATTTCCCCCATCTCCCGCGCCGCCACGAATCGTGCCGCCGTTGAGTATCACATTGTTGCGGTATGCAACAGTGCTTTGCGCGTTGAACACGGCGTTGGAGTTCACGGTTATCGTTCCCGTGCCGAACGGCGTGAACGACGCATTGTATGCCGCCGTCGATTGCGGGGCCTGAATCGTACCTCTGCGCACCTCCGTGCCGCCGGAGTAGGACTGCGCGATGGACGAGGTCAACACGCCATCACCTGTCTTTACGAACTTCAGGTTGCCAACGAAGGCCGTGTCGCCGTTCGTACTGTCAGACGCAAGCGCAATAATCAATTCCTTGGTATCGCCCGCCGCCGAGTTCTGCACCGTACCTGCTCCGGCTACAGCCGGAATCGTCAACGAATGGCCATTCATCTCAACGATGGCACCAGTCGCAAGATACGCCGTACCGAGTCCGCTCCAGTCGCAATCCTGAGAGAGCGTGCAGGACTGGATTCTGTATGTCGCGTTCGGGAGCTGCCCGGCGACAACAACGCCGTTGTCACTGCATCTTCACGCGGTCGGCGGACTGCACACCATCGTACATTCTAACCTCGTCGTAGTAACCGTACCAAGGCCTGTTCAACGCGGAACCGTTGCCGATTCGGAACCCGCCTTCATACGCTTCGTTTGCAGTTGCGTCTGTCTTGGTCCACCTCTTTGAGCCGTTTGAGTAGATTTCCACCGTCGTGCCGTTGAACACGGTCGTCAGGTACATCCAGTTGTTCACGAAACTCGCAGTACGCGGCGCGGAATTCTTGGTGCTGGCGTTCCATCCTGTCGATGCGCCACCAGAAACAACACCTTGAATATAGGTATCGCCAAAAGCATTAAAGAGATTTATCTGCCACTTGTCGTTGGCCTGCTGGAAGGCCCGCGGGTAGTCGCTCCACGAGGACAAATTCCACCAGCCGCTTATCGTGAAACTCGCCGGGGAGGTGAGCGTGCTTGAATAGGCGGAAATGAGCAACGCGGAATCCGTGGCCTTGTTTGAGCGGCTTGCGCCGACAACGCCCGCAGCGCTTGTCATGGCCGTTTCGGGATGCGCTCCTTGCGGCGTGCCGGTGAGCCCGTTGCCCGTCGAGTCTGTTTCCGTCGCCGTGCCGCCGGCGGAGTTCATGTGCCACACGCCCGCGAAGCCACCCTTGCCGTCGTTGTAGTTCTTCCAGACGTTCTCGGACGCCGTCTGCTTCGCCGCGAGGTCGCCCCAATGCATCGTGATGGAAGTCACGCCCTGCGCAACAGGAGAAAGTTCGGAGAGGCGCACCCACACGAACGAGTCGCCGAACCTGTTCCATGTATCGACCTCGTGCGGGATGACATTCCCGGCGGAATCCGAGAACCAGAGGTCCGCACCATCGTTCGCCGCACATTGCGAGTAACTGAATCCGCCTGCGAATTCGGACATCTTGACGAGTGCCTGAAAGTTCGCGAGTGTTGTCGTGCCGGTGTAGCCTGTCGCACGAAGTGCTTCACGCGGTCGGCGGACTGCACACCATCGTACATTCTAACCTCGTCGTAGTAACCGTACCAAGGCCTGTTCAACGCGGAACCGTTGCCGATTCGGAAACCGCCTTCATACGCTTCGTTTGCAGTTACATCTGTCGTGGTCCACCTCTTTGAGCCGTTTGAGTATATCTCCACCGTCGTGCCGTTGAACACGGTCGTCAGGTACATCCAGTTGTTCACGAAACTCGCAGTACGCGGCGCGGAATTCTTGGTTCTGGCATTCCATCCAATAGACATGCCACCGGAAACGATACCTTGGATATAGGTATCGCCAAATACATTATATAGATTTACCTGCCACTTGTCGTTGGCCTGCTGGAAGGCCCGCGGGTAGTCGCTCCATGAGGACAGATTCCACCAGCCGCTTATCGTGAAACTCGCCGGGGAGGTGAGCGTGCTTGAATAGGCGGGAAGGAGCAACGCGGAATCCGTGGCCCTGTTTGCTCGGCTTGCGCCGACAACGCCCGCAGCGCTTGTCATGTACGTTTCGGGATGCGCCCCTTGCGGCGTGCCGGTGAGCCCGTTGCCCGTCGAGTCTGTTTCCATCGCCGTGCCGCCGGCAGAGTTCATGTGCCACACGCCCGCGAAGCCGCCCTTACCGTCGTTGTTGTTCTTCCAGACGTTCTCGGACGTCGTCTGCTTGGCCGCGAGGTCGCCCCAGTGCATCGTGAACACAGTCACGCCCTGTGCGACAGGCACGACTTCGGGAATGCGCACCCATACGAACGATTCGCCCGACGTGTTCCACGTATCAACCTCATGCGGAATGACGTTCCCCACCGAATCGGTGAACCAGAGGTCGGCTCCGTTCGCCGCAGTGTCGGCATAGCTGAACTCGCCCTTACCCTCTGCCAGCTTCACGAGCGCCTGGAAGTTCGTGAGCGTCGTCGTGCCGGTGTATCCGGTACACGAAAGCGTCACCGACTTCGCAGTAGCCCACGACGGCAACGCTGCCGCCATGCAGAGTGCCGCCGCAATCGCGGCGCGAATCATCTTTGCTTCCATACCTTTTGCCTTTCCTTCTCCTGTTGAAGATTGGGTGTGTGAAAAACGCGGGCCGCGAGGCGCGGTCTGCGTCTCTCGGCTCATGTGGTTAAAGGGTTTGTTGTGGTTGATTTCAACGGGCAAGATGCCCGCCGTCCCAGCGCCGTCAGGCAGTGAGGGGGGGGGGGTATTTGCGCCATGCGCGGACGCGCCACGGGGCGTCTGTGCGTGGTTATACGCGGCGTCGTTTCCGATGCCGTTCCATGCCTCTTCAATGGCGTCATTTGCGATTTACCGTTCAACGTCGTTGGTCTCCCTAAAGAAGATGGGCGGTATGATAGCACATCCTCCGTGGTTCGTCAATCCCCCGCGCGGCGTTTTCTGCGCACGGCGGCGGTTATCCGCTCGACCATCGGCTTGATCGTCGAGTTGAGCGCCTCGCCGAGGCGTCCATGGGGTCCCCATGGACGTTCGCTCGGATGCGCAATAAACAAACAAGCAAAAAATGGTACTTTTCGGCAAAGAATCTTTTCTCGAATTCATGCGGCGGCAAAATGACACGCCATCCCTAAGGCCGCAGACAGCCCAATGGAACCACAAACACGCCGTCCGTGCGCCTGTATGCGAACTCAGTGCCCGTCAACACCATGAGAAATGAAGCCTCTCCCATTGACCCGCCATCGACCTTCCCTTTGAGCGCAAGAAGGTTTCTCGCAGCATCGTCTATCTGTCCGCCTCCCAGTTTGACCTCCACCGCACCCCAGCGGCCATCGCGCAACGACACGATCATATCCACTTCCTGACCCGATGCGTCGCGGTAGTGGAATACTTCTCCGTCGTTCGCCTGGGCGTATACGCGCATATCGCGGACGCATAAGGACTCGAAGAGGAATCCGAAGAGATTCAAGTCCTTCATCAGCCTCTCCGGCCTGACGCCAAGGACGGCAGTCGCTATCGAAGGATCAACCAACTGGCGCTTGTGACTCGTCCGTATTGCGGTTTTCGATCGGACGGATGGCAGCCAGGCGGGCTCGTCCTCTACCACTAATATGCGGCGAAGGGCGTTCAAATACGAATCCAGCGTCTTTACGCTTGTCGTCGGCATGTGGTTCTTCACGTCGTCGAGAATCGTCTGCGTGGCGGTAAGCGTCGTTATGTTGCGGGCGAGCGAGCGGAGGACAAGGCGCACCAACGCGGGATTCCTCTCCACACCATCCACGCGGTGGACATCCTCGTTAATCACGGCTTCGACGTAGTTTATGGATTTCTGGTAGGCGACGCGAGGGTTTTTCGCAAGGACGGCTTCGGGCCACCCACCGCGGCAGATGATATGCGCATAATCAGGCACAGACACCTTGGACGTGGCTGCAACCCCATCCGCTCCATCGAAAAGCGCACCGAGCGAGACGGCTCCGCACGACTCGCCTGATTCGGCAAGGGACATCGGGCGCATCTTGATCCAAGCGAAGCGCCCCGTCCCCGAATGACGGGGCGGTTCATTGTCGTCGTCGCGTTCGTCTCGCGGCACGGCAGAGCCAGTGAGGATGAAGTGCCCGGCGCCGCCGCGATCATCAATAGTCGCCCTGACAAGATTCCAAAGGTCAGGTTCATCCTGCCACTCGTCAATCAGTCGCGGCGACGCTCCCTCTAACAGTACGGAAGGAATCGTCTGGGCTATCTGATGATACTCCCTCTTCTTCAGCGGGTCCTGAAGCTTGATTGCGCTTTTCGCCATTTCTTCAGAAGTCCTGGTCTTTCCGCACCACTTTGGCCCCTGTACCACAACCGCCCCCGCACATTCCAGCTGGAATGAGAGTTCTTTGTCGCAGATTCTCTTGATGTATTCAGACTTTGCCATATAAGCCTTTCTTGACGTAAGACGTGCGTATTATAGCATATACCGCCCACATCCGTCAATAGGCATTACCAAATTTGTGGACTTTTCATTACCAGATTTGTGGACTTTTCATTACCAAGTTTATATGGTCTTTTGGAGTCTGTCCCCGCAAGTTCCCAAAAGATCTTACAGGCAAGAACATGTAGAACGTGTTGTTGCGCGCGGGCTACTTGACGATGAGCATGAGGCCATTGGTCGTACGCTTGATCGTCACACCGGAAAAGGTCTTCACGAAAACGTTTGAACAACGGACGATTTGCGAAGCCCGATTCAGAAGTCCGAAGTCCTTCCAACGCGCC
>CACWIW010000284.1 GCA_902761035.1 uncultured bacterium | reverse complement strand
GAACTCGATCTGGAAGGAAAGCGGCGTGTCGGTGTCGCGGTCGAGCAAGGCGTTCTGCCATGTGATTTGCAGCGTGTTCGACGGCGTGACGTAGTGCCACAGCTGGCTCGGCCGGTCGGATTCGGCAAGTCCGTCCCAGTTCGCCTGCGGCACGACGCCGAGCGACGCCATGAACGGCCAGAAGTTCGCAACGGGCAAGATGCCCGTTGTCCCTGTGCCGCCACCCCCAACGGGCAAGATGCCCGTTGTCCCAGTCTCCAGCCACCCGTCGGAATGGATGCGCAGACGGTCAACGTCGTTTGTGGCGACCTGAAATGCCCAATTCGTGAGGGCAACGTAAATCCAGTCCGTCGCCGCGCCGAACGCACGCCAGTCGGCGCAGACCACGGCGTTGGACGGCGCGGAGAAGTCGAACGCCTCGTCCGTGCCGATGCGCGTCATCACGAAACCGCGCCGGAAGTCGTCGGCGGTAATCGTGCGGAGAGTATTCGTCGAGGTAATGGGGGCGAAGTTCGACCACTCGTCCGTGACGGGCGCGGGGTCGCCAACCATGCCACCCTGCGGAGGCTGAATCCCGCCCTGCAAGCCCTGCTGCTGGTCGTTCGTGACCGCGCCGGGCGAATCGAGCGGCTGCAATCCGCTGCCGGGGCTGACAACCATCTGCACGTTGTTCGTGCCGCCGCCGTCCCCGCCGCTAGGATCTCCGCCGTTGCCTCCGCCGTCCGCGCCCTGTCTTCGACTGCTTCTTGAAGAACCCCACCATATCCCGCACGGGGCGGATGTCCTTCTCGTGCATCAGCGCGACAAGCCACGCGATGGTCAATATGCCCGAAAGTGAAATGAGAAACGCTATCCAAAGTCGTGAAAGCATGGCGTTACCTCACCTTGAGCGCGAAGGAGTTGTGACGCACGTCGCACCGAACCCACTCGGACGGCGTTCCCGCGCCGCGCCGGACGACGCGCGCCATGTTCCAGCGGTTTCTGAAGAGCCACGCTGGGGGAGGCGTGGTGGAAAGGTCGGAAAAGGCCGTCTCGCCCCCGCACGTGGCCGTGAAACGCCTCGGCGCGAAGTCCGGGCCGTGTTCCAAGTGGACGTCCAGGACGCCACACAGGGCGTTTAAGGCGGCTTCCGTTTCAATCCGCTCCCAGGCGCGGACGTTCTCGACGAAGTACCGCCCCGCGCGCCAGCCGTAAACCGTCTCGATCTCCGACACGTCAAGGACGCCGTTCGTGTTCGCGTCGCATCCGAACGCGATTTCAAGATTGTTCGTCGGCGTCCCGTCCAGCTGCAGCCGGATCTTCACGTCCCTCACGTCCGTACGCCCCGTTTGGATCACGACGTTGGTGGATACCTCCGTGTCCGCATACGGCGACACCGGCTGCGCCGGCACGAGGATCGTGCGGGCGGATGCAGCAAAAGGCATTGCCACAGCGAGGAAGCACGCAATTCGTGTTCCAGCCGTCCATAGGCGCATCATTCGCGCAAACATGGCGATATCCATTCCGAAGTCTCCTTGTAACCACTTTGGTGGGCGTAGAAATTCCCTAATATTATACCAAATCCCTGTCTCGCCAGAAAGCGGCGGACGAATCCAAGTAAGGCCATCTACAGCAAGTCGTTCAGGAGGTTCATGCAACGGGTCTTCTGCTGGAGGTTTGCGCGGCCATAGACGTTGAGGGTAAAGGACACGTTCTTGTGGCCGAGGATTTCCGAAAGCGACTTGATGTCGAATTCGGGGATCTCCATCGCCCGGACGGCGAACGTGTGCCTGACTTCGTGGAAGCGCATCTTCGCCAGACCGTGCTTCTTCAGAAACCGTGCGAAGAACTGCCGATAGGTGCGCGGCTCTGTGGGCTTGCCCTTTCCCGTGAGAAAATAATGGTCGGGATTGTCCGTGATGAACTTGCCGAGGGGGATGGCCAGCATCGACGGAAGCGGGATCGTGCGCTCCGAGGTGGCCGTCTTGGGCGGGCCGATGTGCAGACGAGTCTTTCCGCTTTTCGCATCGTAGATGCGTTGGATGGTCTTGCCAACGGTTAGCGTCTTTGCAGTTAGATCAATGTCTTTCATCTGGAGTGCGCAGAGTTCCCCGATACGGAGGCCGGTGAAGAGCGCAAGCAGAATTCCGGCTGAACGGCGGTTCATGACGAGATAGAGCCGCTGGATAAGCTCGCGCTCCTGATCCTGCGAGAGCGCGGACACCTGATGGGGCGTGTCCGGCTTCGGGTATTCGATGAGCGACCAGTTGAGGAGCGGGATGATGCGGAGCTTGTAGGCGTGTTCCATCGCAAGGCGAAACACGAGGATGATGTCATGGATCGTCTTTACGCCGACACCTCCCTTGCCGTCGAGCCTTCCGCCCTCATGGAGATTGAGGATGTACGACTGAACATCCGCCTCAGAGATTGAGGCGATCTTCATCCTGCCGAACTGTGGCACGAGGTGGTTTTCCGCAATCAGAGTGAATGCGGCGTGGGTGGACGGGGCGACCATCGGCTTCTTGGCCTTGAGCCATTCGCGCACGAGAGTCTTGAACTGTGTATTTGCTGTCATTTGTTTGACCTTTCTTTTTGTGTTTAGACAATCACAGACACGCACCTTGCGTGCCGCTATGCCTATTGAAATCTATCCTTTAGAAGTCATCTTGGGGATACTTCATGCGTACCGAAATTACGCTTCCCGCACTTTACTACTCCTTGGAAAACAACCCCATTGTCTCAACTCCTGCGATTCCAGAACGGCGTAAACGCTCCAGCGGAAAAGTACGGCAGAGGGGTCAAGTTCGTCTCGGTCTCTGACATCATTCAGAACGACTATGTGACCTATGACAATATCGTAGGGAGCGTGGATATCGACGATGCGACATTGGAGAGGTACTCTGTCGAAAACGGCGACATGGTTTTCCAGCGCAGTTCCGAGACCGTAGAAGATATTGGTCGCGCCAATGTGTATCTCGACAATCGGACGGCTACATTTGGAGGCTTTGTAATTCGCGGCAAAAAGATAGGTGAGTACAACCCGTACTTCTTCAAGTGCCTGCTGTACAGCAACGAAGCGCGACGCAAGGTCATACGGGTAGGTGCGGGCGCGCAGCACTACAATATCGGCCAAGAGGCGTTGTCCCAGATTTTCCTTCATTTCCCGGAGATGGCCGAGCAACGCCGAATCGCTGATTTGCTGCTTCTTGTGAGCAATCGGATTGCCGCCCAGCGCAAACTCGTCGAACTCCTCAAGAAGCATAAAAGAGGGTTGGTTCAAGACCTTTTCACGAGCGAATTGTCGAAGTTGCCACGGCTTCGTTTCGCGGGCTTCAAAGACGCATGGACAATCCGCTCATTTGACGAAGTGTTCTCCTTCTTGAAAAACAACACCTTGCCGCGCTCCGAAATGACTACAGCAGGTGGAATGATCAGAAATGTTCATTATGGTGATGTACTGATCAAGTATGGCGATGTACTCGACTGTAACCGAGATCAGATTCCATTCCTTGTCAGCGACAAACAGTCAGACGACTACCGACTCTTACAAGATGGGGATGTCGTCATCGCCGACACGGCAGAGGACGAGGCTGTTGGAAAGACCGTTGAATTGGTAGGCGTGGCCAACAAGTTGATTGAATCAGGCTTGCACACCATAGCCTGCCGTCCAACGATATCGTTCGCCCCTCGTTTCCTTGGGTACTACCTCAATTCGACAGCATACCGTCGTCAACTGTTGCCGCTGATGCAGGGAATCAAGGTTCTATCTCTTTCCAAGTCACAACTCGGAAAGACGCAACTGCTCTTCCCCCCAGACATCAACGAGCAGAAGCGGATTGCGGAATTACTGACTGGGATAGACGCACACATCGCTATGGCGCAATCACATCTTGATAAGATGCAGTCTCTGAAAACGGGATTTCTTCAGCAACTGTTCGTTTAAGCCAAAGCGTACCAATCCAGCAGTTGACGCCCCTCAAGAAGTCATCTTGGGGAGC
>CACWIW010000283.1:691-4599 GCA_902761035.1 uncultured bacterium | reverse complement strand
AGAAGGGCATGTACGTAATCGTTCGGTGAGGCTGTGGGCATGAAATTAGCAAAGGCAGTAGTCGGTGCGTGGGTTGCGGTCTGTGCGAACGCTTTTGGCGCCACCACGCCTGCGAGACGACGGCGAATCCCGTCATGGAGGGGATCATCGACGAAATCCTCGCTGGCTCCCCCGAAGGCGAGTGGATTCGCGACAACGCGGACTGCGTGTTCGTTCCGTTCATGGACAAGGACGGCGTGGAGGACGGCGACCAGGGGAAGAACCGGCGTCCACACGACCACAACCGCGACTATGTCGCGGGGATCTACACGTCGGTGCGGGCCCTGAAGGAGTTGCTTGTGCGCGAGTCGCACGGGAAGCGGATCGTGTTCTACGACCTCCATTCGCCACACGTCCGCTCCCACAAGAACTGCCCGGAGCAGGATTGCGCGTTCACGTTCGAGACTCCCTATCCGAGGAACAGCGCGCGCGTCAATGCGTTTCGGCGGCACTGGGCTGAATTGTCGAAAGGCGCCGCGCTTGCATACGACGGGAAGAACGACATCCCGGCCGGCAAGGGCTATGCGGTCAAGATGGAAAAGGACCGACTGGCGGGACTGGTGGCGTCGCGGCAGTGGGTCGAGCGTCTATTCGCAGGATGGCGGACGCGAACTGGGGCATGGCCTTTTGAAAGCTGGTGTTCGTACTGTGCGAGAAGCGAAGGGGTTTCGGTGAAGCGGTGATCCGCCCCTGCCATTTCGACAACACTGGGACAACGGGCGTCTCGCCCCACCTTGCGGTCACGCGGGATGCGTAACCCTACCGTCGCCAAGACAGCGTCGTTCCCAGTCAATGCCACACTTGGCATTTCGCATGCTGCCTCGCCCACTATCCGCGCCGTAATATCACGGCTCGGACCAATTGCTCGGAACAACGATTTGCATTACGCACAGCCGTCAAAGGCGAGGCGGATTCGGCCGGAAAAGTATGATATACTATCTTCCGTTTAGGAGAAGTGATGAACATGTACAAAAAAATCACGTTGGCGATAATATGCGCGGCGACGGTGGCGGTCGCCGCGAGCAATGCGGACGGCGCGAAAGCCGTTGTCGGGAATCCACTTAGCGCGCTGATCGGGCGTCCAGTGGGCGACACGCACATGATCGAGTGGAAGGGGCGCGTGTACCTGTTCGCGGGGCATGACCTCGCGCTGGAGAGCAAGGGCTACGACCTTCGCGACTGGTGGGTGTGGTCGTCGTCGGACCTACTTGAATGGAAACTCGAAAGCGTGCTGAAGCCGGAGGATACGTTCCTGCGGCGTCCGTTCAAGTCGTGCTGGGCCACGTTCGGCGTGCCGTTTCCCGACGGGTGGCGCTACTACTTCTCGGCGGGGCCGACGGAGATCGGCGTCGTGACGGCCAAGTCCCCGGCCGGCCCCTGGAGCGACCCGCTCGGCAAGCCGCTCGTCGCGAAGGGCGAGTACCGGACGCAGGCGCGCGATCCGGACGTCCTGCTCGACGACGACGGTTCGGCGTACATCGTGTTCGGCACGTTCAAGTACTTCATCGCGAAGCTCGGCGCAGACGGACTCTCTCTCGCCGAGAAGGCCCGTCCCGTTGAGATCAAGGGCGAGTTCGGTCCGTACGGACAAGGAAAGACCGATGACAAGCCCTCGCTCCACAAACGCAACGGGCTCTACTACCTTTCGTGGTCGAGCTTCTACGCCGTTTCCGAGAACGTGTACGGCCCCTACCTCTACCGCGGCTCGGTGATCGACGCGGCATACGTCGCGCCGAAGTTCAGGCGCGACAGGATCGAACTCCACTACGACCGTCACGGGAACTTCTTCCAGTTCAACGGACAGTGGTACTACGTCGCGAATGACTACAGCCAGCCCGGCCGGACGCGGTTCTTCCGCGACGCCGTGATGGGATACGTCCACTACCGCGACAACGGCGACATTGCGCCCGTCAGGATCGACGAGGTCGGC
Source organism: uncultured bacterium (assembly GCA_902761035.1). Classification (GTDB taxonomy): domain Bacteria; phylum Verrucomicrobiota; class Kiritimatiellia; order RFP12; family UBA1067; genus RUG572. The sequence continues at coordinate 2,630 of CACWIW010000283.1, read as the reverse complement.
GTGGGGCAGTACGACGCGTCGCGCGGGGAGATCGAGGCGGAGGACTTCTTCGCCGTACGCGGTGCGGAGGTTGGGGAGTGTCCCGTCGGCGGCTTCGAGCTGCGCATGGGCGATGGTGACGCGGTGCGTTATCCGAATATCCGCAACGTACACGAAAACGCCACGCTTTCACTCTCGCTCTGGGGCAAGGCCGGCGGTACGCTCGAGTTCCGCGAGGGGAAACCCGACGGACGCCTCCTTGGATCCGTCAACGTGAAGCGGGGAAATCCCGGCCATTTCAGGAAGTTCTCCGCCAAGTTGCAAAACGCACCCGGCACTCTCGATCTCTGGATCGTCGCGAAAGGCGGCGGCGCGGAACTCTGCCATATCGACTGGCTCGCGTTAAGATGATCGACGGTGAACTGTATGAACTCGCCATCCTGTAATCTGAACCAGTTGACCTTCAAAAAGTCTCAAAAACTCCAGGACTCAAAATCTCCCAATAGCGTAAGCAACGAACGTGCGTCAATGGCAGAGATTTGAAAACTTATCAATGCAAGCTGATCGGCGCATATTTTCGGAAATATAATTTCAATCGTGCGGAATCGCTCCGCTTTGGTAAGATTCCGCACGATTGGTCACGCACAATGCCGTGGCGGACTCTCCGCAACGGCATGAGATCCAGTCCGAAGTGCCCCTGGACGATTTGTTCGCATCATGAGATTTCTCGTCATTTAGCCGAGCTCTTGGTTGAAGCGGGGGTAAATGGGGGATGGCCGAAGAACCTGCGGTAGGCGTTGCAGAAATACTGCGGGGACGAAAAGCCCGTGAGGAAAGCGATCTCCTTGCTTGAATGTTTGCCAAGGGCGATGAGGCGCTTGGCCTCGTTCATCTTCGTGCGCGTGATGTACTGCTTTTTGCATCTCGCTTTCGCATTTTGCGATTTAAGCCGATTGACTTACAACCGTCAAATATGGTAGAATAATATTACTTTCTTTTAGGTGAACTATGCACTTGAACAGAAAGGAGGCAAAGAACATGGCAAAATACCTAGATCCAAAGGCAGATGTGACCTTCAAGAAGGTTTTTGGCGAGCACAAGAATCTCGTCATTAGCCTCCTTAATGCCTTGCTTCCCCTTGACGATGGAAAGAAGGTAGAAACGATAGAGTATCTGCCCCCAGAGATGGTGCCAGAGACGCCGTTCGGCAAAAACTCCATCGTTGATGTCCGCTGCGAGGAGACAGGTGGGCGCAAGTTCATAGTCGAGATGCAGATGGAGTGGTTCCCCGACTTCAAGCAGAGGGTGTTGCTCAATTCCGCGAAGGCGTATGTCCGGCAACTGCCGAAAGGCACAGACTATCAGACGCTCCAGCCAGTCTATTCGCTCAATCTGGTGAACCACACGTTCGAGCCGGACATGGACGGGTACTACCACTACTACCATCTTGTTCACGACCTCGATTCCGGCAAGGAGCTGGACGGACTGCACATTGTATTCGTGGAGCTTCCGAAGTTCAAGGCGAAGAACCTCACCGAGAAGAAGATGCAGGTTCTGTGGCTTCGGTTCCTGACGGAAATCGACCGCGACGGAGCCGATGATGTGTCGCAAGACCTTCTCGACAATCCGCAGACGGGAGAGGCGCTGGAGATCGTGAGGGAGTCCGGGCTCAACGACGTGGAACGCGCCGCCTACGAAGGTTTCTGGGATCGCGTCAGCATCGAGACCACGAAAAAAGCCTACATGGATAAGGCCATTGCGGAACGCGACGCGGCAAATGCCCGCGCCGACGCGGCAGAGGCAAAGCTGCGGCAAGACAAACTCGACACCGCTAGGCAGATGAAAGCCGACGGTTTGCCGATGGAAACCATCGCGAAGTACACCGGCCTCAACGCCGACGAAATCAAGGCACTGTAACCCATGACGCCCACCCTCCATAAAACCGCCTACAACCGCGCTA
>CACWIW010000283.1:0-635 GCA_902761035.1 uncultured bacterium | reverse complement strand
GGTGGGGGGGTGGGGGGGGGGGGGGGGGGGGGCAACACTTGCTGCGGACGCGCCTGTAGCGCGTTTACGCACTGTATTTCGGAAGGACATCGGACTTCTGACAGCGGACTTCGCAAATCGTCCGTTGTCAGAAGTCCGATGTCTTTTGCCACACCTTAAACTAACCGCCCGCAAAGGGTAACAACAGAGGAAAACTGCAAATGGACATGAGAAAACAAACCTGGAGAACCGCCGTCTCGGCGGCGGCAATCGCGGCAGGTGCCGCAATCCCGATGGCGGCAATGGCGGATAATCCATCTATACTTTTGAACGGTAGTTTCGAGTCGTTTGTCGCCGGAACAAACGATGCGTTTACCAATACGCAGCTTCACGCCGGCATGAGTAATAGCCGGTATCCAAACAACTGGTCATATACAAGCGGTGCGGGGCTTTGCGCGTCAGGCGATAGTCCGTTCCTTGGCGGTGGCGACGTCCCGGATGGTGCAATTGCCGTGTACCTTCAGAACAGCGGGACGATTTCTCAGCCCATCACCGTAACGGATGCCGGCACATACGAGGTGTCGTTCCGATATGCCGGTCGTAGCTCATATACGGGTGGTTGCATCTACGTGAAGATTGTCGATTCCAGTAACGCC
>CACWIW010000282.1 GCA_902761035.1 uncultured bacterium | reverse complement strand
CCTCGGTTGGGCGACGAGCCGGGCGAACGCCGATGCGGGCAAGGTGTGGAAGAAGGACTGGGCAGTTGTCACAACTGCCGCGGCTGTCGGCAAGACGCTCGACGTCTACGCGGTATGGGCGCTTAAGCCGGGCAGCTACGCAATCGAGTTCATCCGCAACGACGGTGCGGGCACGTGGCGGACGGTCGGGTTCAACTACGGCGAGAAGACGCGCATGCCGTCCTTGGCGAACGGACTCGGCTGGGCGCGGCGCGGGTATGCGTTCAAGGGCTGGGCGCTCACGACCGCCGACGCGGCTGCCGGGAAAGTGTGGAAGGGCGACTGGGCGTATGTTTCGACGCCGGTCAAGGCTGGCGAGGTCATCACCGTCTATGCCGTGTGGGAGCTGAAGCCGGGCTACTACCAGATCCGCTTCAACAAGAACGACGGTACGGGCAAGTGGCGGACGCTCGGGTACGAGTGCGGCGTTTCGACGAAGCTCTCCTCAATCGCCGCGCTCGGCTGGGAGCGTCCGGGCAAGACATTCAGGGGCTGGGGCTCCAACAAGGTAAACGCCGACGCGGGCAAGGTCTGGAAGCTCGACGGCGAGTGGGTCAAGAACGCCACGACCGAAGGCAAGACCCTGAGCATCTACGCAATCTGGGAGTGACGCACAAAGGAGAAGAGAGGCAGATAGCCGCAGCGAAAGTCCTTATTGCCGGGGCGGCCTTGCCACATCGTGCGGCTCGCCGGGACGGCTCGCCCCACCGGGCGGCGTGCTCGGTGATCGCGCCCTACCATCGCGCCCTACCAGCTGGGCACGACAAGCGTGGCTACATCAGAACAGGGCGCGGACGGCGGCGTCGATGCCGTCTACGTCCACGACCTGCTTCTGCGTGATCGGGGCCTTCTCCATCGCCACAAAAGCGGGCGGCGGATTCGTGAGCACGTCGGTGCCGAATGCGCGGAGACACGTTTCCGGGAACTTGTAGGGCGTGGCCGTGGCGGCCACGACGCACGGCACGTCGTCTTTCGGATAGCCGAGTTTGCGTGCGACGGCCGTGGCGACAGCGGTGTGCGGATCAAGCACGTAGCCGCAGCGGTCGTGCATGAGGCGCATCTCGGCTTCGGTCTCCTCGGGCGTTGCGAAGGCGCCGATGAAATCGGCTTGGAGTTTCGCAGTGGCGGCAGGAGAGAGCGTGTAGCATCCCGTGGCGGCGAAGTCGTCCATGAGCTTCTTCACGGCCGCACCGTCGCCGTCGTTGACGAGCCAGAGAAGGCGCTCCACATTGGAACTCTTGCGGATGTCCATCGACGGGGAATTCGTGACGGTGAAGGTGGGGCCGGGGTCGTAGGTGCCGGTGGCGATGAATCGCGTTAGGACGTCATTCACGTTCGAGGCGCAGATAAATTTGCGAATCGGCGCGCCAAAGAGGGTTTTTGCGTAGTATGCGGCAAGGATGTTGCCGAAGTTGCCGGAGGGCACGACCACGTCGAACGTGCCGTCTACCTTGGCGGCCGCGTGGAGGTAGTAGGCGATCTGTGGTACGAGGCGGCCGATGTTGATCGAGTTGGCGGAGGAGAGCGTGATGCCGGCGGCTTCGGCCTCGGCACGGATCTGCGGGTCGGCGAAAATGCGCTTCACGGCGGCCTGGGCGTCGTCGAAGTTTCCGCGGATCGCGATGCCGTGTACGTTCGGGGCGGACGGCGTGGTCATCTGGAGGCGCTGGATGCGCGAGGTGCCCGTGTTCGGGAAGAACACGGCGATCTCCACGCCGGGGACGTTCGCGAAGCCGGCCATCGCGGCGGAGCCGGTGTCGCCCGAGGTGGCGGTGAGGATCAGCACGCGCTTGCCCTGTGCGGCGGCGACCATCAGGACGGGCAGCACGGAGAGGGCCACGTCCTTGAACGCGCCCGTGGGGCCGTGGAAGAGCTCGAGGATCTTGAGACCGTTCGCGTCGACGAGCGGAATGGGGTCGTCGGACGGGAACTTCGCGAGGAGGTTGCGGATCGCGTCCTCGCGCACCGTCTCGGGCACGTCGTCGAAGAGCGAGCCCAAGGCGGCGCGTTCGGCGTCGGCGAGCGTGGACCAGTCGCCACCGGTTGGGGCTGGACGGGCGCTGGGGACGAAGAGTCCCCCGTCGGGCGCAAGCCCACGCAGGATGGCTTCAAGTGAGGTTGCGGAACAGCTTGAACGTGTGCTCGTGAAAGTCATGATTTCTCCTTATGCATTCTGCTGGCGGGACACGTCTTCCCAGACGGATTCTGGAGGAATGTCTATGTCTTCAGGCCAGCAGAGCGTGCCACATTCCGCACGCACCTGGCGAAAGAATGCTGGGGATTTCAACTTCTCCCAATACGGATCTTTCACCAGGTACGAACAATCGAAAAGACCGCTTACGCCATTTTCAAAGGAGACGTAAACTTTCATCTCCTCCATAGGCTTCGCATAGACGACTGAATGAAGCTCCTCCATACCGTAAACTTTTGCTAGCGTAATGGCTCCACCTTGAAAAACGTTCCCTCTTCGGAAAGCAGTTTCCAATTGGCAAAGAGCTCTTCGCGATGAATCTTGATCCAGGCCCTGACCATTGCCTCGTCATCCGCATCCATTGATCCTGCAATGACTTCGCCGGTCTCTATGTCGAACGACGCCTGTCTGCCTGCGTGCCATCCATGAACATGCGGCTTGTGATGTGGCTCGCGGTCTTCTTTGTTCATCTTTACGATGATTCCGTAAAACATGGACAACGTGGCCATCAAATCATCTCCATTCGGGAAAAACGGCTACGCTTTACTTCGCCTCTTCGAGGACGGACTTGTAGTCGAGCACGGGGTGTCCGGCGGCGGCGAGGGCGGCGCAGGCCTTTTCGTTGTCGTCGAAACGGAACACAAGCACGGCCTTCTCGCCGTGGTGGAACGCGAAGGCGTAGGAGTATTCGATGTCGACCTTCGCGGCGTCGAGCACGTCGAGGATCTCGGCCATGCCGCCAGGGCGGTCGGGCACCGTGACGGCCACGACCTCGCGCATGTTCGCGACGTGGCCGGCGGCCTTCAGGACGTCGCGCGCCTTGTCGTGGTCACTCACGATCATGCGCACGATGCCGAACTCGGCGGTATCGGCGAGCGAGAGGGTGACGATGGAGATGTCCGCGTTCGCGAGCGTGCGGCAGATGTTCGCGAGCTGGCCGGGGCGGTTCTCGAGGAAAACGCTGATTTGGTTGATGGTCATGGCGGTTACTTCTTTCTGTTGTCGATGACGCGCTTGATCTTGCCTTCCGAGCGGGGAAGGGTGTTGGGCTCCACGAGGGAGATCTTCGGCGTGAGGCCGATGATCGACTTCACGGCGTCGAGGACGCGCTT
>CACWIW010000281.1 GCA_902761035.1 uncultured bacterium | reverse complement strand
GTTCAACAGCCCAAGAAAGGAAGAAAGCCATGACAACAGGAAAAGCACTCAATGGAAAGCCGTATGCGGGAAATCCGCACGTACGGTTTGACGAGGGGGCGGGCGCTCCGAGACATTCGGGGCGTTCCGCTCTACTCTACATGTTTGAATTGATGCGCCGCTGTGTCGCGATCGGAGCGGCAGCGGTCGCTTTCTCCGCCATTGCGTCGCAGGACCGGATGCGCGAGGATTTCGCTTCGCCGTCAGGCGTCGTGCGCGAAAACACCGGGCCGCTCTTCTGGCTCCACGGCACTGAGTCGGAGGTCAGACTGCGCGAATACGTCCGGCGCGTCGCGGAGAGCGGACAGGGCATGCTGACAATCGAGTCGCGTCCGCACAAGGAATGGATGAAAGAAGGCTGGTGGCGAGATGTCGACATCGTGCTGGACGAATGCCGCAGGCGCGGCTTGAAGCTGATTGTGTTCGACGACTACTTCTTCCCGAGCCAGTACATGGGCGGCAAGTTCCCCATCCCTAAGGAATACAGCTGCCACGACGTGAGGGGCAAGGTTTACGCGCACAGCGCAGCGCCAGCGAAGGCGTCCAACGAAGTGGCCCGCGTCACGGTGCGGGAGGTCGGCAAGGGCGTGTTCAAGCCCTGTTCAGACGGAGAAAAGACGATTGTCTATACGTCCAGCGTTGTGCGACGGGCCATGGTGAACGGACTTGACGAGGCTGCGGTTGACTGGTTCCTGGAGAATTTCTACGCGCCGTACTGGAAGCGGTACCGCTCGGCGTTCGAAGACGGCACTATCATCGGCTTCTTCTTCGACGAGCCATTCTCGGCGTCATGGTGGGGACCGGCTCTCGCGGACGAACTGGCTGCACGTGGCGACGATCCGGGCGAACTGCTTACCGCCTTGAAGTTCCGTTTGGCAGACCCCGAGTCGCAGTCCCGCGCCCTCTACCGCTACCACGACGCGCGCGCCGAGACGCTGGGACGCACCATGTACGGACGCCAGAGCGAATGGTGCAGGAAACACGGCGTGTTTTCGAGCGGACATTTCTTCGAGCACGAGGAGACATATTACCATCTCACCATGGGAGCCGCCGGCGACGTGATGCGGATGCTCAAGTACGTGGAGGTGCCGGGCGTAGATCTCGTGTGCCGCCAGTACTATCCCAATCAGCGCCAGATGAAGAGCTTCCAGATCGCGTACGGCCAGATGCCGAAGTACGCCTCTTCGGCCGCGCACGTGTACAACCGCCACAACGGCTTCAACTGGTGCGAGATCTTCGGTGCGTACTTTCAGGACCTCACCTACCCGCAGATGAAGTGGATGTGCGACTGGCATCAGTACCAGGGCTGCTACTGCCTCATCCCGCACTCGTTCAATCCGCAGTCGCCGTTCGACAAAGACTGTCCGCCGTACTTCTACAACGGCGGCCACGAACCGCGTTATCCGCTATTCCGCGTGTGGGCGGACTACAACAACCGCTGTGCACTTCTGCTCTCGAATGGTGAACACGTCTGCCACGTGCTCCAGTGCGTCCCCGGCATAAGCTACCACGTGGGCAAGACCATCCGCCCCGAGATGTTCGCGTTTGCGCTGCAGGATGCACAGCTCGACGGCGACTGGGCCGGATACGACGTGGTGGAGACCGCTCAGATCGCGAAGAATCCCCGTACGGGGCGTCTTGCCCTGCGCACGCTGAACGGCAAAGAGCATTACGACGTCCTGTCGCTGCCGGCAACGGAATACGTGCCGTTCGCCGCGCTCGAGAAGGCGCTCGCATTCGCGAAGGCGGGCGGTGTGGTGGCAGGCTACGGCATCCGTCCGTGCAAGACGCCCACGAAAGGCAAGACGTCGGACGACGTGAAACACGTGGTGGACGCAATCTTTGCGCAGCCCACGGCCGTGTTTTTCAAGGGCGAACCTGATGGCGCTGCAGTGCGCACCGCGTTCGCGAAGCCGCATCCCGACGGCGAACCGCTTGTTCGGCGCCATTTCGACTTCGCCGGTCTTGTGCCGGATGACGCCGCGATGCTCGCCGTCGACCACTACGAGAAGGACGGCAAGAAAATCATTTTCATTGCAAACCAGGACATCGTGCGCAGGCGCAAACTGTCGCTCAGGAGCAAATGGCCGGCCGAGGAGGCCGAGCTCTGGGATCCGATGCAGGGCACGGTCGAGAAGCCAGAGGTGGAGAACGGAATGGTGAAGCTCACGCTCGAACCGTCGCAGTCGATGTTCGTAGTGTGGCCGTGCGGCGGTCGTGGGGCGACCGCCCTACCGGCGGCAGATGTCAGGGCGCGCGCGCCGCTCCCCCGCGTGAATATGCCCAACGGGAGACTGGTCTCGGCGACCGTGAAGGAGATCGTGACTCCCATGGCTGTGACCGGCGAGGCGTGCAGCGAAAATGCGGACCTTGAATATGCGCGATGGATATGGCATCCGGTCGATCCGGAGCGGGAGGGCAAGGTGACGTTCCGTGCGAAGATCGACTCCGTAGGCGAAGCCGAGGCGCGGATCGTGTTCGCCTGCGACAATTCGGCGACGGTGTTTGTGAACGGGAAAGAAATCGCGCGGCAGAATACCGCGCGGGGTACGGACCTATACGGCGGCTGGCGGGCTATGACGCGGGCGCGCTTCATGTTGAAGGCCGGACGCAACGACATCGTCGTCCATGCCGAGAATACAATTCCGGGCTTTGCGGGCTTTATCGCTTCGATCGTGTGGCCGGAAGGGAACATGGCCACGTGCCTCTCGTTGGGCGGAGGCAACAAGACGCTCAAGCTCGACAGCGAGTGGACGGTCGAGCGCGAGGGCGAGGCGCCCGTGAAGCCGCTCGTGCTGGCGCGCTACGGTGGAAGTCCCTGGGGACGTCTAGGCAAGGGCGGAAGCGTCACGGCGAGTCCGTATTCGGAGAGCGTCGCGACGGAACTTGCGTTCACGCTTCCCGCGCTGGGCGCGGGCGAACGGGTGTATCTCGCGTGCGACGACGTGGAGGGCGAGAAGAGCGCGGCGATCACCGTGAACGGTGCGTACGCGGGCGGCTTCATCGGCGCGCCGTACAGGCTCGACATCACGAAGTCCGTAAAGCCCGGCGCGAACACGCTGGAGACGAAGCCGTTCCGCCTGAAGAACCCGCGCATTGTGCTCGTCAAATAGGGGAGAACCGATGGGGGAGTCCGAGGGTCCCCATTGGTGGAGTAAGAGTGGTGGAGTGACGGAATATTTGGTAAACTGTTCGCCATGCGACGCCCAAGGAACTTTCAAACGGACAGATGCTACCACCTGGTAAAAAAGCGAACTTTTTTCGCGCGTAGCCTTGCGCCACCGTCCGAGATTTGATAAACTGTGAGCCATCAAGCCGCCAGACTCGGTCTAAGCGGTGCAGA
>CACWIW010000280.1 GCA_902761035.1 uncultured bacterium | reverse complement strand
CGGCGGACACGCCACGGCGATTCCGCTCATCGTCTCGTCGCGCCACGTGCGCAACGGACGCATCCCCGGCACGTCGCACAACTACGACGTCGCGCCGACCATGCTGGCGCACTTCGGCATCGACGTGTCAGGTCTGGATCTTGATGGAAAGGTCGCGGGAGGTGAAACGGTTGTCGATCATAAGCGTCCGCTGTCGGATGGCCTCGCCGTGTACATGCCGTTCAACTCCGGCGTGAAGGGCGGGTATTTCGGCAAGTGCCTGAAAATCGCGGCGGGCAAAAACGGTGGCGGCGGCGTGTGCCTGAAGGGCTCCGAGAAGCTGAAGTTCGAGAACGGCGCGGACTTCGCGATTACGCTGTGGGTGAGGATGGACGTGGAGCAGAAGGGCGATCCCGTCCTCGTCTGCAACAAGGACTGGACGTCGCGCAACAATCCCGGCATCGCGTTCTGCGCGGCGAAGTGTACGGAGCAGGTGAAGAAGCGCGGTGTCGTGTTCATCGGAGGGAAGACGGGCGGGAAGAGCAGCACGGACGTGGGGACGTACGACGTCGAATACGGCAAGTGGACGTTCTACGCCGCGACGCGCGGGAACGACGGCGTACTGCGCCTCTACCAGGGGACGTCCGATGGACGCCTCTACTGCATTGCCGACGACATGAGCGACATCGTGCTTGATTCCGGCCTTCCGTTCTATCTCGGGCAGGACGGCACGGGGCGCTACGGGTGCACCTACAACGGGTTCATCGACGACTTCGCACTCTGGACGCGCACGCTCTCGCACTACGACGTAAAACGCATCTACGAGGCTGGCCGCAAGGGGCTCGCGCTCGGCGACATCTTGAAATGAGTTTTTCTGTAACAGACAGACACTCGGTTTTTCCAATCGGCTTGTGCTGAAAGACATTCCGCCGCTGCATCCACCCGTTCCGCGCCGTAATATTACGGTGCGGAACGACCAATTTTGGCAAAATGGATGATTATTGCCGCAAACCGTTCACAATACGGCTAAAAACAAAAGCTAAATCTAAAACGAAAACCACCTCGTTCCGCAGCGTAATATCACAGCCCGCGCCGTAATATCACGGTTCGGGCTGTTCTTTTTTCTCTGCGCCTCTTCGTGAGATTACGGCGCGGGCGGCGGCGGATCGCTGACGTTCCAGTAACCGCTACAAGAACATCGTCATGTAGTGCGGCAGCGTTATCTTCTTGCCGACCCGTCCGACGTTTCCGCGAATGAACTTGTAGCCGACCTGAACGTCATCGCTCTCCAGAAGCCTGTCGAACGACTCGGACGTCGTGTGGCCGGCCTTGACTTCGATGGGAATGACCGCCCCGTCGCGCTCTATGAGGAAGTCTATCTCGCCGACGGACGAGTTCCTCTGGTGGTAGCAGGGTTCGTAGCCGCGTGCGACGAGCTGCTGGATGACCGCGTTCTCGTACAGCCCGCCCTTGGCGAAGCCCTTGATCGTGTTGTCCACAATCGTTTTCTTGACCTCGAACCCCATCATGGAGGTCAGGATTCCGACATCCGAGACGTACATCTTGAAGCAGTCGTCCGTGCGGTACACGTTCAGCGGCATCGAGGGCGCGGTCGTGTTGAAGCACTGGATGCCGAGCGCGGACTCCCGCAGCCATGCGACAGAGTTCCCGAACTTGCGCGCTGAACCCCCACTGCCAACTTCGGAATACTTGAACTTCTTGTTCTCGCGGGCGAGCTGCGACGGCAGCGAAAGGTAGCAGGCACGGACTTTGGGCTTTTCCGCCCGAGCCGCGTAGCGCGCGATGTCGTCGAGGTTGGAGTTCTTGATCCGCTCCTGCACCTTGTACGCCTGCGAGAAGCTGTTGCCCTCGATAAACGAGGACACGACCTCCGGCATCCCGCCGACTGCGATGTACTCCCTGAACAGGGAGAGGAACTTCTCGTTGATAGAGGAATCGACGGCCGTCAGCGAGTCGAACGACTCGCGCAGGATTCCAACGGCGTCCTCGCCGTAGCCGAGCGCCCAGAGGAACTCCTCGAAGTCCATCGGACGCATGAAGACATGGTTCTCGTAGCCGACGGGGATGGACTCCTTCGCCCGCTCCTTTTCAAGCCCGTCGTCGAGGAAGTTGATTCCGAGCAGCGAGCCGGACGCAACGACGTCGGTCCTGCCGTCTATGGCTAGGCTCTTGAGCGCCGTGCGCGCCCTTGGGCAGGCCTGTATCTCGTCGAGGAACACCAGCGTGTCGCCTGGAATGAGTTTGAATCGCGGATAGCGGGCGGTGAATCTCTTGAAGATGACGTCCGCGTCGAGGTTGTCGCCGAAGCATTCAGCGGCTTCCTTGTTCAAGACGAAATTGAGGTAGAGGTATGAAGAGTAGTTCGCATTGCCGAAGTAGTCGATGATAAAAGTCTTACCTACCTGCCTTGCGCCCTTGACAAGCAGGCATTCCTGTCCATGATTGGACTTCCACTCCAGAAGGGAGTCGTAGAACTTGCGTTTTAGCATTGTTTCTCCTTTGTTTCGGAGCGCATTTTAGCAAATTCGCGCAGAGGTGTCAATTGCGGATGCAACTTTCGAGGGGTAGGATCTTCAGGAATGTGCAATTTTCAAGGGGTTGGAATCTTTGAAACGCGCAACTTTCAAGGGGTAGGATTGCTGGAACGCGCAACTTTCAAGGGGTTGCCTGAATACTCGCGACGAAAAACGAAGGTTGAGACAGCCTTCAAGGAAAACGGAGGTACTTATGGCAGAGCCAATAGTCGAGGTGGCCTACAGCAAGCGCGACGAGACGATCAACGCGCAGGGAGCGGTCACGGAGATCGAGATCCCGTACCTCGTGTTCGGCGTGGCCGACGAGTCGGCCGCCCTCGCGACGGCGGCAAACATGAAAGGACTGATCAGCGATGAAGAGTGCGCCAAATCCCAGGGCTAACCTCGACCGCGCCCTCCAGCGCTTCTCCGGCAAAGGTGCGGCGGAACGCCGCGCCAAACTACACGTTCTACATGTTCTGCACGGACAAAAGCGAAATCTAAAGCAACCCCACCTCGTTCTGCAGCGTAATATCGCAGCCCGCGCCGTAATATTACGGTTCGGGCTGTCCTTTCCCCGGCATCGTAATCGGCTCGCCGAGGACGGCTCGCCCCACCGTTCCGCCGCCAAGATGGCGGCGTTCCCACACAGCAAAGCACCGCCGGGGAATTGACGAATCACGGAGGATGTGCTATCATAACGCCATCTTCAATCGGGAGACTAGCGACGTTGAACGGTAAATCGCAAATGATTGCATGAAAGAAAGGCAACAGGCATGGAAACAAAGACAATTCGCGCTGCGATTGCGGCGATCTGCGTGGTGGTGGCGGTGACGTCGTTGGCGGCGGGGCGGCGGACCGCACGATCACCTCCGACTACACGCTTTCGGCGGACGAGACGGTTGACGGCACGCTCACCGTCGCGCCGGGCGTGACGGTCGATCTCAACGGACACAACCTCACGGTGTCCGCGCTCGCGGGCGGCGGAAATTCGCTGATCGACGGCCGATACCAGGTGCTTGGATACCTCACGGCCGACAGGACGCAGTACGTGATGTCGGACTACACGCCGATAGCCTCCGACCGCGTGGTGATGAAATTCCGCTTTGCCGACAACAGCAAGATATACCAGTTCCTCTTCTGCACGCGTCTCGACGGTAGTAAGCAGTCGTTCTCTATGTTGAGGAACAATAGTACCACGACAAACGTCCGCATCCCAAGTTTGCCACTTGAGTAACCCCGAAAAGTAGAAATCACCCAATACCCTATTGCGTCTCTCGGACATCTATGATATAATTATCGCCATGTCACCTA
>CACWIW010000279.1 GCA_902761035.1 uncultured bacterium | reverse complement strand
GCTATCGTTGAAGAATATGCCCCTGAACCGGCCATGCGGCTCGCCGCGCAACTTCTTGGCCGCGTTCACGAAATTGTCTATGCGGCCCGTGTCGCGGCTCTGCTTCAAGTTCGCCGTGGCGGTGACGAGGCGGTTGGTCGCCTCGCGGGCCGCCCAGAATCCGCCCGTGGGCTTCACGCTTCCCATGCTCGGCATGGCGATGGGATAATCTGCCGCGGCTGCGATGCTCGCGAACGCGGCAAGACAAATCAATAGTTTCTTCATGGGCACTATTGTATCATAGCACGGACAAAGTGCCTAGCGAAAAGCAGGCTGCCTTACTTGAGGTCCGTCCAGTCCAGCGCCCAGTAGCGCCTGTCGGTCGCGTAGGGGTCGATGCGCTGCCGAGAGGGATCGACGTCCTTCGGCAAGATGCCGTAGCGCTTCATCTCGCGGATGTATTCCGGATTGGGACAGAACTTCGGCATGTCGAAGCGCGGGTCGGCGTCGAGCATCGACTTCGCGTCCTCCACCACGGCACGCAGCTTCGCGTAGCCGGGATCTTCCTTCGTGGCAAACACCGCCTTCCCCTGCGCATTCGTGCAGAGGCCAAGGCCGCCAGACTCCTTCGCAAGCGGCGCCATGAGAAACATCGACTTCTCCGGACGCGTCAGATTGAAGATGAGTTCCCGCGAGTACCGAGCCGCCCTGCCGTTGCGCGGGTCGTTCTTCCCATGGAAACGTATGGGCGTGCCGTCGTTCACCGTGTGCGGCGTCGTGTGGCATGCCGCGCAGCGGCTCTTGACCGTCTGGTGCGCAGGCACATTGGGCGGCCTGCCCCAGGTGGAGTTGTACGGATGGCGCGACTTGTGGCCACCGACGAAACCGCAGCCGAGCGCCGCGTAGGTGCCCGCGTACGGGGCCGAGGCGTCGAGCCACTGCATGATCATCCTGCGGTCGCGCTCGCTCACCTTCACGCCGTGGTGGGATCCGTCGATCTTGCGCATGAGCGGACTTCCCCCGCTGCCACGCGCATACGGCGGCCAGTCGCTGTCCGTCAGGTTCCTGCCGTCGAACACCTGTCCCCACAGAATCAGCCCGAGATACCCCATGGAATACATCGGCCCGCGGTCGCCGCAGAGGTCGAGTCCGCCCTTGCGCACGTCTGGATTGTGGCACTTCACGCATGCGTGGTCGAGGATCGGCTGTACGTCGCGCGGGAAGTCGGCCACGTCGAAGAGACGCCCCTCCGGGTCGATTGCGCTCGGCTTGCGCGAAAGCGCCATCGAGACGGGCTTCGCGCGGCGCACGGTGTTCACCGTCTTGCGTTCGTGGCAGCCCACGCACCCTTGCCGTTCGCCCGGCATCACCTGCGTGAAGCTCTGCATGCGCTTCACCGCCCGCCCGTCGGCGTCAACGGCCACGAAAAAGAGCGCCTTCAGGGCAGGCGCCGTGAAGTAGGCGCTGCCGTCCGCCTCCACCGGCACCCAGCCAAGCAGACGCGGAAGCGAGAACGACCCGCGGAACGTGAGCGGTTCCATGCCGCCCGAGAAGTTCACGGGCTTGGGGAGCAGCTCGAACACCATGAGCCGCTTCACCTCGCCCGGCTTGACGCCCTTCATGCTGCGGCTCTCCAAAACGTTCTCGAGGTAGAACTCGCCCGTCTTGGACGAAAGGTCGGTCCGGTCGGCAAGCACCCGCTCGCGTGCGTGCGACATCACCGGACGCGGCTCGTAGAGCATCACGCCGGGAGTGGCACCGCCAAACTCCGCCGGCAGACGGAACAGCACTTCCTTGCGCCCGGCGCGGTCGCACAGCAGCACGTTCTTTCCGTCCGAGAACATGAACAAGTCACGCCCGAACGCCCATGGATCGTAGAGCGAGCCCTTCAACACGGTCTTAATATTGGACCGGTCATCCGGACTACTTTTCACGGAAAGCACGCTCAAATTGCCGCCGTGGTCGCGGTGGCCGTGGCCGGGCGAATCGATGAACACAACCTCCTCTGTGCCCGGAATCGACTTTGCGTCGATGTACACGCTGCCGGGGTAGGTGTTGCCCTGATAGACCTGGTGTTGCGTTCCGTCGGGGTTCATCGTCCACAGGTGGTGGAAGGATATCTGGCGGCGGTCCACGTATTCCCAGCGCATGTAGAGAATGCGTCCGTCGGGCAGGACCCACGGCGTGTTGTCGTGCTCCGTATTTGCGGACAGCATCCGAATGCCGGTGCCGTCGGGTTTCATCCGGTAGATCGTGGCCACCTGCGTCATCCAGCAGTTCACCCAACGACGGCAGCGCGTGGACACGAACACGATGTCTCCGTCCGGCAGCCACGCGGGCTCGAAGTCATCGTACTCGCCGGACGTCAGCTGGCGGAGGTTGGAGCCGTCGGCGTTGATCGTGTAGAGGTGGTAGGCGCCCGTGCCGCCGGGACGGTACGAGAAGAGAATCGTCCGTCCGTCGTAATGGACGCACGGGTCACGCACGCCGCCGGCCTTGTCCGCGAGCAACGTACGGAACTTCCCGGTCTTCAGGTTGTACGCGAGGAGCCGTCCCTCCTTGCTGTAGACAGGGGCGTTGGTGGACTCGCAGTAGTACGAGATGTTCGCGTACCAGTGCGGATCCACGCCGGCCGAGCGCGTGGCGAACACCACTTCGTCGAAGGCACCGTACGCGCCGGAAAGGAGCTTGCCGCGCATTGTCGGCTCCGGCCCCTGGACAGGACGAATTGACCTTCCGTAGTCACGGCCCTTGCCGTACGTGTAATGGTCGCCCGACGTGAAACCGAGATACCATGCGTGGTTCCTGTCGGCGTCGGGAACGGATGACCAGTAGTAGCCGTACGTGTTGGATTCGTCGAGGAAAGCCCCGTTGCCGTCTCCTGCGGCGGGAAGGAAGATGCTCGCCGAGGCATAGGCGCCCCTGCCGCGGACGACGCACCCGTACACGCCGTTCATTGTCGTCCAGGTCCAGTCGCACTTGGCGCTGAGGTCATCCAGCTCCTGCTTGGTCGGCATCCTCCAGTTGCCGCCCCACAGCGCACGCGCCGCGTCGTGTCCCGGCGCGAGGACGCCCTGCGCCGTGATCCACCCTTCTTTCGACAGGGCCGCCTTGTCCTTGCCGAAGGTCGGCACGTTCTCTGGACAGAACGAAAAGTCAAAGCTGACGCCCGACCGTTTGTGGCCAACGGTATCGCCCCACCAGAAATGGAGTCCGAAGTCCTCTGGCTTCGCCGCGCCAATGTTCTTTGTAGCCCAGAAGGGACCTTTGGCCCAAAGCTGGACCTTTTCGGGGATGGCTTTTTCAGGGACGGAAGCACCTGCAAGACCAGTCCACACGAACGCCACCGCAAACCCGGCAACAACAACTTGTATTTTCGTTCTGTAGAGTAGAGACCCACGCCTCGGCGTTGCCGCCGATGCGACTTCCCCCTCGTCAAACCGTACGTGCGGATTTCCCGCATACGGCTTTCCATTGAGTG
>CACWIW010000278.1 GCA_902761035.1 uncultured bacterium | reverse complement strand
GTCCTTGACGCCGGAGTTCACGACCTTGATCGTGCCGTCCGCATTCTGTGTATAGTTGGCCTTCGCTTGCTCCACGCCGCGCTCGAAGCTGTGGTCGAATCGGGCGATCTCATACCACTCGCCGAGATAGCGGTTCAGGTTAAGCGCCGCGACAGGCGCATTGTCAACCTTCGGAACGCTCACGCACCCCGCCGCGAGGGCGAGGGATGTGACGAGGATCATTCGTGCTATTGGTTTCATGGGTTGCTCCTTTCGATTATCATCCCCTTAAGTGCCGCCAGTATCGTTCAGGCGACTCAAGGATGCCTTTGGTTATCTGATAGTGCTGGGTTTCTTCAAGTGTGATTTCATGTATATCGCCGCCGTCGAGTGAAAGAATCGTCGCGCCGGGGAAGGTCATGAGAATCGGCGAATGCGTCGCAATGACGAACTGCGTATCGCGATCTTCAACCATATCGTATATCAGTGTGAGAAGTGTAAGTTGCTTCTGCGGGGAAAGTGCGCTTTCGGGCTCGTCCATGAAAAGTATCCCCGGATACATCCATGCCCTCATCATGTGGAGAAACGCCTCGCCGTGCGACCGCTCGTGGAGGGGTCTACCGCCATAGCGCGAATACGGGTCGCCGATAAAGTCCCGGTCATCACGGCGACTGTCCAGCAGCGACGCAAAACGCTCCTCGAATTCCGCGCGAAAGAAGAATCCATGCCCCGGACGCTGCGTCCACCCAGATCGCAGATACGGCGCGAGTTCGCTTTCTCCGCCATGATCCGCAAGTTCGCCCTTCCCTCCACCCCGCACGGGAAGCCCTGCGATGTCAACCAGCGCTTCAAGAAGCGTCGATTTCCCAGACCCGTTTTCGCCCACCAAAAACGTGACAGGTGTCGTGATGCGCAAGTCGAGATTCTTCACAAATGGAAGCGTAAGCGGGAACTTGTCCCATTCAGCATCCTTCGGTATCTCGCTTCTGACATTTGTCAGATATATTTGTACGTCTCTCATTGGTTATTGGATTTGGTTGTTGGCAACACTTTCACATTGGTAACATTTTCCAACGATTCGTGCAAAGGGTTTCATGGGTTGCGTCCTTTCTGCGTATTACTTCTCAATCAGTTTCTTGTTGAGCAGAAAAGGAATTACTCCGACATGGACAACGCCGCTTTCGTCTTTCCACGGGTCTTGATAATCCCCGGTAATGACCTTCACGTTCCCGTTCCCCATCAGCCGGACAAGCTGATCGACCGTTTCTTCACGTTTGACAACCATCAGATCTCCTATTTTGGGGCGGACATCCACCTAACTTTTGTTCGTGCGGGTATTATACAATCTTTTCTCCGCAGGAATCAAGGCGTGAAAACGATTTTTCTCCACATCCATCCTCGCGCGAGGGATGCGGCAAGAATCTCCCTTCGCAAAGCTTCTACTTTCGCCTGACTTCATCATTCTCCTGTTCGAACGGAAGTCCATCAATGCGGAAGGCGCATCGCAGCAGTTCTTTTTGCAGTGTTTTTCTGGCGCTACTATGAGATTCCAAAAATGTTAAGTAGCTGAATCGACCAAGTTGTCCGACGCCCCAGACAACGCCATCTTCCGGATGGTAGGAAAGCGGACGGTGCTCCTTGTTCCACGGATCTGCGGGCACCTTTGGCAGGAATTCCGGAACGAGCACGTCAAGCGCTGGCGGATTCCCGCTGCCGTTCTTCTGCCGCCATCTCGCCACGGCAAGTATGACCATTGCCCTGGCTCTGGCGAATCTGACCCTAGGGATGTATTCGCCGGAAACTTGCAAAGCAGAAACAAACCCATGAGAAATTCCGTTGCCGAAACAGTTGGGGGTGAACAATGATTTGTCCGCCTGCTCCGCTGGTAGATCTTCGCCCGCGAGCGCCTTCCGGGCTGACAGGATGAGCCGAGCCTTCGTGTCGCGTGGATGGAGAGCGAACCGCATATAGCCAGGCCATCGCACGATCAAACGATAAAAAGCCTCCGTAATGCGTTCCGTCCAAGACGGCGAATAATCACAGCCAAAAACGCCGTATAGCAACGCCATGACGCGATTGATCCAGTCCATGCCAGCCTCAACGCGCGCACTCGTCATGACGTCAAGTCCTGAACGCACAATGGTGTATTCACCGCGAATGGTCCGCTCGGCATCGGCATCCGCCGCTGCATCGGCTGCCTTGACAAGCTCCAAGAACCGCTCCAGCATCGTGTCCGTCGCGAGCCCCATACCCACGGCATCGCACATCTTGCCGTAGGCGTAGCCCTCTATCGCGCCGCCAAGATAATGTCCGACGCACGACGGCTCGTTCTCCATGACAAGCCTGCCGAACGCATGGATTTCCGCAATCGTGTCTGTCGCGGACTCCAAATCGCCGCGTTCGAGTTCGCGCTGGGCTTTAAGCCGAAGCAGACGGGCAAAGTTAATAAAATCATGAATTGGCGGCATCGAAAACGTCTCGAACGGCGGCACGCGCGGACTGACATTGCGATAGGACTTCTGCCGCACGCCCTTCGACATCGTCGCAAAGAACGTCTCGTTTGATGCCAGTATCGCGTCCGCGCGCTCCGACGCGTTTGTCAGACTTCTTGCCTTCGCCGCATAGGCATTGCCATTGGTGAAAGCAACGCCGTAATCCAGGAACCGGTCGTCAGTCAAGTCAATCCGCCAATTTTCGGCGACGGAATAGTGGTTCGTGGCGGACATGAAGGTCGGAAAGGCGTTTTCAGCGTCCGGCACGTCCGCCAATTTAACAATCAGATCCGCGTCGTCCAAAGACGCCTCCGCGGCATCGTCAAATCCGCCGAAGAAGAGATAAAGGGAGAACACCACGGCTGTCAACACAACCGCCGCTGCGGGTACGGCAATCACCGCAATAACACCTGCTTGTTTCTTTGTCATAGTTGTTCTCCTTTCATTGGCAATTGGTATTGGTACTGGCAACACTTTCACATTGGCAACATTTCCATCTCTACCTCTCGCACGAGGGACGAGACGAGGATCATTCGTGCAAAGGGTTTCATGGGGCGTTCCTTTCGGTCTGCGTTTCTTTGACAGGATTCGCACTGGCTGGCGGCGGGAGTGGCTCGCGCGGGCCAAGGAACTTGGGACTGCGGCGGAGAATCACGTCGAGGACTGCGGCAATCTTCGCGAGCTGTTCGCGTATCGTCGTCTTGATCGAATAGCGTCCGTTCACGTCCTTCGCCGCGTAGCCGTAGGCGTCGCATCCGAACCCGCGCGCCGTGAAGACCGCGCGTCGGACGTGGTCGGGCTGCGAGACGATGATGAACGAGTCGAGCCCGAACACCTTCTTTGCCCGCACGACCGTGTCGAGCGTGCGGAATCCGGCGTAGTCGCAGACGATGCGGTCGGCGGGAACTCCGGCCTTCGCAAGCGACTCCTTCATGTCGGACGGTTCGTCATAGCCCTTCACATGGTTGTCGCCGCTCACGATGAGGCAATCAACCTTGCCGGCC
>CACWIW010000277.1 GCA_902761035.1 uncultured bacterium | reverse complement strand
CGACGGGTAGCCGACCGAGTAGAACGCGCCCCACCCCTCCAGCAATTTGTTCACCCTATCGACAACGACATCAACAGGCAGCAACACGTTGCGCGAGTGTGTATGCTTGTGGACCTCGATTCTTCTTGCCATGGCTTTCTTTTCAGTCGGATTTCTGAACTTTCTCTGCGCTCTCCGCCTCTCTGCGCCTCTGCGTGAGACTTTCAACCGAGGATTTTAGGTTCAATCCATCACGCGATCGAATTCGCCGCCGCCTTCGCCGCTCTCGCCCGCGTCGCCGGCATCGACGGTGCGCTGGGGCTTCACCTTCGGACGCGCCCCGAACAGCACCGTGCCGAGCCGCACCCACGTGGCGCCCTCCTCTACGGCCACCGCGTAGTCGCCGCTCATGCCCATCGAGAGACGCGGCAGCGACACGCCGAACTGCGTCTCCATTCGGTCACGCAGCTCGCGCAGGCCCGCAAACACCGGACGCGTCTCCTCCACCTTCTCCTCCGGCACGAACGGCGCCATCGTCATGAAACCCTCCAGCGTGATGTTCGGCGAGGCGAGCGCGCGCTCCACGGCCGCCGGCGCCTCGTCGGGACGCATCCCGCTCTTCGACCGCTCGCCGCTCATGTTCACCTCGAGAAGAATGCTCGGACGCGCCCCAACCTCTGCGGCGATCGTCTGGATGCGGTCGATGAGCGCCAGGGAGTCGACGGAATGGAAACACGAAAACAGCTCGAGCGCGGCGCGCACCTTGTTGCGCTGGAGGTGTCCGATGAGGTGCCACTCCGGACCCGACACGCTCTGCGGCTGCTTCCACGCCGCCTCCTGCACCTTGTTTTCGCCCACGATGCGGAGTCCCGCCTCCCAGGCCTCGCACACCACCTCGGGTCCGTGCGTCTTCGTGACGGCCACGATCTCCACGTCGCGCGGATCGCGTCCCGCCTTCGCACAGGCGTCCGCAATGCGGGCGTTCACGTCCTTTAGAATGTCAGTGAGTTCAACCATTTCAGCTCCCGTCTTCTCATGCGGTTGTAGTCGGATTCGGCGCAGTCGTCCGCGCCCGAAAGATGATCCATGCCATGCGCCACGTAGAGGAGCAGCTCCTTCGCGGGACTCCACCCCTTCCGCTTCGGCGCGACGCGCAACGCCTGGTCGGTGTTCACGAACAGCTCGCCGTAGAGACCCGGTTTCTCAGGCGGCACCGCATCGTAGGCCTGCGTGATTACGTCCGTCGCCCCCTCCACGCCCATAATCGCACGGTGCAGCTCGTCACTCGCCGCATCCCGCACGAGATGCACCACCACCTCATGCCACGTGCCGTCCACGCGCGCACACGACTGCGCGGCGAAGAACCGCGCCGCCGCCACCACCTGCGCCTTCGCAAGACCGAACGCCTTCGGCACCGAACCCGAAACTTCAATGCGCACGGGCCACCTCCACGATCTCACGCGCGGCCAGGCCGAGCGCGTCACCGTCCGAATGGAGACGCGCCATCACGTCGTCCAATGCGCGCGACGCGCACGTGCGCGCCTCTGCGTCATTAAGCCATGCGCCGAGCTGCGCGGCCACCGCCTCCGGCGTAAACGCCTCCTGCAGCAGCTCCGGCATCGGCGGCTCCACGCCGCTCTTCTCCGCGATCACGTTCGCGAGGCCGATGTGCTTCACGCCCGTGATAACGCGCCGCGCAAACCACGCGAGCAACGGCGAGACGGCATACACGAGCACCGTGGGACACCGCGCAAGCGCCGCCTCAAGCGTGGCCGTGCCGGACGCCACCGCCGCGCAGTCGGCTTGGCGCAGCAAATCGCGCGCCCCGCCTTTCACCACCTCGGGGGTGAAGGAATCGTTCCGCGCCGTAATCGTAGCGCGGATTTCCGCCTCGGCCCGGTCATTCGCCGCCGGAATCACCACGCGGATATCGGGCCTTTTCAACAAACCCACGGCATCCAAAAGCCGTGGCAAATGCCGCTGAATCTCGCCCACGCGACTGCCTGGCAGGAGTGCCACAGTTTCGGGGTGGCGGGCCTCTGGGCCCGCAGATTCGTGGTGGGCCTCTGCGCCCACCACCCCCACCGTCCGCTCCTCTGCAAAGATATCCACCATCGGGTGGCCGATGAAGGCAGCATGAAAATCCTTTCCTTCATACGCCTTGAAAAGCGCGGGCTCAAACGGGAAAAAGCACAACAGACGGTTCACCGCGGCGGCCACCTTCGGGATG
Source organism: uncultured bacterium (assembly GCA_902761035.1). Classification (GTDB taxonomy): domain Bacteria; phylum Verrucomicrobiota; class Kiritimatiellia; order RFP12; family UBA1067; genus RUG572. The sequence goes on along the minus strand of CACWIW010000277.1, from coordinate 1,746 downwards.
CGTCCCTGGTGCCACGCCCACACTTGCGGACACACCAGATGCACGGCGGGAATGCCACGCGCCTTCGCGTATGCGGCGAGCTTGAGGTTGAGTCCGGGGTAGTCGATCGTCACCACCACATCCGGCTTCCATTCGCGGATGATGCGCTTCATCGTGCGCTGCACGCCGAGGAAAAAGAACAGACGCTTGATGACGGCCCAGAAGCCCATCACAGCGAGGTCGGATGTCTTGTAATGGTCCTGGTACGTCTTGAATTCGCACCCAGGCAATGCACGCCGCAGGCGTTCCGCGTACAGAACGCCCGATTCCTCTCCGGCTAGAAGCAGCACTTTCATCCTAGATTCCTCACCTCAACTAAGCCAATTCCGGCGCGCCCTTTGCCAACTTGCCAACTTGAAAACTTGCTAACTTGAAAACTTGAAAACTGCGGGGAAAAGCGCACTTGTTGCCAAGTTGACAAGTTGACGAGTTGCCAAGTTGACAAGTTGACAAGTTGGCAAGTTGACAAGTCCTCCGGCAAAAAACAAGGGAAGCGGCTCGTACGCCGCTTCCCCGGTGCCAACAAGTGGCTGTTAAGGCGCTTCGCCGTCACTTGGCCTCGACAGGCACGATGGTGACGACCTTGCCGTCCTTGATGAACTTCACCTTGCCCTCCTTGAGGGCGAAGAGCGTGAAGTCGCGGCCGCACCCGACGTTCGCGCCGGGGTGGATCTTGGTGCCGCGCTGGCGCACGATGATCGAGCCCGCCTTGAGGAGCTGGCCGTCGTATGCCTTGACGCCGAGATACTGGGGATTGGAATCGCGTCCGTTACGCGCTGAAGCAGAAGTTGCCATTTTTCAATTCTCCTTTGCTTTAGGCGATGGACTTGACCGTGGCGATCGTGTAGCCCTGGCGGTGACCCACCGTGCGGCGATAGCCCTTGCGGCGCTTTGCCTTGAAGTTGATCGTCTTCGGGCCGAGCTTCTTCGGCGCGACAATCGTGAGCGTAACCTTGGCGCCCTCAACGTAGGGGGTACCGACCTTCAGCGTGGTGCCGTCGGAGACGGCGCACACCGTATCGAGGGCGACTTCGTCGCCTTCGTTGACCGAGAGCTTTTCAATCTCGATCGTATCGCCGACCTTGACAAGCGTCTGCTTGCCGCCGGTTTCGAGTACTGCGTATGCATCCATTGTTTTGTTTCCTCGTGCCCTTTCCATGAGGGTGAATCCCTCGAAAAAGGCGAGCGGATAGTATATCAAAAGCCGAATTAGGGCGCAAGGGGGTGATTTTTACACGCTTATCCCGACTTTTTCGGGATGAGTTATCCCGAAATTTTTCGGGATGAGTTATCCCGAAATTGCGTCGCACCCCTGAAAACATTGGCTCAAAAATATTTTCAGGGGGGTCAAAAACTGGCAGGGACTTTCTTCGATGGCGGATTCCCAGGCGAAAAAACGCCGGCCCGGGCCGGTTTTCGGGCCTGTTTTCGCCATGCAGGCAGGCTGCGGGTACGCTCCGCCGGGCGTTTCCCCGCGGGAAAACGCCTCCTGACGGCTTCGCGCCCGGTCTGGAGGACCTCGTTCCGGACGTCTCAGAGCGCGAACTCCATCTGCCGTGCGTCCTTTGGCCTGACTTTCGGCGGTCTCCCGCTGATGAACCGAAGCCTCGGCTCGTCCACGAGCGCGCGTATGCCCGCGAGCAGGGCGTGCGTCCTCAGGGAGACCGCCTCCAGGTTGTCCGAAAGGAACTTCAGCACCTTCCTGAA
>CACWIW010000276.1 GCA_902761035.1 uncultured bacterium | reverse complement strand
AAAATCGGCCTCGCAGGGGCCGAACGGGAAGGCCAAACCGCAATCACAGGCCGAAGGACTACTTTTTCAACGCGAATCTTTTAGGATTTGGAATCCGTGTCAATTGGAGGTGGGCACGGCGGAACTTGGATGTGAAGAATCACAGGGTGCCCCCTATAGCCGCGATTATAAATCCATAGTTCGCGATGAGACGGATGGCTCATCGCGGTTGGGAACGCCATGGCGGCTAGTAGCCGTTCAATGGGTTCTTATGACATTGATCTGCCTGGTTGGAGGAACGCTGGGGCTTGCAGCGATCGCCTGGTTCCGAGATGCAAAATCTGCCGTGCTCTTAATTGTCATACTCTTTATAGGTTTCATTATGCTAAGCCGGGTCTGTGTCGAACCTCTAGGCTGCATGAATGCGTTGAAGTTTTCTTCTGAGGCGGTATTGGAAGAGACGCAAGTCCGCTGGATTCCATTGATTTGCTTGTCGTACTTTGGAATCGCTCGATATGTCTATAACGTGCTTGTTTACCCGTTGCGGGGTGCATATCTGTATGATTGGCTCCCGCTGTTGGGTTGGGTTGTGGTGTGCCTGTGCATTGCATTGAGGCGACTTGCAAATCCAATAAGAAATTGGAAGGCCTTTGAGCGATGAAGCATATCCACCTATATGTTTCGGCAACATTTGTTGCGATTTTAGCATGCGTCGGCTGTAGGCCGGACGTCTCCATTAAGCCAGGGAAAAGCAGGGTGTCCATCGACGATCCGCCGTTCGACTTGGAGGGGGGAAGTCCGGTCGGCGGAAGATATGAGGGGCGAGGCGTCTCAAACAATCGTTTCTCGCCAGAGGAGGCGGGGATAGGTGTCCACGAAATCGTCTATACTTACATGGGCTTTTCGGCTTCCAACAGTATTGAGGTTTTGGGCGCACGTCTTAAGCTCGAGAAAAAGAGGGTGTTCATTGCCGTTCCGCCGTTCGAGTTGAAGGGGGGAAGTCCGGTCGGCGGAAGATATGTGGGGCGAGGCGTCTCAAACAATCGGTTCTCGCCCGAGAAGGCGGGGGTAGGTGTCCACGAAATCGTCTATACATACAGGGGCTTGTCGGTTTCCGACAGTATTGAGGTTTTTGGCGCACGTCAACGCCGTGCGGATGCTTCCTGTACAATTTGCAATGGAACGGGGCTTATTGATTGTGTACCTCGAGTCGCGTGTATAGACTGTACCGGAGGACTTGTTAGCATTGGGAATTGCCTGGCATGCGATGGAGAAGGACGTGTTAGGACGGCTTGGAAGCTGTGGCTCGGGACGAGAGACTGTCCTGATTGCCAGGGAACAGGCTTGAGATATGTACAATGCAAAAAATGTAAAGGGCGTGCATATCTGAAGTGTCCCGATTGCAAGGGGACAGGCAAAGCATTTTGCAAATGTTTTAAGTAGAAAGGAAAACCAAATGAAAAAAACCATAGTAATGTTTGGCATGTTTGCCATGTTTGTCAATGCATCCGCAAATGGAGTTGTGAATACGGGCGAATCCGCAACTACAGATGCACATGTCGCAATGATCCTGATAAACCACATTGGGTGGGAGGTCAGTCGAATCATGGCCATGTCGGACAGGCTGTCATTGGAGGCTGAGTATGAGATGATTTCGATTAACCAGCTCAATCTGGGTGCGATAAAGGATGATGAAACTGTAGGCCAGATTCGCGAATTGTGTTCGTATATTACGAGGAAAAGAATTGCCATCGGCGAACAAGAGATGCTGCAGCGGGAGTATGAATATAACAGGGATAACGCGCTGTATTCTGCGTTTCCATCACCCAGTGCCATTTTGGCAGCAGACTGGGCTGTTATAGCCTACAACCTGGTTCAGAGTACTGTGTGCGCCTACATGTCGTATAAGCAGACTGTGGCCGCATTGAAGATTCATCTTGAGCGTGAGCAATGGGAGATTGAGAAAGACATGATGAGGGACCTGGACACCTTGTACCAGGAGCTGTTGGAACAACAACAGAAGTTGATTCAGCACTACAAGCTTGATGATTATTGGCGGGTCTCGCCTAGGCAGGCGCAAGAACTGGTTTCGCATATTGATAATGCTGACACTGATGATCGTCGCGCAGACCTTTTCGCGTACCTGAATCATCCAGCGCAACGAAAGGCCTTTCAGAAATTGCCGGCATTTTGGTATTACCTTGGTGACGTTGCAGAAAGAATGGGACGGAAAGACATCGCCAGAGAGGCTTATGACCGGTATCAGAAAGAGTATTGCCAGGTCTTACGGTTTGATCGCATGGCTGCGTCAGTTGCGATGAATAAGGCAAACCTACTTCTTGAACAATCCGCAGAACCCTCTCTTGTACGGGAACAGTTAGAAATTATCAAGAAAAACATGAGCAGTGACTGGACATTCATGTATTACTGCGCGAATGTCTATTATAAACTGAATGACTTGGGAAATGCCCGCCTGACACTTGATCAGGCGAATCAGTCCCTTAGGCTTGGATTTGATGACGCATTGAATAAGACGAAGGGGTTGTGTGAAAGTGGAACCAATGAGCTGGCGGTGACGGAACACAACCTTCCCAACGCAATGCCGATGATCGCCTGCCAGATGTTGAAGCTGAAGTTTGATGGAGAAACGGTGAACAATGATAATGTTCGCAAAATGCTTGCGGAGACACAACGGAAGTGGGGCAGAAACTGTTTTGGGATGTTGTCTTTCTATGGGCAGATTCCTTTTACTGAGATTGAGGAGTATCTAAAGCCCTGCTTTAAAGGTATCTACTTGGAATATCAGCACGACGATTCTTTAATCAACAATCCTGTGCCTTATCGATTTGTTCTAGACCTGCCACTTGACTGGTTTTTTGCGGGGCCGATTAAGCTGTCTGCAATTGTCAAGTTTGACGATGGTTCTCGAGAGATGAAAGTTGGCATTCATCCTCGATACCAGGGTGTTAACCCTAGAATAACTGCTAACCAAAGCGTTCAATATGTGCTTGATTGCCCATCTGAGATCGTACGGCGGCGCTCTCCAATGCGGGTCGAACTGTTACTTGAACATAATCTTTTCCCCGTCACTGTAGTGTTTGATGCGGCTAAATTGAAGGATGTTCGTAAAACCGGCGAAAATAGCGCTCAACTCCCTGTGATTGAGGGTCGGTACAAGAAGAAGACGATTCACCTGTAAGGAACGCTGTTTCATGAAGGCTCGCCGCGCGCGGTGTGGATCTAAAGGCGGTCGCGATGACGCAGTAAAACAACCTGAAAAGAACAAGACGATAAAACGAATGATGATTGCTGTTGTGCTGGCCGTGATTGCGATTGCCGCCCGTACTATGGGGTCAGACCCGGGGCAGACCCCATAGTAAAAGCGAAAGGGAAAACATGCAGACGATAGATGAAGTGAGAGAGCATTGCCGGTTTGTCGGCAAGGGTATCGAGAAGACCGTCGCGGACGGTGAAGACCTCACTGCGAAGTTTGAGGGCACGCAGTTGATCTGGTATGCCTTCGACGCTGAAACCCGCGCCGCCCTTGTGGAGTTCTTCGACACGCTTTATTACGCATGAAAGATTGAGTGGCAAAACTGGTCTGACCGGTTTTGCCACAACTCAAGTGAAATGACGATGAAGAATGTAGTGATGGTGATGGCGACGGTTTTCGCGACTGTTGCCTTCGCGCAAACAGAGACTGTAGTAAAGTTGCCGGGCATACAGAAGATTGACATGGAGAACCTGCTGGACGTTCCGGTCGGAAGCACGCTTCTGGACACGGGGATCAAGCGCGTGACGCAGGAGGAGGACGTCTTGCAGATAGAGGTTCCCCTTGAATGGAGCGAGAAGGCGAAGTGTCGTGCGCTGCGCGTGTCGCACATTCTCGTAGACAATCGGCGGCTGATCATCCTCGGCGGTCTTGGCAGCAACGTCTATCCGACCATCGCGGAAGGGGCGTTCGCGATGACGAACGAGGTCATTTCTGCCGTGTGGAAGGTGTCCGACGGCAAGGCCATGGCCGTTCCACTTCGATTCGATAAGCAGAAGGGCTACTGGGAGATGATTTTCACATGGAAACCCGACCCCAAGAAGAACGTCGAGCGGGAACTCATCGTCCGGGGTATCGTCAATACGAAAAGGCAGATGGCGGTCTGCACGTGCCTTCACACGAAGGGCGATACCCTCCGGGCGGATTTCGCCCAGCCAAAAACTGGCGAAAACCGGTCAGACCTGTTTTCGCCAAATCGTGCCGTTCACCAATCGGGAAATATGATAAACTAACGGGGAACGGCGATGAGTGTAATTGAAACTATAGAGGCGTTTAAGAGCGGGCTGATGTGGATTTGCCTGTCGGCGCTGGCCGCGATTGCGGTCGGCGTCGTCGGTGCGTGGCTGTACCGTTCGGCACGCAGCGTGGTTGCGTGGGCGTGGCGTTCCCGTTCGTGGTTTGAGAAGGGGGTGTTGATAGGGTTGCTTTCATTTGGGCCGACCACCGGGCGGCCCGCACGGGAAACGGCGCGCTCGGTGATCGCGCCCTACCGGGCGTGACTGCCGAGGAGATCGCGCAGGGATGGCGGCTTGAGAGCGTGGTGACGAATGAAGCCGTTTCATACGCGATGCCGACGAATGGGGTTGAATATATGCCGTGGTCGCTGGGCGGCGGATACGAGGCACATTTTCCGCTTGACCTCGGTGACTTCGTGTTTCCGTTCGGCACGGGCGTGGTGCGCCGCTTGGACGTGCTTTCAGGTGGCATGGTGGAGTCGTTGCCGAGGCAACGGGCGGAAGGGCAGTATTCGTCAGCGATGTCGATATGCGCGGCGAGGGAGTGGGCGTCAATTGTGCCGGGTGTGGGGAGGTTCTGGTGGGCGGGTGCGGCCCGCTCGGCGAGCGGGCCCTACCAGGCAAAATTGCTGACATGGGAGAATGTGTATGCGGGGCGCGACCGCACGGGGCAGTACAACGCGCAGATTGAGTTTCACGACGACGGCAACTTCATCACGCGATCCAACAACGTGAAACGGGTGTATCGGCGCGTGCTGCCGTACGACCTCGACAATGACGGATTGCCGAACACGATAGACCCTGCGCCGGAGGTGCCACTTGTGCCGTCTGCGTGGAACCAGTCGGAAGAATGGGCGGCGGCGGCTTTTCCGTCGAACGCCGCCGAGATAGCCGCCATGGGCGGCTACGCCGCGTGGGCTGCCGCGCGGGGTGCCGACCCCGACAGGCGTCTAGTCTCGCTTGGCTTAGCGTTCGATGACGGGAGCGCATGGCCTACTCTGCTTGATTTTGGCGGAGTACCCGTGGCGGCGGATGGTACGGCGGAACTTGTGTTCGCCATCGACTGCGGTGCGAAGGTTCCTTTTTCGCTCACGTCGGGGAGTCTTGGCTCTCTTGCTGTGACGGCGACGGAGCCGCCGATGCGTTCGGGCGAAGGCATGACTACAATTGATAGCAGCGTGATTCAGAACATATTTACCTTCCCTCACGAACGTACCGTCGGCGACGTCAAGCTGCACCTTGACAACTTTCGCTCCGGGTGGCTGTGCCGTGTCGCGAGCGTGTCCATTGACGACAACGAGGTGCAGCACCTCTTTCCCGGCGACACCATCGAAGTGGCGGCAAGTGTCACGGGCTGCCACTCCAACGCCTATCTGGGTTGTACGTGGCACGGCGGCGAGGGCATCACGTTCTCGAATTCCCACTCGCTAACGACGGACGTGACGTACGCCTCCGCCTCGACAGTCGTATGGGCGACCAACGGTATTGACCTGGTCACTCAGTTTTTTGGCTACACGCTCACGAACCATGTGCCAGTCACAGTTGGAACCGACGCTGAGCCGCCGCTTGCGCTCGCGCTTGTATGCCAGGATGTGTTCTTCTTGAACGACGCAGAGTTGGGATCACCCTCGAACCGGGCGGAGCGCCCTCACCGGCCCTGCCGGCACGAACGGCACTGCTCGGCTTTCCGCGGAGGGGGACGCCGCGCCTGTGCTGTTTCACGTCGTGGACGGCGTGACGAACCGCGTCACGTCGGAGACGGTGTTCCCACTTGCGGTGACAGATGGCTTCGCGCGCACGGGAAGCTGCACTTTCTACATGTCTTGTCCAAACCTTGGTACTGGCACGATCACCGCCACGTTCACGCCCGCTGATGGCGGTGAACCTCTGACCGACTCCGTGACTTTCCGCTGCATCGAGCCATTGCGTAAGCTCGTTACCACGGAGCAAGTGGGCGGGCGTTATGTGAATCCTTCTCGACTCGTC
>CACWIW010000275.1 GCA_902761035.1 uncultured bacterium | reverse complement strand
GGAAGAAAGCCATGGCAACAGGAAAAGCACTCAATGGAAAGCCGTATGCGGGAAATCCGCACGTACGGTTTGACGAGGGGGAAGTCGCATCGGCGGCAATGCCGAGGCGAGGGTCTCTACTCTACAACAAATTAATCAATATATCTTGGAAGGGGGCGCTTGCTGCTGCGGCACTCTCCGTTGCGACGGCGTCGGCGCGTGCGGAGGAAGTTGACTTGGCGAAGGTTCCCGTCGCGGGGCAGCACTGCATCTACGACGCGCTTCCGCTGGACGGCGCGTGGGAGATGTCCTATTGCTCCAACGCATGGGATTCGGTGGCGTGCCCGAAGTTCAAGGGCGTCGCCGTTGCCAAGGCCGTACCGGGGTTCTGGGAGAACATGGTTCCGGCGCTGCGCGCGGCGGGGATGAAGGATGCATTCAGGATCAACCCCGCGTACGAGCGTCAGACGATTCCAATGGCGCAATGGGCCAATCCAATAACGCAATGGGCCAAGTTTACGACGCTCCCCAACAGCTACGGGTGCTTCCTCTACCGCCGCACGTTCACGCTGGAAAGGCTACCGCAGCGTCCGGCGTTTCTCGCGTTCGACTGCGTACGCAACCAGGTCCACGCCTGGGTGAACGGGAAGTTCGTCGCGTTCCGTCAGGGATTCTCCACGCCGTTCGAGCTGCCGATCCCGAAAGGCGTTCTCCGTGAAGGCGAGAACGAGATCGTCCTCGCCGTCTCGAACAACCCGAACAAGGGGTACAACGGGAGAGAAGTCAGCGGGCTCACGACGCGCGGTTTTTTCGAGGCTACCGGCGGAATCGACGGACGCCTTGAGCTGCGCTTCGCGGGGAACGGCATCCGCGACGTGTATGTCACGACGGCGAAGGATCTCAAGACGTTCACGGTGCATGTAGGGGAACGGGGAATGGGGAATGGGGAACGGGTTTTGTATGAGATCAAGAATGGTGATGGAAAGGTTGTGGCGAAGGGGGAGGCGAAGGGGGATTTCACGCTGCCGACGAAGGGATTCTCGTTCTGGTCGCCGGAGAATCCCGTCCGCTACACGCTCACGCTGACGACACCGGAGGGGACGTGTTCGCAGAAGTTCGGCATTCGTCGCCTCATGCCGGACGGCGAGCGGATGCGCCTCAACGGCGAGCTGACGTACCTGCGCGGCGTCACGGAGCACTGCTACTTCGCGGAGACGGTTCAGCTTCCGCGCAATCTCGCGTACTACCGCATGATCACCGCGAAGCGCAAGGAGCTTGGTTTCAACTTCTTGCGGTTCCACACGTACGTTCCGCCGGATGAGTACCTTGAGGCGATGGACGAACTGGGCATCATGGTCCACATCGAGTCGCCGAACTTCGTCACGCTCGACGAGTACGACGCGATCATCCGCTTTGCGCGGCGCCATCCGTGCGTCGTCGCGTACTGCACCGGCAACGAGACGTGGATTGACGAGACGGCGGAGAAGTACCTCGAATCGGTGGCGAAGCTTGTCCATGCCGAGACCGACTCGCTCTTCACGCCGATGAGCGCGATGCGCAACGTCGAGTACATGGTCCGGCGCGGCAAGGACACGGCGGACAAGCCGTTCCTGCACGTCCCATCGCGCATGGCGAGGCTCGCCGCGTACTCCGACTACTTCACGTCGTACCTGCTCGGCGCGGTGTCGTACAATTCGCTGAACGGAGAATCCGCAGCGACGGTGGACGCCTGGGGCGATGCGTACTGCGGCAAACCGCGCACGATGCACGAAATCTGCATCGACGGAACCTTCTGCGACATCACGCTCGAGAAGGACTATCCGAAAGACTCGCCGATCACGAAGGAAGGAGTATTCTCCCAAGTACGCCGTCATCTGACGGAACGCGGGCTCCTCGACCGCGCGCCCGCGTATGTGCGCAACTCGGGCGAATGGATGCGGCGGATCCGCAAGTTCACGTTCGAGAAGGTGCGTGCGTCGCGCCGGATCGTGGGGTACGACTATATTGGCGACATCGACTCGCGCTTGCTCACGTTCGGATACTCGGCCGGAATGATGGACGAGTTCTACCGCCTGAAACATGGGGAGACTATAGAAAGTGTGCGGCGCTATAACTCCGCTGCAGTCTTGATGTGCAGCCTCGGCAGCGACTTCAACTTCAAGGCGGGCGAGAAGAAGCGCGTGGCGTTCACGATCTCCAACTTCGCGGGCGACGCGAAGGAAGGGGTGGTCAAGGTGTCGCTTGTGAGAGAGGGTACGAGGAATGGGGAATGTTGCCAATGTGAAAATGTTGCCAGTTCCAATGTTGCCAATTTCCAATTGGGGGACGGGAAAGAGGCAATAGGGAAGGCGGAATGGAAAGCGGAGAAGAAGGTTGGAGAGGTCAAGAACGGCGAGATTACGGCGATTGGAGAATTTGAAATCCCGGTTCCGGCGGTGGAGAAGCCGGCGAAGTATCTTCTTCGTGCGTCGTTCGTCGGTAGTGCGGTGAAGGCTGAGAACGAGTGGGAGGTCTATGCTTTTCCAGATGTAGGGTCACGCGTCCCGCGTGACCGCAACGGGCGAGACGCCCGTTGTCCCAGTGTTATGGTCGTCTCCAACATCTCCCGTGACGACCTTCTTGCGGCAATGGGACGCGGCGAGCGTGTACTGCTTCTCGGGAAGGGGCCGTTCAAGTCGTTGCGGACCTCGTTCCGGATTGGCCTTGCCGGACGTACCTCCGGACACTACGCGACGGTAATCAAGCCGGATCATCCCGCGCTGGAGGGAATGCCACACGAAGGATTCTGCGGCTGGCAGTTCAGGCGCCTGATGCAGGATGGCGCGGCGGTGCAGCTTGAGGCGGGCGTTCCGTTCGACCCGATCATCGAGGTCGCGTCGTCCGACAAGTATCTGATCCGCCAGGCGATGCTCTTCGAGTACAAGGTGGGCGAGGGGCGGCTGCTTGTCTGCTCGTTCGCGTTCAACGCGAACGACCCCGCAGCCGTATGGCTCAAGGCGCATCTTGAGGCGTACGCGGCGTCGGACGCGTTCAATCCGAAGCAGTCCCTGACGCCAGACCAGCTCCGGGCCGTCATCGACGCACCGCTCTTCGCGGCGGAGGCCAACAAGAACTTTGCGCTCGACCCGGACGACCCGGCGAGCTATGTGAAGCCCAGGAAGAAATAATGGTTTAATTCAAAAGGAGAAGGATCGTCATGAACATTACACGAAAGATGCTTGCAGCAGTCGTCGGCGCATTCGCGTTCACATGGTGTGGAATCGCCGCAGAAGGCGCGGGAGAAGCCGTCTTTTCCATAGACGCGGGCAAACCTGGCAAGACGCTGCCGAATGTGAACAAGGTGCTTACGCTCTGGGAACTACAGGAATCGACATTAGCCAACGTGAAACGCAGGCATGACGCGGACGTACTGGAGTTCGCCGAATACGTCGAGGTGATGGGGGCGACGGGCGGAAACGACAGACGCGACTGCTTCAAGGATCCGGCGAATCGCGCCGTCCTCGACGACTACGACTTTTCGCGCCTTGTCGCGGGATGCCGCAGCATCGTGCGGCTTGGCCTGAAACCGTACCTCAAGCTCGGAAACGTACTCAATGGAAAGCCGTATGCGGGAAATCCGCACGTACGGTTTGACGAGGGGGAAGTCGCATCGGCGGCAACGCCGAGGCGTGGGTCTCTACTCTACAAGACAAACACATTCAGAGCAGTCGCCGCCGTAATCGGCGTTTTCTGCTCGCTTTTCACAATGTCCGCGTTCGCCGAGGCGAAGTCCGTGGTGCTTTCGTGTACCGGATATACCGGCACGACGACGCTCACGAACTTTCAGGCGCTTGTAAAGTTGGCCGAGGGCGTGGGCGGGTTCAGTTACTCCGACTGCGCGGCGAACGGAACAGACCTCTGGTTCACCGACGCTTCCGGCTCTACCGTGTATCCTCACGAGGTTGACACATGGAACACGTCGGGCGAATCGTTCGTGTGGGTGCGCCTCCCAGAAGTCCTTCCTACGAGCGGCGGATTGCACACGACTTTCACGATGCACTGGGGCGACCTCGCGGCGAAGCAGACGACATCCGTGAACGTGTGGAAGAACTACAACGACGGCAAGGGAGGCTTTGCGGGCGTGTGG
>CACWIW010000274.1 GCA_902761035.1 uncultured bacterium | reverse complement strand
ATGTGCCGCAAGAACCTCTGACGGCGAAGCGGACGCGGCGTTCCGATCCCACAAGCCGAGTCATTCGGGCCACCCGCAGCAGCGCGGGGGGATGGCAGCGCATTGCCGAAAACAGCCCCGCACGCGCAAAAGGCCACTCAATATTTCAAAATCCCGGCGCGCGGCTAAACGCAGTGAAGCCGCAGGCCGGAAATTTTTGGAATATCTGCAAAGTCTTACACGGGCATTGACACGTCCGCACGGGTTTAGTAAAATACGTGCGAACTTAAGGCGGCAAAGGCCGTGTAGGAGGCGAAGATGAGCATCACGTTGTCGATACCCCCTGCAATCGTGCAGGAGGTCAGGGAATGGGCCGAGGCAAACGGCACCAGCCTGAACCAGTATGTCCGCGACTGTCTCGCGGCAAAGGCGCAAGAAATAGAACAGCAGCGGTCGGCGCGTGCCGACCGGTTTCTGGCGTTCGCGCGGGCAAATCTCGCGCACGCGCCGAAGGGGTGGCGTTTCAACCGGCAGCGCGACGGAGAGCGCAATTTGGAGGCGTTCGGATGAGGTTCTTCGATACGAACATTCTCCTGTATTCGGCGACGGATCAGGATCCCCGTAAAGGCGATATTGCGCGTGAACTAATTGCCCATGCGATTACCGTCAACCATGACGGCTGCATCTCCACTCAGGTACTGGGCGAGTTTGCGAATGTCATGATAGGCAAGCTGCAGCAAACTCAGGAGACGGTAGATGGCTATCTCGACTACTTCCGCGACCTCCTCAAGACGGACGTGACGATCGACCTTGTGCGGCATGCGATAGACGTGAAGGAAGAATACGGGATTCAGTTCTTCGATGCGTTGATCGTGTCTACCGCCGAGAAGCTTGGCTGTACGGAGATCGTCAGCGAGAACCTCAATCCCGACCAGACCTATCGCGGCATGGCGGTGGTCAACCCGTTCTGATGGAAAAGAAGAATATAAGATGAGAGTGAAGATACAGATCGCTTGCATGAGGGCGGTTGATGTTGTATAATGTGCGCCATGGAGAAGATTCGGCCCATACTCTACGGCGTGGCGGACTACGCGGAAATCAGGAAATCAGACGCCTGGTTCGTTGACCGCACCGCGAAGATACGCGATCTGGAGGCGACACGCTATGCTGTGTTCCTCCGGCCGCGCCGGTTCGGCAAGTCGCTGCTGACGACCATGCTGGAGGCTTACTACGACGTGCTCTACGCCGGCAGGTTCGAGCAGCTGTTCAAGGGTACGGACATCGGCGCGGACCCGACAGAAGAACGCAGCAAGTATCTCGTCCTCAAGTTCGACTTCTCCGCCGTGAAGAAGGACGTCTCCAAGGTTCAGGAGGATTTCGACTACAAGGCGTCGTTGCGCTGCGACACGTTCGCACGGCGCTACGGGTCCATCTTGCCGAAGGGCCTTGACGAGCGCATTCTCAAGGCCCCCGACATCGGAAAGAAGTTCGCGGAGATCATGGGGGGACTCTGGGGAACCGACCTGGGCGTGTATGTGATTATCGACGAGTACGACAACTTCACGAACACGATCCTCGCGCAGAACGGACAGGACGCCTACGCCCGGCTCTGCCACGGCGACGGTTTCTTCAAGCAGTTCTTCGCCGACTTGAAGACGATGACGAACGACATCGACGCGCCGCTGAAGCGCCTGTTCATCACGGGCGTCTCGCCCGTCACGATGGACGATGTGACGAGCGGCTTCAACATCGGAACGGACATCTCGCTCGACCCCGTGTTCGCGGATTTCACCGGTTTCCGGCATGACGACCTCCGCGCCATCGCGGACTACTACGCGCCGCGCTGCGGCTTCGACGCGGACAAGGCGTACGACGCCGCGATCGCCTGGTACGACAACTACCGGTTCGGGAGCGGCTCCGCGCCGTCCATCGCGAACACGACGCTCGTACTCTATTTCTTCGACAAGCTCGTGCGCGCGAAGGTGTGGCCCGACGACATGGTGGACGAGAACCTGCGTACGGACTACGCGAAGATCCGCCACCTCGTGACGATGGACCATCGTCTCAACGGCAACTTCCACGTGCTTGAGAACCTGCTGGCGGGCGGTACGCTGGAAGAGCCGATCATCAAGTCGTTTCAGGCGAACGAAATCTCAAAGAAAGAGAAATTCACTTCGCTCCTCTACTGGCTCGGCATCACGACGATCACGGGCGAGAAGTTCGGGAAGACGGTTTTCGGCGTGCCGAACGAGACGTTGAAGGAACTCGCCGCGAAGATGATCCCGGCGGCGTACTCCGACATCCACAAGATCGACGAGCGCGTGTTCGACATCAATCACGGACTCTGCGACTTCGCCGAGAAGGGCGAGTGGTGCGGCTTCATCGGCATCCTCACCGGGATCGTGAAGGAGAATTTCGCGGTACGTGACGCGGTGGAGGGCGAGAAGGTGGTGCAATCGACGCTCGTCGCTTTGCTAACCGCCGCGAAGGGGCCGTACCTCGTAAGCCACGAGCGCGAGGCGGGCGGTGGGTTCTACGACCTCGCGCTTGCACCGCGTCTCGACCGCTGGCCGGACATCGCCCACGCCGCTCTCATCGAGATGAAGTACGTGAAGGCGGGCAACCCCGCGCCCACGCCGGAACAGCTCGCCGACATCAAGGCGAAGGCCATCGACCAGCTCGACAAGTACTCCGCCGATCCGGCGCTCGTCGCCAAGTGGCACCTTACTGGGACAACGGACGTCTCGTCCGTTGCACTCCACCGCCTCGTGCTCGTGTTCCACGGCGGCGACTGCGTGCTGATCGAAGAGGTCTGACGGCCTCGTGGCGGGCTTCGAGACGGAGGGGCTTGATCCCTTTGCTCGCTTGTGGACTTTCACTTCGCCTGTGCAAAGCCATAGAATGTTTTATGAAGCATTAAATCGCATTTACAAGCGCAGCGCGGTCATTTCAAAATCCTCCGCCGACCCTTTGATATGGGAAGGGGAAAAGTGTAAAATAACCGTTACTTGCGTTCGGCGGCTTTCTGCTCATCGTTAAGTAGCCCCGCGACCAACTACACGTTCTACATGTTCTGCACGGCTAAAAACATAAGCGAAATCTAAAGCAAACCTCACCCCGTTCCGCAGCGTAATATCGCAGTCCGCACCGTATCACGCATCGGAACAGTTGTGGCAAAACTGGTCTGTCCGGTTTTGCCCCTTCTCATATACCAGTAACGTCTGTGGTCATTCCGACGGCGTCCAAGTCACGTGGTCGGGCGTCGGCACAAAAATGTACTTTTTCAGTTTTTGTGCCGGGGCCATTGCACAGTTTAGATAAATATGATACAATCATCGCGTTTCGTCATTTAAGAAAGATGCTGAAATGTTTGTTGGACGCGAAAACGAACTGGAGTCGTTGCGGTTGCTGCTGGACAAGCGGACGGCATCGCTTGTCGCCTGTCGTGGCCGCAGACGGATTGGCAAGTCAACGCTGATTGAGGAATTCGCCCGGCGTAACGGTTGTCGGTTCGTGAGCATCGACGGTCTGCTTCCTCGCGAAGGCATGACAAATCAGGTTCAGCTCGACAACTTCATCGAGAAGCTGGCCGCGCAGACAGGCGTCGACGGGACGAAGGTCTCGTCATGGTACGAGGCATTCGTTCGACTCGACAAGGCGATTACGTGGGACGACTGGACGGTACTGCTGCTTGACGAGGTTTCCTGGATGGGGCGGTACGACGCTGATTTCCCGGCAAGGCTCAAGAGCGCATGGGACACGATGCTGAAAAAGCACGATCATCTTGTCGTTGTGATCT
>CACWIW010000273.1 GCA_902761035.1 uncultured bacterium | reverse complement strand
GGCCGGCAAGGTTGATTGCCTCATCGTGAGCGGCGACAACCATGTGAAGGGCTATGACGAACCGTCCGACATGAAGGAGTCGCTTGCGAAGGCCGGAGTGCCCGCCGACCGCATCGTCTGCGACTACGCCGGATTCCGCACGCTCGACACGGTCGTGCGGGCGAAGAAAGTGTTCGGACTCGACTCGTTCATCATCGTCTCGCAGCCCGACCACGTCCGCCGCGCGGTCTTCACGGCGCGCGGGTTCGGATGTGACGCCTACGGCTACGCGGCGAAGGACGTGAACGGACGCTATTCGATCAAGACGACCATACGCGAACAGCTCGCGAAGATCGCCGCAGTCGCCGACGTTGTCTTTCGCCGTAGCCCCAAGTTTCTCGGCCCGCGCGAGACGCTTCCGCCGCCACGAGAGGAAGGCGATGTCCTTAATCCGCCAGAGAATCGCGAACTCGCGCCTGGTACCATTGCCACTGATGCACCCGTCTATAATGTGTTATGGTGGTTGAAGGCCCATCAGCAGAAGAACGGAAGCTGGGACGACGGAACGTGCCATGTCGCCTCAACCGCGCTTGCCGTTTGTGCTTTTCTCTCTTGCGGCGAGTGTCCCGGTTTCTACAGTCCGTACGAAGGAGATTTCCACGACACATTAATTTTGGCAGCCGAATATTTATTGGAATGCGTGTCCGTAACGAACGGAGTCTTGCATGTTCAAGGCTCAGAACAGAATGAGCTGGTGTTGCCGCTCGTAACTAAGGCATTGTGCGAAATTTATGATATTACGCGCAATCCAAACTTTAAGGAACGCGCTGCTGCTTGTTTGCGGCAACTCGCACTTGTCACCCGTGCATTGTTGGCCTCGGGTACGTGGCGCGGGAAGGAAGAGGTTCTTCTCTGGTCGGCGGATGCATTGTCTGCCGGGAAGTGCTGCTTCTTTGGTAAAGACTTGTCGAAAGAGGTCATCAACAAACTTTGCGGACAAATATTTGAAGCAGTAGACGGAAAGAACGGTAATGGATATCATGAGGGGGCAAAGAGGTACCGGGCAGGAATGAGGCGGGGAGCCACGGTGAAAGACGCCGTGGCGTTCCGCGATTGGATGAAAAGTAAGAAAGCGTCATTTATCAAGTCTTGCAAGGAAGAAGCTCCTGCCGTGGCAGATGCCAAGGGAGTTTTGCACCGCAAGTTCTTCCTTTCCGAGAGTATCGACGAAACCCCCAGCGGACTTGGAGTTTCGGCTGATTCCGCGCTTGGCGTGATGGAACTTATGATCGGCGGTGGTGGCCGTCGGAACCTACCAATCGAGGAGTCGCCGGATTGTTCGCAGCCGACAAACGAAGACGTGTCCGTTTCGATAGAGATATGAGACGTAAAACTAATTAACCAAGAGGTTTAGCCGCATCCGCCTTCGCGCAATGCGCTACGGCGGACAAGAAGAACGCAAGGGACGCAAACAAGGGACGCAAAGAAGGGAAGACGAAAATGGGGGAAATGATTTTTATCTTATCTAGTTGCTTTTGACGCCTGTAAATGCTAAAATATAAGAACTTAAATCAAGGGCGGAGAAGGTTGTCGTGAAACAGAAAAGGACATTGCTGATGCCTAAAGCCCAAAAATCCCTTGCGATTCTGGGCCAGAACCTGAAGTTCGCCCGCATACGCCGGCGGATATCAGCTGCCATGATGTGCGAACGGGCATGTGTGAGCCATGCAACGTTGACAGCCATTGAGCAGGGCAGGTCATCGGTTTCGATGGCCGGGTATATGTCCGTTCTCTTCTGCCTCAACATGCACACCGACATTGAAAAGGTCGCGGCGGATGATGTCCTTGGACGTGAACTTCAGGACTTGCAGCTTCCAAAGAGGGTTCATGCATGAAGCGGTCAACAAAATGAGACATACGCCAAGATGAAGTTGGATGATTTCAAGTGTCGGATGTGCGGGGCGTGCTGCCGCATCAAGGACGGAATCGTGCGCGTCTCAGACGCGGAGATTGCGCGCATCGCGGCGTTTCTTGGAATGGATGAGGCCGAGTTCATCGAACGCGAGACTGAAGTCGCGCCCGACCGCAAGAGCCTGATTCTCAAGAGCCGTCCGGACGGCTCATGCGCCTATCTGACGGAGGACAACCTCTGCCGCATCAATCCTGTGAAGCCCGAGAAGTGCCGAACGTTCCCCTTTGAATGGACCAATCCAGACTCCGCCGAAGTCTGCCCGGAACTGGCACGATAAGAAAAGATGTTTTCGATGTGTGCATTGACTTCCGTTTCCGAAACGTGGTATAATATCCGCGTTTCGGAAATAAAATGAACTACATAACGTTCAGAGAGCGATTTCATGACTTTGCCTGCTTCTCCAACGAGCAGGTAGTGGCGGCGTTTCCTCGTTTCGACAGAGGAAATTATTCAACCTGGCTGGAAAAGGGGCACATCAAGCGGCTTAGACGTTCGTGGTACGCCTTTGCGGATGTCGCAGGTACGCCAGGAATAGGAGACTACTTTGCGGGAAGGATGTATTCGCCAAGCTATCTTTCGTGTGAGTATGTTATGGCAAGGGCTGGGTTGATTCCAGAATCTGTCGTGCAGTTCACGTCCGTCACCTCGCTCAAGACGGCTTCGTTCAAGAACGACTTCGGGGAGTTTTCGTAC
This sequence comes from uncultured bacterium, assembly GCA_902761035.1. Taxonomy (GTDB): domain Bacteria; phylum Verrucomicrobiota; class Kiritimatiellia; order RFP12; family UBA1067; genus RUG572. Next base: position 1,869 of record CACWIW010000273.1, on the reverse strand, counting down.
CGTAGCGTCAAATCGCAGCTGATGTTCGGCTATGACGTGGAGTCCGTGGGCGGCGGACTGCCGGTCTATGTCGCGACGCCGTCGAAGGCGCTTTGCGACTTCCTGTATCTCAATTCGCAGTACGACACGCCGGAGGAGATTGAGGCGCTGCGCCTTGATACCGACGTGTTGGAGGAGATTTCGCACGACAGCGCGCTTGACGGCGTTGTGGCTCGTTTCGGTTCACAGGCACTTGCGCGAAGGATCAGACTTGTCAAGGAGGTGTATGTGGTATGATTTCGCTTGAGTCGATAAGAGGCTTCTTCCCCGAAGAACTTCGCGCTGGACAGTTCGCAAAGCACATCTTGAAGGAGTACGTCGAGTGCCTTGCGCTTGAATGGATTGCCAGGAGTCCGTGGGCGGCAAAGTTGACGTTCATCGGCGGCACAAACCTGCGTTTGACGAAGGATATCGACAGATTCTCGGAAGACCTTGATTTCGACTGCAAGGGACTTGCCTTTGATGACTTCATTCGTTTTACCGACGCGCTCATCGCTTATCTTGTACGTAACGGACTGAACGTCGTCGCGAAGGAGAAGGAGTCCTCCCGCCTGACGGCGATGCGGAGAAGCATAATGTTTCCGGGCTTGCTGCATGATCTTGGTCTTTCTGCTTTCAAGGAAGAAAGGTTTATGATGAAGATTGAGGCACAGGACCAAGGAAGGGAATACGAGAGGGTCTTCGCTGATGTTCGGCGTTGCGGGTTCTTCTTCCCGGTGTGTGTGCCGAACGAGGCGACGCTCTGCGCCATGAAGCTGTCGGCTCTGTTGACACGTGGCAAGGGGCGGGATTTCTACGATGCGATCTTTCTGCTGCAGCGAACGGAACCGGACTATCTGTTCCTGTCCACAGTGCATCCAGAAGTCACCGACCTAAATTCGCTCAAGGCGGCGCTGACGGCAAAGGCGAAGTCAGTCGATCTCGAACTCAAGCGGCGCGACGTGGAGCATCTGCTCTTCCATCGGGAACGCGCGGAGCTTGTGACGCGCTTCCCTGCGTTTGTCGAGTCGCTTTAGCGTAAAGAGCAGAAAAGCCAAAGGCGGAGGAATGGTTATGAAAATCAGAAACATTGCGGTTGGAATTGTTGTTGTCGGCGTCATCTTCGGCGGCGGCGTGGCGGCGGTGGCGTGGCAGAAGGGCTTGTCTAGCGGACAGAACGGCGGCGATCCTTGCGAAGAAGCCGCAGCTGAAAGGCGTGGCGAAAAGCGCGGGCGGAAAGTTGCGGATACTCGTCTTCAAAAACGAGCGATCCGTCGAAGTCCACGCACCTGGCTGGAAAGCTCCGCGCATCTATCCGATGACGGCCTTCAGCGGGACGCTTGGTCCGAAGCTGCGCGAGGGCGACGGACAGATTCCGGAGGGTGTCTACGGGATCGGATACCTGAACCCGAATTCGAGCTACTATCTTTCGCTCAAGGTGACATATCCGAACGCATCGGACAGGGTGCGCGCGAAAGCGGACGGGCACACGAATCTCGGCGGCGACATCATGATCCACGGCAAGGCGGTTACAATCGGGTGCGTGCCTGTCGGTGACGACGCGATTGAAGACATCTTCTATCTCGCGTCGGCGGTGGGCATAAAGAACGTCTCGGTCATCATCGCGCCATACGACATGCGCAAAGGCCGCAAGCCGGAACTGGAACGTTCACCGCTCAAGTGGTATCCGAATCTCTGTGAAGAAATCCACACTGCGCTGAATGGAAAGTTTTAGAAATATTCTAAGGAAAAAGTGGCGATGAAAGAGAACAAGACAACAGCTAAACAGCGGTTATACGGCATCGCTCGGTATCTCTGTGCTGGGCTTTTTATAAACGTTGCCTGCCTCTG
>CACWIW010000272.1 GCA_902761035.1 uncultured bacterium | reverse complement strand
AAGGCAAGCAGTATTTTGACTATCCGCTGAAATACTACAGTGTCGACCCGGGCCTGAGAAATGCCAGGCTTGACTTTCGCGATGTCGAGCCCTCTCACGCGATGGAAAACGTGATCTTCAACGAGCTCAATGCGAGAGGGTGCCAGGTCGACGTTGGGGTTGTTACGGTTGCCGGCAGACAGCACGAAATTGATTTTGTAGTGAACCGAGCGCCGGGGAAACTGTATATCCAGGTCGCGCTTGAGTTGCCGAACCCAGAAAAGCGTGAGCAGGAACTGCTTCCGCTGCGCAAGTGCGACGACTTCTTTCGTAAAATGATAATCGTCCGCGGGTACGACCCGCCGCGATTCACGCGCGACGGCATATTGGAAGTGGGGGTAATCCCATTCTTGCTTGACAAAACAATCTTGGACACGGCGCTGTCGGATTGATGCGTCGATTCTCGACCACGCGCGTCCGCGTGGTGCAGTCGGCAGGTTCGCGCAGTTCTGGCCGAGGGTAATGTTGAAATGATTCGGACGTTGATGGCAGAACGAATATCGCGTGGTATACGCCTCGGCAGCCTGCTTGGTAGCAGTGTGCAGTTATGGTGAGGGACAGGCGGCTGCGCACGGCGGTGACGGACGGCGATCTACTTGACGATAGATTGTTGATGGGGGCAATGCGGCGCAGATGGGGCGACCGAAGGCGGCGTTTCTTTCGTCGCGAAGGGTCGCGCCGGCAATGCCGTCGAATGAGGGATTATGTGGTATAATACGCGGCAAAGGCTAAAAGGAGTGCAGAGTTATGACAAAGAATGAATCCATGAAACAGACTGCGTGTGCAGGCTGGCACATTTTCGTGAAGAAGGCTTTGGCTTTTGCGGCTTCTGTTGCGTGTGCGTTCGGCGCATGGGCGGGCGAAACGGTGTCTGCGGGCTTCGGACGCGATGTCGCATTGAAGGGTGCGGGAGTCACTTTCTCGCCGACGCTCTTCAAGAAGGACTGGAACCGCTGTCAGCTCAAGGGCGGATGGACACCGGGGAATGACGGCGCATACGGGTTCTCGATTCTCGACGGAGACGACAAGATAGCCGGCGTGCGTGCGACTGTAGAAGGGCAGGAACGACGGGCCGTGCTTGCATGGGATTTCTCCGTCCGCCGCGACTACTCGTCCGCCGCATTCTGTATCGCGTTGTCGTTGCCGACGTCCCGCTTCGGCGGCGGAGAGGTGCGTTTCGGGAAAAGGAAATTCGTGCTTCCGGTGACGTTCGGCGGCGAGCCTTGGATCGGCAACGCAACATGTCGTGAGGTGCGGGTGAGCGATTCGAAGGGCGAGGTGTTTTCTTTTACGCTGGCGGAAGACGCATCGGTGATGGTTCAGGACGACCGCAAGTGGGGCGGACAGCACTTCGCGCTCCGCGTCGGGATCGGCGGTTCGCAGCTCAAGGCCGGGTAACGCCGTCGCATCGAGATGACCCTCGACGCGCCCGGTGGAATCGACCGCGTCGTCGGCAGGCCATTCGTCATCTCGCGTTCGGCGGAGTGGGTGCCGCTGCACGATACGACTGACATCGCGCCCGGCTCCGCGCTCGACTTCTCAAAGCTCGGTTGGGTGGATGCGCCGGCCGGCAAGTACGGACGCGTCGTTGCGAAGGGGGCGCATTTCGAGTTCGAGGGGAAGCCGGGCGTTCCCCAGCGCTTCTACGGATGCAATCTCTGCTTCACGGCAAACTACCTCTCCGACGACGAGGCCGACGCGCTCTGCGCACGTCTCGCGCGCATGGGGTACAACGCGCTCCGAATCCACCACTACGAGAGCACGTTGTGCGACCCGAAGGACGGGACGACGCTTCTCCCCGAGAAGATGGCGCAGCTGGACGGACTCCTCAACGCCTGCATCAAGCACGGAATCTACCTGACGACGGACCTCTTCGTGTCGCGTCGCGTCAAGTGGCGCACGTGCGGCATCGACCGCGACGGGATGATCGGAATGGGCGAGTTCAAGGAACTCGCGCTGTTTGACGAACGGGTGTTCCGCAACTACCTCGCGTTCTCCCGGAACCTCCTCTGCCACGTCAACCCGAAGACCGGTCGCCGCTGGGCGGACGAGCCGGCGTTCGCGTTCCTCGCGCTGATCAACGAGGGTAACCTTGGCAATCACGGCTATGCGTTTCTTGCAAGTCAGGAAACCTTCAAAAAGAAATGGCGCGAGTGGCTGTCGGCTCGACGCGCCGAGTCTCCGGACCTCTACCGCGACATCACCGAGAAGATCCCCGGCAACGCCTGGGAGCACTCGCGGCAGAATTGCGCGTTCACGCTCTTCCTCGCAGACCTTGAATCGTCCTTCGCGGAGAGGATGACGAAGTTCGTCCGCGACGAGATTGGCTCGAAGGTGCTTCTCACGGACATGTCGTGCTGGCGAAACCCCATCGCGTACCAGCTCGTGCGAACGCGCTACGACTACGTTGACGACCATTTCTACATCGACCATCCGCAGTTCCTCGAGAAGCCCTGGAACCTTCCGTCGAAGTGTCCGAACGTGAATCCAGTCCGCCGCGCAAGCATGGGTTTCGAAGGCGTGGCGCGGCACCGCCTGCTGGACCGTCCGTTCACGATTTCGGAGTTCAACTACTCCGGTCCGGGACAGTTCCGCGGCGTCGGCGGGATGGTGCTCGGCGCACAGGCCGCGCTGCAGGAATACGACGCGATCTGGCGCTTTGCGTGGAGCCATTCGCACGACGGCGTCCTCGAATCGAAGCCGATGACGTACTTCGACGTCGCACGCGACCCGCTCCAGCGCGCGACGGAACGCGCCGCGCTCACGCTCTACATGCGGCGCGACATGATGCCCCTGAAGCGGACGTTCGCCGTGACGATCCCCGAATCGAAGGTGCGCACGACTTTCGGCGTCGGCCCCCACGCCGACATCAATGAAATGTGGTTCGGATGGTACGAGAGGTTTGGGACATGGGTCGGAAACGGAAAACCCAAGTTCGTCAACGACGGCGCAGAGTTTCCCGAGGCGTGTTCGCTCAAGGCCGACTACTTCAAGGGACTTGCGTCTGGCCACCGGATGGGCGACGGACAGGTCGCCATCTCGCGCGATGAGGGGACATTCATCGTCGATACGCCGCGCACGCAGGGGTTCTTCGCGGAGTCGGGACGCCACAAGGCGGGAGCGCTTTCCGCGCGCATCATCGGCGCGCCGGCTGCGGTGTGGGTGAGTGCGCTCGACGATGCGCCTGTGGCGCGGTCGGGGAGGTTGCTCCTCACGCACGTGACGGACGTTCAGGATGAAGGTGCGACGTACGCCGACGAAGAAAAAAAGGTGCTGCTCAAGTGGGGAAAGCTTCCGCACCTGATGCGCGCCGGGCGCGCGTTGGTTTCAATCCGGCTTGACGGGAATGCCGTGCCGCGCGTTTACGCGCTCTGCGCGGACGGTTCGCGTCGTGGCGAAGTTCCGTCGTCATGGGACGGAACGACGCTCACGTTCACGGCCAATACGGCCCGCGACACGTCCGACGCCACATTCCTGTATGAGATCGAGCGGAAAAGTTTTTCGGTCGTGAAGAAATCTATGGGCAGATTGGCGCGCAATGTGCGTTAGACTTCGATGAAACCGTCAGGCGAAAGGCGAATCGCGGATTCGCCCTGCTTCATTTCCGCGGCGGCTGCGGCGGCCGGGCGGAACGACTCGAGCGATTCCCGCCATTCGGCGAGCGTATCGGCGAACGCGGCAAGCTCTTTGGCGAAGGACTCTGGATCCAGCGACGCCTTGGCAAAGCGCTTCAGGAGCATGTAGCAGCCGGACTCGGGATTGCGTGCGAGGGTGCAGGCGCCGACGAGCCCGGAGACGAGCAGGACGTCATCCTCCGCCTCCGTGATCAATACGGGCATGCCGTCGATGTCAATGGCAGCCTCGCCACCGATGATGGTAAGGCTGTCGATTCCGAGGTTGGACGCTAGGCCGTCCAGCAGTTCCTTCATTTCCATGTCAGTTTATTCCTGTATCTCCTTCGCGAGGGCGGCGAACTGTTCCTTGACGTTGGTGGGCACCGACTCGGACGTTATTTTCTCATTGACCTGGAAAACTGTGAATGTATCGGGGTCTATCGAGAAAGCCTTCCCGATGAACGTCGCGCACGTGCGCATCATATTGACCGCCTCCTGTATGTTCGACACATCATTCTGGGACGTGTCCACGTCATTTGCCGTGACGAGCAGCTGCATGATGTTGCTGGCGTCCCCTGCTGTATCTGTTCCGAATGTCCTGACCAAGTGTATCTTTTCGTCGTTGTTCAGCCTCGACATGACGACGCCCGAGAAAAATATCGTGTATGCGTCTTTCTCGTTGCGGCTCCACTTGTCGACGAAGTCCGCCGTGGTAATCGATTTCTTGAAATGCGCGTACAAGCCCATAAAAGCCTTGGCTATTTCGATGGGCGTGGGTTTACCCGAAATCGAATTGAGCTCGCGCAGGCTCATGGCCTTCGCGCCATTTGCAAGCTTCGTGAATACGCCTTTCTTGAATGGTGTCATATCGTTCCGAGCGAGCGCGTCCAGGCCAGACCTCAGTATGGCGGCATTGCCGCCTGCGGCGGTTCGCAGCTCCTGGAGGTTCGAACGGATGGGCTCGATGAACTTCTTCTTGATGTCCTCGACCGAACGCAGTTCGTTCGCGCCGTTGTACGCGAGCTTGCCGATGAACCGATCGATGAGCTCGATGATGTCCTTGTCTCCCTTCGCCGTGGCGTAGATAGCGTTTGTGTAGTCGTCGAAGCCCTTGAGCGCGGCGGCAACGTCGATCTTCGCGTTCGCATCGCCACTCCAGGCCAAACTATTGCCGGCGGCTTCAGCGTACTGTTTGGCGACGAAAAACTTTACGAAACCGACATATGCATCGGAGTCCAGCTTGTTCTTCCTGAGCGATGCGGGAATCTTGTCGGGGTTCGCCTTGTAGAGCGCCTGGATTTCTTCCCGCGCCGCATCCCCGACCTGCAATTTGGCTATGCGCACGTACTCCTTCTGCAGCGCCTTGACGGCCGCGGGGCCGGGGGTGTCGAGATTGGGCCTGACGGTGCTCGACGAGTAGCGTTTCAGCCAATCGTCGTCGAACATCGCGAGCCGCTTGTCGAAGTTGTTCACGTCAACGTTGCCGTCCTTGTCCAGGAGCGCAAACACCGCCGCGCGCATGTGTACCTCGTCCTTCATGAGTTCTTTGACGCGCAGTTTGCTGATCCCGCTCACCAGACGGTTGTCGAATGCGAGCGCCTTGTAGGTGTATTTGAAAGAGTTGTTTAATTCGTTGGTGAGTTTCTTGACCGCTTCCTCCCCGTTCATCACCGCGTTGCCGTCCAGGCTGTTCGCGGCGCAGAGCAGCAGCGCCCGCTTGAGGTTCGACACGGCCGCCGCACTTGGCGGGATCCTGCACTTCGCCTTGAAATTCTTCTCGACGAACTGTTCGGCGACGCTGTCGGCCACGTCCAGGGCCCTCAGCGTTCCTTTTGCGGACGCATCGCTCTTCAGCGCCGTGATGTGGTCCTTGATGGCGGCATAGACGTCGAGGATGCGGTCGGCCGTGAGGGGCTTGCCCTTCGCGTAGTCCTTCATGTTCATCGCGGCAAGAACGTTCTTCGGAACCTTGTCCGCGCCGCCGAACATCTGCTCGACGACCTTGCGGAACTCGGTGCGGACAGTGTTGTTCGCCCTCTTGGAGGCGGCGGATCTCCTCAGCTTGCCGACGCTGTCGCCGTCGACGGCGGCGCTGATCGGGAACGTGGCATAGGAGCTCTCCTTCTTGCCGAGGCGGGCAATGCTGTTCTTGTCGTTGTTCGCGACTGCATCCTGGGCGAAGTTCACGAACTCGCGCATCTGGCTAGAAATCTCAATCATTTT
>CACWIW010000271.1 GCA_902761035.1 uncultured bacterium | reverse complement strand
TACATGGAGGGTTTGACTTCCCTACATGGAGGGTTTGATCTCCCTACGTGGAGGGTTTGACTTCCCTACGTGGGATTTGGGCCTTCTATTCTATCGTCCCACCGGTAGGGTCACGCGTCCCGCGTGACCGCGTGGTGGGGCGAGGCGTCCCGCCGAGCCGCCGCATGGAAAGCCTTCCCAAACCCGCGTGCGATTACGGTGCGGAACTCACCGTTGCGGCAAGGGAGCGCGGCGTTCGATTCCTGTTGAGGCGCAGTTTCCAGTCGAGCGCAACGTGCCCAGACACACCAGCGTTGGAGAATGTATCGCCGGTGGTGAGGTTCACGACCTTCCACTCTCCACAATCGCACCCGACGGACATCGTCTCTTCCATCCGCGACAGGATTCCGTCGCCGTCCGCGTCACGGCCAAATACGACCTCAACGCCGTTTGACGGAGTTGCATCAAGTTCGATTCGTACGGAAAACTCCTTCGCGTCATTCCGTGATGCGTCAAATACGCAGTTGGTGACGACCTCGCAGTCGTCGTACACTGGCGGCGGCATGGTCGATACGACAAGCGCGGCGGCAAGAAACGTGGTTGTAAGTGTCATGGCTTATCCTTATTCCCAAAGAATTCCTTCCACATCTCCAGCGGACTTTTGGATTTTCCACGTAGAGCTTCTATCGAAGATGCGTTCAACCATATCCATGACTGATTAAAGTCACAACCTCCATGATGGATGACCTGCGATACACGGCCTGAGACACACAAAAGAGAATCACCCGTAATAGGGGCGCGTGGCAGCGCATTCAGCCGATCCAACGGCACCTTGACCACAATGGGGATGCCGCACCTCGACGGATTGGCCGTTTTACAGAAAATGGTCGCCGTCCTATCGGGCGAAGGCTGCGGCGTTTGAAGGACCTCCAATTTATGAAATGCCAAATCGCGGTCGACAAGAGCCTCCCCCAGTTGCTTGACAATACGATCCGGAACCGTCTCTTTACGTCTGGAAAAGTGCCTTGCCAACTCGTCACCCGTGACCGTTCTCGGATCAATGTCGGGGAATTGTTCTGGTTCATGGTTAAGGCGGATCTTCGGATCTTCTAAGACAAGTGTTGGGTACTCTGGATTTTGACGTTGGCGTTGACTCTTCACGGACGCGGGATCGGCTACCGTGGCGGACATCTCCACGACATATAATCCGGGATCGGACCGCAGGTAAGCCAGTCGGTCGATCATGCCGCCGTCTGCACAACGCACAAGAACATAAAATGGACGTCTCATCACGGGGCACATGTGGATAATCGTGCCATCGTCTGTAACCACCATCCCGCCGTTCCCTGATGACCTTGCAAGTATTTCAACCGAGAAGAGGCGTGCCGACTGATCTATGCTGACCCATTCAATACGCGATGCGCGGAATAGCAAACGACGTCCGGCGAGTTTCTGCTGCAAGACCGCATACTGCCGTTGTCCAAACCCGTGTTCGCGAACCATCTTGGGGAGTTCGTCACCAGTAATCGTCGCGGCGTCTTTTCCTGCCAACGGGTCCTTTGGCGGCGGAAGCGCATAATCGATACCGACACAGTCAACTCCCCATTCTTCAACCGTTCCCGTAAAACGCACTCTCACTGACGTCAAACGATCCCACATGTCAATGTCAACAAGGTCCACGGCCTCTTTCCCAAAACGAACGCGCATCCAAGTATACATATAGGGATTACCATCCTTCCATCCTTTTCCAGGATAACCCAACTTGACAACAATCGAGCCATCTTGTGCGACCTCGCTCAGTCCAACAACTGGCACATCCACAAATACCTTCTCAAGCCCTTTCAGTTTCTGTACCTCAGCTTTAAGGCCATTATAATCAAAGGAGTATTTGCTCAGGTTATCCCATATCTTCACGTTTTCATTCTGGGCAAGAGCGCATCTCTTCACGACTTTTCGCTGCGAAGTCATTACCTCGTTTCGAGATGGCCCTGTATGAAAGACGCATCCAGTACCTCCAAGGACAATCCCTAATGCCACGTAGAAAACTCTATTCATTTTAGTCAACCTCCAACATGTTTCTCCTTCGTCAATTATCGCCCACGTCAACATTAATCCACGGCAGCGGCTGTCCAGATGAAAGAAGCTGGTTGGTGACGGAAATAAAACGTTCCCTTGTGCCTTGCCAACAATCCGCTACGGCAAGAACACGTGTTGCCAGATCCAGCCTGTTTGAACTCATTGCATACCCTTCCATTTTAGCGCTGAACAAATCGTCTAAATAAAAGGCATTATCCACCAAATCTATCATACGATTTCGGTACAACATAGCCATAGCGTGATTTCGCGACAGTATCTGGACTTCATTTGTCGCTTCCAAGGCCTGGATTTGCTTACAGTATGTCCAACACGCCAAGAAACGTTCCCGGCTAACATACACTTCCGCATTCGTCATTATGGAGTCCACAAATGCCGTCGTCTCATCATTCACGCCACTCATCTCAATGGCAGCACTTGTGGCCCCCATTCGATAATTCCAGCGATAAGTCGGATTGGACGCAAGACGCCGGATGGCGGGAATGGCGTTCGTATAGTGCATGTTTTCGCATTGACACACGGCCGAGGCCGACCAGTACGGCGACATTCCACTGCCGACAGAGTAGTCGCCTTCGTGCATGTGCTCCAAAAAATGGTCAAATGCGGCATGAAGCCCATCAGACGTCCATCCTCTGCCAAAAATCGCCGCACTGAAGAAAATGTTTGGGTCTGCGAAATTCACTTTCCTTCTTAGATGTCTCCCTCCGGGAGGATAGTCGGAAACTTGCATGGCGGCTCCAAGCATCAAGCGCACGATCTCATTGGTCTCAGCCGTTGTATGCGCCTGGGATTGCATGCTCAGCGCAAACACCAAGGCAGCCCACACGATTTTAAACAAACCTTTCATTGCTTTTACTTCCTTTCTCTCATTCATCAATCTTTTTAGCACCTACCCAAATGAGGCGGGCGTTCTCCGTGTATTGAGCCCCGTCTGGAAGTCCCAATACTTGTTCGTCAGGTATGTCGCCCAAAATTTCACTGCCGTCATCTACGCCGAACATCAGCAAGCTCCGTATGGCCATGGAAAGCGTGTCTTCCTTTTCATAGAAGCCCCTTCCCATCTCATCGCCCCAATCGCATGACGTTTCACTAAACGATTTCAGGTCAAGAGGTTGGTCCTTGCTTGCCAATTCCACCCAATTCGTATTGGCGCCTTTTACCCCATAACGCGTGTCAACATATATGTCCTGGAGACCGAACGAATGTCCCAGTTCATGTGCAAGGATTTGCTTGCCCATGTCCATGGGCATTACGATCTTTTGGGAAAGGCACATCGCTATCTGAGGTGCTTTTGCGATATTTGCGTACTTAAACCTCCCTACATAGTAAATCTCCAAACAGTCCACCGGTCTATTGGGCTTGACGATGTCCATGAACGCCGATGTGTATTCTTCATAAGATAGATCATCGTCGCCGAAATGCATTTCATGGATTTCGTACATCGTCAAATCCAAGGCATTGGTTCCCTGAATGTACTCAGGTTGCCCTTGCAGTTCAAAGGCAACCCCGACCTGCGAGAATATGGTGTTAGCATTTCGTATCTGTTCCTGTATGCTGCTTAATGATGTCACTGGCGCTCCGTGTGGGTAAGTTGCCACAAGTGCTTTCAATGGAATAGTGCGGGGCTGTATTACCGGCAAGACAAAACATGGTTGTATCTCATCGCCGTTGAAACGGGCCTCGACGGTTACTGTTTCAGTACCTGTCGGTGTGACGGTCGCATACCAACCGTCGCTAACCAACTGTGCCGATCCCGACACTACATGCCAATTCACTTCCGAAGGCGAGAACGACGAGTCGAGAAGGATTCACATAACGCCCGCCCACTTGCTCCGTGGTAACGAGCTTACGCAATGGCTCGATGCAGCGGAAAGTCACGGAGTCGGTCAGCGGCTCGCCGCCGTCGGCGGGCGTGAACGTGGCGGTGATCGTGCCAGTACCAAGGTTTGGACAAGACATGTAGAAAGTGCTGCTTCCCGTGTGCGCGAAGTCGTCGGTCACCGCAAGCGGGAAAACCGTCAACTCAGTCACGCGGTTCGTCACGCCGTCCTCGACCTGGAACAGCACGGGGTTGACGTTCCCCTGCGTGCCAAGCGGTCCTGTCAGGTTCAACGTCACCGGGCGTATGCGCTCCGCCCGGTTCGAGGTCGATCCCAGCTCAGCGTCGTTCAGGAAAAATATCTCTTGGCATCCAAGCGAGAAGCCAAGCGGCGGCTCGTTGGTCGTCTCCACCGTAAAGTGTACGTGGTTCGTCAGGGTGTAGCCGACAAACTGCGTGACCAGGTCTATGCTGTTGGTCGTCCAGATGTCGGGCTCGTTCGGATCGTACGTCACAGTCGTCGAAAGCGAATGTTCTTGCGAGAACGTGATGCCCGCACCGCCGGTCCACGTGCAGCCCAAGTAGGCGTTGGAGTGGCAGCCCGATACTTCCGCCGTCAGTTCGACAGAATTGTCTGGGAAAAAGTGCGGCAACCAGGAGGGTTCAACGGACACCCCCGCCGTGCGGCACAGCCACCCGGAGCGGAAGTTGTCCAAGTGCAGCTTGACATCGCCGACGGAACGTTCGTAAGGGAAGGTAAATATGTTCTGAATCACGCTGCTCTCAGTCGTGGTCATGCCTTCTCCCGAACGCATCGGCGGCTCCGTCGCTGTCACAGCAAGAGAGCCGAGCCGCCCCGACGTGAGTGTGAACGGTACCCGCGCCCCGCAGTCGATGGCGAACACAAGTTCCGCCTCGCCATCCGCCACCACGGGTACGCCTCCGAAGTCGAGAAGCGTAGGCCGCACGCTTCCGTCATCGAACGCTAAGCCGAGCGAGACGAGACGCCTGTCGGGATCGGCACCCCGCGCGGCAGCCCACGCGGCGTAGCCACCCATGGCGGATATCTCGGCGGCGTTGGACGGGAACGCCGCCGCCGCCCATTCTTCCGACTGGTTCCAAGCTGACGGCACAAGAGGCACCTCCGGCGCGGGATCAATGTCATTCGGCAAACCGTCATTGTCAAGGTCGTACGGCGTGAAACTCAATCTGCGCGCTGTACTGCCCCGTACGGTCTCGCCCGCCAAAGAGATTCTCCCACGAGATGAGTTTCACACGGTAGGGCGCGGACTCCGGCCGCGCCGCACCCGCCCACCAGAACCTCCCCACACCCGGCACAATCGACGCATACTCCCTCGCTGCGCAGATCGACATCAACGAATGGTACAAACCTCCCACCCGTTGCCTCGGCAACGACTCCACCATACCGCCCGAAAGTACGTCGAGCCTGCGCACCATGCCCGTGCCGAATGGGAATCCGAAATCATCACCAAGGTCGAGCGGAAAGTGCATCTCATACCCGCCGCCCAGCGACCACGGCATGTATTCAACTCCGTTCGTCGGCATCGCGTATGAAACGGCTTCATTCGTCGTCACGCTCTCAAGCCGCCATCCCTGCGCAATCTCCTCTTGCGTTACCACCACTGGGACAACGGGCGTCCCGCCCGTTGAAGGCGGCGGCATGAGGAACTTCGCACCGCCGCGTAAGACGCAGAATGCCGAAACGACCGCAAACGCGGTAATTCTTGCCACCGTCAGAAGACGACGCGTGGCGGACGCGACACCTCTGCACAACCACGCACCGATAACGCCGACCGCAATCGCGGCCAGCGCCGACAGACCGACCCACATCAGCCCGTTCTTTAACGCATCTATGCCTTCCAGTACATTCATAGCCATTCCCCGTTAGTTTATCATATTTCCCGATTGTTGAATGGCAATATTTGGCGAAAACAGGTCAGACCGGTTTTCGCTCGCAGTTTCATTTAGCGTTCTCCTAGTTTACAAAATCAAGCCGAGGAAGGCTCGATACGATTTTCTGCGTTTCCATTGAGAC
>CACWIW010000270.1 GCA_902761035.1 uncultured bacterium | reverse complement strand
TCTGCACCGCTTAGACCGAGTCTGGCGGCTTGATGGCTCACAGTTTATCAAATCTCGGACGGTGGCGCAAGGCTACGCGCGAAAAAAGTTCGCTTTTTTTACCACTCGAAATGGGTCGGTCCGAACCGTGATATTACGGCGCGGGCTGCGATATTACGGCGCGGAACGAGGTGGTTTTCGTTTTAGATTTAGCTTTTGTTTTTAGCCGTGCAGAACATGTAGAACGTGTAGATCATGCTGCCGCATTGTGAACGGAATGGTGGGGCAAGCGGCAGAATGGTGGGGCGAGCCGTCCCGGCGAGCCGCCCGTCCCACTGGTACAACGCGCTGCGTACAACGCGCTGCCAGCGCGTTGCCGCCTACGGCCTCGCGCCCGACACGCCCGAACCCGAAATCGTCGCCCACCTCTTCAAGCTCTACGCCGAAAAGACGGCGAAGCACGAATGAAAGTGCGCCAAGGAGCCGTTACCTAGACGGTGGCGCTACCGTATGCGAATGGAAAACCTCTTGAAATCGTGCAGATTTCGAGTTCTAAAACCTCTTGAAAACGTGTATGATTCTCGCTTAGAAACCTCTTGAAATCGTGAAATCGGCATTGCAGTCATTGGCCATGTGTGGTATAATAACGCGCACAAGGAGCTAAACAGATGAAACGCAAGATCTATCAAGAGATGCTGGAATGGAAGAAGCGCAGCAATGGCCGAACGGCTTTGATGCTTGACGGTGCTCGCCGCGTTGGCAAGAGCTATATTGCAGAGGAATTCGCCCGCAACGAATACGCCAAATATCTCTTGATTGATTTCTCCAGGACATGATAGCAAATCGCGCCTGAAACAGAGGCTATGCCGCTAGGCTGCCTCCCGTTTCAGGCGCACTTGTTTTTCGGATTCCACCCAAGAGGCGAAAAAAGGGGAAAGCGTTGTCATCTTTGATGAGGTGCAGCGATTCCCGCGAGCGAGAGAGGCCATCAAGCACCTTGTGGCGGACGGCAGATACCACTACATTGAAACAGGTTCGCTGATCTCAATTCAGAAGAACGTCAAGGACATCCTGATTCCATCGGAGGAGCGGCATCTTGAAATGTTCCCGATGGACTTTGAAGAGTTCCTATGGGCAACCGGCAACGTAGGTGCAATGGATGTCCTTAGACTCCACATGAAGAAGCGCAAACCCCTTGGAGAAGACATGCATCTTCATTACATGGATCTCTACAGGCAGTATCTCGTTGTTGGTGGCATGCCGCAAGCTGTCGCGCAATTCGTCGAGACGCACAATCTGCGAGAAGTGGATGCCATTAAAAGGGACATCCTCGCCTTGTATCGTTCCGACATCCACAAATTCGGTGGCGCAATACGACATAAGGTTCTCTCGGTCTTCAATGCCATTCCCTCAATGCTGTCGAAGCACGAAAAACGGTTTACGCTCGCCGCACTTTCAAAGGATGCCCGTATGCGCGAATATGACGCGGTGTTTGAATGGCTGAAAAGCGCGATGACAGTAAACATCTGCTATCGTGCGACAGAACCCAGTATTGGACTTGGCATGAACGCTGACGTTATTTCCCTAAAGTGCTATCTTGGCGACACGGGACTTCTCGTGAGTCAGGCTTTCGCTCTTCCCGCAATCCAGTCGCAAGACATCCACGAGCGGCTGCTTTCAGGGCGTCTTTCACTGAACAAGGGGATGATAGCAGAGAACTCGGCCGCTCAAATGCTTAGGGCATCTGGGCATCCCCTGTATTTCTATTCTAACACAAGCCGCGATTCGGCGGATGACAGAATGGAGGTTGATTTTCTTGTGTCCAAGCCAGATCTGACGAGAATGCACAACATCATTCCCATTGAGGTAAAGAGCAACAAGGAGTATTCTGCAGTATCACTTGGCAAGTTCCGCCGAAAGTACAGCGACACATTGCACACACCGGTCGTGTTGCATCCAAAGGACTTGAAAACCGATGGCGGAATTCTTTATCTACCGCTTTACATGACGCCGCTCATCGCCGAAATCCCATCATGAATGGCGCGTAATCCAGTGGACCCATAGCGTACGTCTCACTTGTTTTGACGCGACAAAAGCCATGTGCGCATGCGCTTGACGAACTCGGGCGTTAACGTCTTCTCAAGGCGCGGCCAGTCCTTCTCGGCAAAGACCGTCAACGCATCAGCGTACTCCGCAAGTAGTTTCTGGGCGTCGCCGGGATGTTCCGCGACAATGTCGCGTGTCTTCCAAACGACCTGCCACGTATCAGGTAAATTGGCAACATACTCCGGCCGTGCGCCGCGGCGTTTCGATCCCGGACCGTATCCGGCGAGTGCCTTGCGGAACTCCTCGGTCAGCGCCGCCACGCGCCTGTATTCGCCCTTGATACCGGAAAGCGCGGCGATATTACGGCTCGCGGGGACGCTCGTACCCCCGTATGCCAATTCCACAACCGTCTCGTGCGTTCCGTCCTGTGGTGGTGTCTTGACGACGACGGCCATGTCTTCTGCGTCGTATTCCCAAGTGCAATCGACGCCGTTCACCTTCACGGCGGACGGTGGCGCGGCAAGCGGGAACTTCAACGTGTAGACGCCCTTACGCGGTCCGATGACGACGCGGTTTCCTTCGCGGCGGATCGCTGTGCGCCGGAAGTTCGTCGCGTAGTCGGCGTTGTCTCCGCCGTCTTCGTAGATCGAGGTCTCAACGGGCAAGATGCCCGTTGTCCCAGTAGGTGCGCAGAAAAGAACCAAGTCGTCTGTGCCGGGATTGCCGAGGCGCTTGACAGAATCAGGATACATCGGGATGACCGCACCGCCCTTGACGAACCACGGATGCTCTTCGACCATGTAGCCACGTCTCATCATGCGACCGCCGTTGCCGGCTTCGACAAGCTCGCCCTTCGACACATCGTACCACGTCCCTTCCGGAAACCACACGTCGATCTCCGCCTCCTGCGTTATCTCGTCCACGGGATTCGACACCGTTGCCGTGAGGATGTCATTGCCGAACATATAAGCGTTCGTGACGGCGTAGGCAGCTTCAGTTTCCGGCCAATCGTAGTACATTGGACGGCACATCGACACTCCCGTGTCGTACGCCTCGCGTGCGGCGGTGTAGATGTACGGCCCAAGGCGGTACCTCATGCGGAACGCCTCGCGCAGCGTCAGGAAGTGGTCAGCGAATTTCCAAATGCGGCGCTCGAGCCGCCTGTCCTTCGTCGTGTGCGTCCTGAATATCGGAGTGAACACGCCGGTCTGCATCCAGCGCGTGTAGAGTTCGCCGTTCGCGCCGTCTTCGCCCTCCGGCTTCATGTGCCCGCCAAGGTCGTGTCCCCAGTAGCCGTAGCCGACGTTCGACGCCGACGATGTAAACCACGGTATCGCCTCCAGCATTCCCCACGACACCTTGCCGTCGCCGGAGAACCCGATCTGGTAACGGTGCGAACCAAGTCCACCCCAGCGGTGGTAGATAATCGGACGCTTTTCGCCGCCCCGACGGCTTGCGTCGTGCGTGGCGAAGAGGTGGTTCAGCCAGAACGTGTTACTCAAGGTCGGCATCCCCTTCGACATGAGCCTCTGCTGCCAGTCGAGCCAGAAGAAGTCCGCGCCGTCCGCTTCCAACGGCTCGATGACGTCCTTGAAGAACACCTCGGCCCAGCGCTCCTCCTCCGCACGGAAAGGGATGGCGTTCGTGCCCTTCCAACCGTAGTCGCGCGCAAAGCGTCCGAAGCACTCCTCCATCGGCGGGATGCCGCATGCAGGATGGACGTTGATCGGAGCCTTCAGCCCGTTGTCGTGCAGGAAGCGGAACGTAGCCTTCGGGTCCGGGAAGTACCGTCGGTTCCACGTGTAGCCGCCCCAGCCGACGCGCTGCCCCGACTCGTCGCGAAGATCCGGCCTGTCGCCGATGTTCCACGTCTCGTGCCAGTACATCTCAATCACGCACACGTCCATCGGTATGCCGAGACTGTCCATCGTCCGCACGACTTCGCGGTAGTCGGAGTCCGAGTCCGGCCAGAAACGACTCCACCAATACCCGAACGCCCAGCGCGGCGGAAGAGGAATGCGCCCCGCGACGCGCACGTAGTCGCCGAGGCAACCCTTGTAGTCGTGGCCATAGGCGAATACGACAATGTCCCGGTACGTGTTTTTCCCGCGTTTTGGCCTTTCCGCGACCCACTCTTTCCAGTATTCTCCGCCATTCACGAACAACGGCGTCGAAGTGTCGTCCACGACGGTTACGCCGCGACGCGAGAGCAGTCCTTGCTCCATGCGCGGCAGAAGGTCCTTGATGTTGCTGCGTCCGTCAATCGTGCGCATCGTGCCGAGAAGGTTCTCCGTGTCCGGCGCAAGCGCGGCGATGCCGTTCACGATGAGGTTGTGTTCGTCGAACGCCCCTCCCGTCCATTCCAGCCTCATCCTATCGGTCTCGATTGCCGCGCCATCGCCCTTGCACGTCAACGTATGCTTGACTGGCGGCATGGCACGATTGATGAATGTGATGCTCGGACGGTCTTCGAACTCCCCGTCCTCGCTCCATTCGCAGCGAACCATCCGGTCGGTCAGGAGCGTGAACCGCGCCTTGCCTACAATCTCCGCATTGCCAACGGTGGCCACACCCGGCGCTGCGTTTGCCAGAACGGCAACCGCCGCCGCAACTGCGAACACCGCAATAGTCATCCCTGGCAATCTTCTCTCGTTCATCTCACAAACACAATCATGCCTTTTTGTCCGTGTAGAACATGTAGAACGTGTAGTTGCGCGCGGCGTTACTTGGCGAGAATCATGAGGCCCTTGGTCGTGCGCTTGATCGTCACGCGGTCATGGTGTGGTTTATGCCGTTGTCTTTCGCCAGTGTATCTTGCGACGTCCTTCAAAGCGAGAATGCCGTCCTTCAGCATCCGCTTCGCCGTCGCAAGCATATTCTCGCGCTTGCCCTCGCGCTTACCGCGCGCCTCGCTCTCGGCCGCACGGCGTTCCGCGAATTCCTCAACTGCTTTGCACATGGCGTGCCTCCCTTCTTCTGAGTTCTTGAATTGACTAACTTGCCTCTTTAAAATGTCGAAATACATCTCCGCTGCGTTGCTGCACAGAAAATCGTGCATCAACTTGCCAATATCGGATTTACTGTGCGTCGCACCGTTCACGTAAATGATGTGCGTACCGTCGCCAAAAGTCCTGCCGCCCAGTTCCCGTACCGTGCGGTCAATCCAGTAAGCATCCTTGCCGCCACCCATCCCCATCACGTCGTTCTCGGTGATGAAGATGACGTAGGCATCGCGCAGCTTGTCAAAGTCCTCGCTGGATTTGAGCGCGTTCGCGTCCAACAGCGCGGAGTTGTACCTCGCGCGCTTCGGCTCCGCGCCCTTGTCGGCCCGCTGGATCTCAATGTCGTATTCCTTGCCTTCGGAATCCCTTGCGAACACGTCGAAGCGAACGCCGCGCCCCTGAAGGCTCTTTATCGGGTACTCGGTCTGCGACTTGACAACCTTCAAATCCTTCTTGCCGAGGATGATCTGCAAAATCAGCTCAATGCACTCCGGCGCGTTTTCAAGGCACTTC
>CACWIW010000269.1 GCA_902761035.1 uncultured bacterium | reverse complement strand
CTGCGAACTTCAGCCGGTAGTACCGCTGGCTCTTCCTGTTGAGAAACCGCGCCATGCGCTTCAGCACATAGTGGTTCACCTTCCGAAAGACCCTCGACGTGTAGCCGACCGAGTAGAACGCGCCCCCCCGCTAACTGCGCAAACGCGCCCGCACGCGCCGTTTTAGCGCGGTTGTGGGCGGTTCTGTGGAGGGTGGTGTTCATGTCTTACAGTGCCTTGATTTCGTCGGCGGCGAGGCCGGTGTACTTCGCGATGGTTTCCATCGGCAAACCGTCGGCTTTCATCTGCCTGGCGGTGTCAAGTTTGTCTTGCCGCATCTTTGCCTCTACCGCGTCGCGCTCTGCCGTCGCCGCGTCGGCGCGGGCATTTGCCGCATCGCGCTCGGTCCTTACCGCATCAAGCTCGGCAACCGCCTCATTGAACTTCGCCTCCAGCTCAGGAATCTTCTCCGCCCGTCTTTCGGCGTTGGCCCTTCGGCGTTCGCGGCAAAGCCAATCCTGAAAGCCGTCGTACTTCGCCCTCTCCTCTGGAGTGAGGGCGGACACCTCGACCATTTCAAGCGCCTTGCGAACTTCCGGGTTCTCCTTCAGTTCCGGCGGAGCGTCGCGAATGGTGCCGTCAATCTCGGTGAGGAAGCGAAGCCACAATACCGCCATCTTGCGTTCTGGCCATGTCTGCGGCTTGAACTTCTTGAGCTCCACGAATATGAGTTGAAGTCCGTCTATCGTCTCGCCCTTGATTTCGCTATGCGCCACCTGGTAATGGTGATACCACTGCTTCGCGTCAAGGGCGAGGTTGTCGTTCAGTAGGTTAAGCGAATAGACCGTGTTCAAGTTGCGGTAGTCGCCGCCAATGGGAAGCTCTCGGGAGTACGCCTTGGCGGCGTTGAAAAGCGCGCGCTGGTTGTAGTCGGGCGACCA
Organism: uncultured bacterium; assembly: GCA_902761035.1. Taxonomy (GTDB): domain Bacteria; phylum Verrucomicrobiota; class Kiritimatiellia; order RFP12; family UBA1067; genus RUG572. Next base: position 3,702 of record CACWIW010000269.1, on the reverse strand, counting down.
GATCATCTGCATTTCCACGATGAACTGCCTGTCGTTCTGGTCTTTGCAGCGGACATCCACGATGGTGTCCTTGTGGAGCGGATCGTCGGGCACCAGCTCGGGCGTAAGGTATTCAATGGAGACGATCTTGCCGTCTTCGGGCAAGGGCAGTAGCGCGTTCAACAGGCTTGTGATCAAGTCTGGGTGTTCGCCAAAAATCTTCTTGAAGGTCAAATCGGCCTTTGGATCGACATACTTACGCTCGTTCATAAGAATTCCTCACGTTGCAGCTCGCGTGGCGTACCGCCATTCGTTCAGCGTGAAGCAAATGAAGCGTCCGCTGATCTTCTCAATGCGCTTGAGGTTCGCCTCCGTCTTGTCTATGAGGCGAATAATCTCCTCGTCAGATGAAGTCATAGGCAAGCACCTGTTCCTTCTGCCGCGCATACTCTTCATCGGACATAACAAGCCCCATCTGAAGCTTGACGTTGCCACGTCCATACTTACAGGCCATCGCAGGAAGCGTAAGCGGATCATGCCGTACAGACCTGTGCGGTACAAAGGCGGCAAGGGCGCGATACACCTTGTTTGCAAAGCCATGTTCGATGTCGATCTTCATTTGTTACCTCTTCTGCTCAAGGCCAGTCGTCCCCAAGCGGCGCATATTTTACACTATTTCCCGCTCCCCTGTCAAGGTACGCGGCGGGGGACGCAGCGGACAAAACGCGCCCGCACGCGCGCGGCCTCTTGCGACCGCTTCGCGGCTCGCGCTAACGCGCTCGGGCAACCCGACGCCTGCGGCGCGGGCGCATGTTTTAGCGCGGTTGTGGGACCCCATTGGTGGAGTAAGAGTGGTGGAGTAACTTCATGTCAGTACCCTCCTGCCCTTCACCGTCAGGCGATATGTTCGCTGCGGCGAATGAGGGGCTTCCTCTGACACAGTGAAGCCCGCCGCTGCAAGGGGCGTCAAATAGCACGAGGTGAAGTAATTCGGGCTGGAGACGCCCAACTCCCTGCGAAGGTCTGCTGGGCGCTTCGGTTTGTCTGCAAGAACCGCGAGGAGATCGCGCGCCCAGTCAACGGGGGCGAACGAGTGGATGAACCGCGTGCGCTCATCCTCGTCCATGTAGAAAGCGCGGTGGGTCACCCGGCTTACCAGGTGGTAGCATCTGTCCGTTTGAAAGTTCCTTGGGCGTCGCATGGCGAACAGTTTACCAAATATTCCGTTACTCCACCACTCTTACTCCACCAATGGGGTCTGACCCTCACACCCCCGCGTAGTCTCATTCTCTTCAAGCGCCCGGAGGATGTCGCGGCGGACTTCGCGGTAGAGCTTGCACGACGGCGTGTAGTCATGGAACCCGCGCGCGATGCGGCGAACGAGCGCATCGGCCTTCGCCTTGTCGCGGCGACGAAGCATCGTCAGAAGATCGGCGTCCTCCATTCCCGCGCGCGTCGCCTCAAGCCGCGCGCTTGGCCACGGACCGTCCTTCCCGGGATAGACGATGTGCGTATCGCCGGGCGGAAGGGAATTGCCGTTGTTCGAGCCACCCCAGCGCTTCGGATACGGATCCTTGAACGGATCCTGCCCCTGGTTGCGCCGCCAGCGGTTGTAGCCCCAGTGCAGGAAACCGTCGACGTCCCACATCACCGACACCCACGGGATCAGCGCGGGACGCAGCAGCTCGCCGTCCATCGTGCGGTTCATCCATTTCCCGCCGGGGAAACAGCACGTGTAGCACCACACGCGGTCACCGAAGTTCGTGCGGAAACTGTCATAGAGCGCATGGTGGCGTTCGAAGGAATTCACCTTCGGACACCACACGTCGAGCGCCCCTGCGAAAGATGGCGACTCCACGGCGTCGAGCGTGCGAATACCGGGCATGTACCGACGGACGATTCCCGCCGTGATGCGGTACTCGCTGATACTCTTTCCGCCTGGCTCGTCCGCGACATGCTGGAACCAGCGATCCTTGAGTCCGCGCGCCTCGATCTCCTCCATGAACATCCGCGCCAGCTTCGAGAGCGCAAGCGCGCCCTCCACCGTGGTGGTGATGTTGGTGGAGAATCTCGGCTTTAACGAACTCCTGTCTTTCGTGAAGCGGGCAAGGTGCGTACCCTCCAGATACCAGAATCCGGCACGGTTGTAGATATCGAGAAACCGCGAGAACTTTTCCTTGTCGAGGTACACCTCGCCGTTGGCGTCCGTATCGAACACGGGGCGCATCATGCCGACGTTTTGCCGTCCGCGCGCGGCGAGCCGCACATACTTCTCAATCATCGTCCAGTGCTCTTCGCTCCACAGCTCAAGTCCATGCGAAACGGCCATGCTGTCGAAGTCCATCCAGTTCGTGTACTTGAAACTGTCCTTGCCCACGGGCGGAAGCGACACGTTGTGGACATTCACCTTCAAGGAGAGTTGCCGCTCTTCATTTCCCTGCTTGATGCGGAAGCGGATATCGAACGACTTCGCGCCCTTGGGCGGATTCTGTATTCTGAAGTACAGACCTTCAGTCTCTTTTGCCGATGTAATTTTCGGTTCCGCAAGCGGCTCCAGCACGTCGAACACCTCAAACGGTGCGCGACGCGCAACATACGGGTTTTTGCCGGGCGTCATTTCGAGACATCCATTTACGCCTGTGTTGCGAGCCACCGGCACCGCGCGCATCCTATACCACTCGCCGTCCTTCTCGGACGCTTCGAACTCCAACCGCTCGCCAGGCTTGAGTCCGTTGACGAGGATGTTCACGTCCACCACGCCGTTCGTGGGCACGTCGATCTCGTCCAGCCTCTCCGCCGCTGCGATTTTCGAGTCGGCATACAGCCAGGCGAGCGGATCCGTCAACGCCGCGTCGAAGGCGGATACCGCCCCCGCCAACACGATGCAGGTTGTACCAATGAGTTGTTTGATGTTGTAGAGTAGAGACTCACGCCTCGGCATTGCCGCCGATGCGACTTCCCCCTCGTCAAACCGTACGTGCGGATTTCCCGCATACGACTTTCCATTGAGTGCTTTTCCTGTTGTCATGGCTTTCTTCCTTTCTTGGGCTGTTGAACGTATATTATACGATTTCCCCCCTGTCAATTCCGTTTCGGGTTTCGGCATTTCTTACCTTGCCCTTCTCACGTCCGCCCACGCGAGGCGGTAGAGGCCGTAGTGCGTCATTTCACCGTAGTAGGTGTCTGCGAACTTCATCCGGTAGTACCGCTGGCTCTTCCTGTTGAGAAACCGCGCCATGCGCTTCAGCACATAGTGGTTCACCTTCCGAAAGACCCTCGACGGGTAGTAGTGCAAGTAGAACGCCCCCCCCCCCCGCTAACTGCGCAAACGCGCCCGCACGCGCCGTTTTAGCGCGTATCCATGCGGTTCTGTGGAAGGTGGCGTTCATGTTTTACAGTGCCTTGATTTCGCCGGCGGCGAGACCGGTGTACTTCGCGATGGTTTCCATCGGCAAGCCGTCGGCTTTCATCTTGCGGGCGGTGTCGAGTTTGTCTTGCCGCAACTTTGCAATCGCCGCGTCGGCGCGCGCCTTTGCCGCGTCGCGCTCAGCATTTGCCGCGTCGGCGCGCGCCTTTGCCGCGTCGCGCTCGGCAATTGCCTTATCCATGTAGGCTTTTTTCGTTGCCTCAATGCTGACGCGATCCCAAAAGCCTTCGTAGGCGGCTCTTTCCGCATCGTTGAGCCCGGACTCCCTCACGATCTCCAGCGCCTCACCCGTCTGT
>CACWIW010000268.1 GCA_902761035.1 uncultured bacterium | reverse complement strand
CTTCCCCATGCGCGACGTCTTCGGGAACGGATAGTCGAACGCCTCCACCCAGCTCGCGTACATCGCCGCAGCGGCCTTGGCCTTCTCCACCCACTCCTTCTCGCCCGTCAGTTCCCACAGCGCGATGTAGCTCTCGCCGAGTTCGCAGCTGGATTCGCTGTCGGGCGCCTCGAGAATCTCCGCCGGGCCGCCTCCGCAGTACCCCTTCGCGAGGTCGTGCTCGTAGAGGTAGCGTGCCGTTTCCTTCGCCGTGTCCATGTAGGCGGGGTTGCCGAAGTACTTCGAGGCGAGCGCGAGCGCACCCGGAACGAGCGCGCCGTTTGTGGAGTTGGGCGAGTGGATTTCGCCGGAGTCCACCTTGACGTGCTGTCCGAGCTGTCCGTAGCGCTTCCACACCGCGACCACGCCGTCGCAGGCCTTGCGCACGGACTCCTTCCACTCCGGCTTGATCGCGACGCCGAGCGCCTCCATCTTCTGCAGCGACTGGATGCCGTAGTAGATCGTGATCGCCGTGCGCCGCATCATCGCATGGTCGCGCAGCTTGGTCATGTGCCTGAACGAGTCGCCAAGCAGCTCCCCACGCCGATTGATGGCGTAGTAGATCCCGCTCTTGCCGTTCATCTTGGAGATGGCGTCCCAGCACAGTGCGCAGCGGCGCAGACGCTCGGGCGTGGGACACTCCAGCATCGGCAGCAGATAGACCGGCACGCCGTTCCAGCCAAGCTGGAGGTGTCCGAAGGGACTGTTCCCCTTCGGCTGGTTGCAGTAGTAGCCAAGCCCCTTCTCCTTGTCCTCGTACCAGTGGTTGGCGTCCTCGTTGGCGAGGATCTGCTGGATCACGGTCTCGGGCTCTTCGACCTTCGCGTGGACCGTGCGCCCCGTGCGCAGCTTGCGCACGTCGAAGGCGCGCGCGAGGAACGCGTCGATGTCCTTTGCCTTGAAATTGACGACGGTTACGCCGAACGACACCGTGGTGCCCTTCTTGACGTCCGGCGCGCGGTCGCCGCAGTCCTGCCGACGCGAACGGCACATGGTATATTTCGTCGTGCGGATGCCGGGCGCGGAAAGCACGAACGTGCAGGTCTTGTTCTTCGGCGACTCGCGCACGGAGAACCCGGTCTCGCCGAGCGGCGTGGTCGGGTCGGCGAGGAAGAGGTGTCCTTCCTTCTTGACCGAATCCCAGTAGCCGACCATCGGCGCGGAGGTCTCGCCCGCGAGGAAGTCGATGCGCGCGTCCTTGCCGTTCTTGTTGAGGTGGTGGATGTTGGTCGTCACCACGGGACGGTTCGGCTTCCGCGGCATTTCCCAGTCGGTGATGTACGGCGCGTAGCGGACGTACGAGATGTCGAAGCGGTTACCGTCATAGATCGCCGCCGGGGCGAAGACGTAGTTCTTCGTGGTCCAGTTGGCCGCGACGAACTCAAAGCCCACGCCGCACTGCGGGTAGTCGCGGTCCGCTGTCCACGTGAGCGTGCGGTTCGCGCCGGACACCTTCACCGACTTCACCGCCACGCGGTTGGTCTCGTTCATGCCGTCGTACTGGAACATGAACGCGCTCTGCGCCGCCGTCGTCAAGACAGCAAGCGTACAACAGCAAGATGCTGCCATGGTCTTGTTTATTATTTCTAACTTATGCATTTTTTGCTCCTTCTAAAACAAAAATATCGGTGCGGGGACTTCCTGATTCACATCGTCTCCGCCGCCCATAGTCGTTACCAATGTTCGCCTACGACATGACCAGAACGCCATATTGGGGGAAGCGACGGTCTGTCGTAACTACGGGCATGTTCTCCGTCAACGCCGTTGCGATTATGAATCGATCTGCCGGATCACGGTGTATCTGCGGAAGTTCCGTAGCCCTGAACATGACCTCTCCCGTCAAAGGAGCAAGATTGACGCCATACTTTACCATGAAGCGGGAAAGAAGCCTTCGCGGCGGCATCGGCAGGATGATTCCCCCGTCATGCCACTTGAGCGAAATCTCCCACTCGGTAATCGGGCTGATGCACAAATCCTCCGCATCTCGCATGGCGTCAAGGGTGTCGCTGGTAAAACGTCCCAATTCCCCATTGGCAAGCCATAAGACCGCACAGGTATCAAGTAGTAGCCGGCGCATTACATGCCTCCCAATCCTCAGATCCGTCCGCAAACAAGTCGCAGTTGATCTTTATCTTCCCGGCAAGGCCAGGAATGGGCGAGAGCGACCGCGCCTTGCGCTCAATGGGCACCACTCGCGCGACGGGACGTCCGTAGCGCGTAATGGTGATTGTCAGCATGTTGCGCTCGACCTCCGCCAGCACGCCTGAAAAGTTCGCTTTCGCTTCATTAACATTTAAGACTGTAGGCATCACACAAACTCCTGAAGATGGTTGTCCAAGACAGAAAAATAATATCAAATCTTGGTCTGTTGGTCAAGATGGCTCGTGCCCATAACTGGCCTGTCGACACTCTTCACAATGCGTTCACTTCGCCAGCACCTCGACAATATGGAGATGCCTGTTGACGGTGTTACCGCCGGCGTTCTCCACGCGGATGTAGCGCATCGGCGTGTTCTGGAACTTCTCCGTCAGGCCTGCCGCGCCAAATGGCTGGCTGTTGCCGCGCTTGTCGATGTGCAACGTCCAGTTGACGCCGTCAACCGAGGTTTTGACCACGAACCGGTACGGACGCTTCGCGTCGCGATAGTAGGGAATCACGGTGATTTCGCTGACGTCCTGAACCTTCCCCATGTCCGCCTGCCACCAGCCGTTCACGCCGCATTCGAAGTACCCGTAGTTCTTCACGCCCATGAAGCCGTCAACCGCCGCCACAGGCCTCTCCCCATCCTTCGAGCAGGTCGTCTTCACGCGGTAAAGGAGGTCGCCCGCCGGACGCGGTACACGTTCCACCTTTGCAGGCGCGCGCATCTGCACGGGCTTGAACGCGGGCTCGCCGCGTGCACCTCGGCGAAGCGCATATTCGTGCCGCCACGCCTGGAGCACGCCGGCGAACGAAAGCGCAATCTCGGTGCGCTCCTCCTCGGGCGTCAGCTTCGCTTCGGGAATCGGCGGCATCTCGCTGCGCTTCCCCTTCCAGTGTCCGGGCTCGCGGCGGTAGCGGCGCAGGATTTCGGCGTACAGTCCACGATCGGCGTTTTCGTCGATCCGCCACTCAAACCGTCGGCTCTTCTCCGCCGGCGACAGTTCGACGACGCGCTCCCCCTTCCACTCCTTCACGAAATAGGGGATGCGGAAATAGATGTGCGCGGGCGCACGCTTCCACTGGGCGTCCAGCGTAAGCGTGGCGCCGCGGGCGTCTGGCACAATCGTAACGGACACCTCGCCGAACCGCGTCGGCGCACGCAGGATGCCGCAGGGCTCGCCGTCCTTCAGCCAAGCACGGCAAAGCGCGGGCAGCACGTAGAGCGTCTCGTCGCCGCGCTCGAAAAGGAAGAGGTTCCGCACGAGGGTGTTGCAGTTGGCGTTGCCCCAGGCGTGCGGCGGCGGACAGAACTCCACGTCTCGCTTGTTCCACGGCTCGATCATGTTCTCGAAGCTCTCGCCGGCCGGCCCCGAGTGGATGATGCAGTGGTAGAAGTCGATGAGCGCGTTCCGCGCGTCGCCTTCCGCGATGGACTGGTTGGCGGCCCGGCAGGTGATGTACTGGTGCAGGTGCTGTCCGTTGCGGTAGCTCATGATGCCCTCGCGGTACTTGGTCGCGTGCAGCCGCCTGAGCGTGCCCGCAACGAGCGGGTCGCCGGGCTGGACCAGTTCCGTGGGCCACAGCAGCATTTCGTTCTCCCAGTCCTGGTCGGTGCGGAACTCGTCGAAGCCATGCCGCGCCGCGCGGCCCGTGATGAAGCCGTAGAGCCCCGTCGGCACATAGCCGTCGGGATCGGCCGATTCGCGAACCGCCTTCAGTACCAGCGCCTGGTACTTCGCGAGAAACTCCCGCCACGCCTTCGCCTCGGTTTCGCGTCCCATGAAGTCGGCCAGACGGATCGCCGCGCGCAGTCCGATGATCGACCAGTAGTTGTGGCTCGTGTACTGTCCCTTGATCATCTCGTTGTCGTAGGGGATCGACGCGCGCATCAATCCGTGCGGCTGCGTATCGGAGTCGTTGCGGATGCAGTCCACCGCGCGGACGACCGCCGGGAAATACTTCTCGCCGAGCTTCCGGTCCTCCAGCTCGACGACGGTGTTGCAGATG
>CACWIW010000267.1 GCA_902761035.1 uncultured bacterium | reverse complement strand
ATGGCTTCCAGCAATTCATAGTATTCCGTGGTGTCCGTCACCGTGACGTCTCCGCCGAGTCCCGTGACGTAGAGCTTGTGTCCGCGCAGGTCGATCGTGGCGTCGCCGCTGCACGCCGAGAAGTCGAGTCCGCGCCAGTCACAGTCCGCCGTCAGCGTGCAATCGCCGAATTCGAGTCGTTCGCACGCGAGCGGTGCGGACGCAGGGATCTGCATCGCCACGCTGCCCTCGATCAGCACGATCGACCCCGCACCCGGCAAACCGTTCTGCACGGTCTGCCCCGCCGCGTCCACGCAGGTCCAGTTGACGGGGTTCGCGGGATTGCCATCGTTCGCCGCGCCCGTCCAGACGGCCCGTTCCACCGCGCCGTTCGTTCCGTAGAAAAGTCCTGTCTCGCCCGCGACGGTCGAGACGCCGCCGGAGGCCGTCGCCGCGTCGAACACGAAGATCGCACCCTCCGGCTTCTGCGCCCAGCTGATGATCTTCTCGCCGAGCGCGGGCGTCCTTCCATGCAGGTCGATCGTCACCGTCGCGCCGCTCGCGAACGAGACGAGTCCCGGCTCAGTGAATTCACGAGGATTGCCCGAACCAGCAACGGCCGCGATGCCGTCCGCGTTCCAAGTCCCCGTCTTCTGCGAAAGGTCGAGCGTCGAACCGTCGCACATCGTGAGCGCGGGATACATTTCCCCGGGAGCGAACTTCCCGTGCACCCCAAACGCGAAGGCGGTGCTGTTCAGCTGCCACGTGGCACCGCCATAGACGAAGTCGCCGACGTCAAGATCCTTCCATCCCTTCAGAACGGCGCCGCCCGTGACCTCGACGGCGTACGAGGCGAGGTCGAGAGCGTCAGAGGACTCGAAGCGCGTTCCCTCCGTCCCGTGCAGCACGAGCCGACCTGGCGTGCCGTCGTCGTGCCACACGCCGAGATAGACAAAGCCGTTAGCCTCGATCGTGAGCGTGTGCCCGTTGAGCGCCAAGAGCGAAGGCGGGACCGAGGCGCTGCGGAAGGAGAAGGATTCGTCGCGGCCGACGATCGTCGCGTTGCCCGACAGGACAACGCTGCCGAACACGTACTGCGTTGCGGCGTTGGTGGCGATCACCGTTCCGGCGAGATCCATGCTGTATGCGCCCGTTTTATAGTTTACGTCCGCTCCGAGATCGAGCACGGCGCCTGCGCACACCGTCACCCTGCCGCGCCCGATTGCGGCGTCGGCCGTGCCGCAGCGCAACGAACCTGCGGAGACGACCGTGCCCATGTTGTAGCTCTGGTGCGTCTTCTTCGCCGTGAAAAGGCCGCCGCCCGTCTTTTCCACGCGCACGTTGCCGTCGATCGCGACGCCGTCGTTCGCCGTCTCCTCGCCCGCCGGCACGTCTATCTGCAGCGTTCCAAAACCCTTCTCCGCAAGGCCGTATTCGAGCTGCGTGAGTTCCATGTATCCTTCGGCGGTATAAGCGGCCTTGCTGATTGATATGCGGTAGTACCTGTACGGGGTCGCGTTGGCGAACGTGAACGTGCGGCATTCCCATCCCACCCAATCGACCTCGTTTGTGTGTTCGTCGAGCAAGGCCCAATTCTCCTTGTCGGCCGATCCGAAGAACTTCCAGTCGCTTGGCGAGCGCTTATGCTGCTCGCTTGCGTCGGGATGCGGCCCGACATGGATCTTGTAGGCGGTTATGAGCGTCGAGTCGCCGAAGTCGTAGTCGATGATGCACGGCAGTTTCGCGTTCTGGCAGATGACGCGGTGGTAGGCGTCCTGCGCCCAATCAAAGTTGTTTGTGAAGAGATTCCCGGCAACCGTATTCCTGTAGAGCGTGGAGGCTGCGGTGGCCCGCCCCAGTTCCGGCACTGTGAGGTCGAACGACGAGGTGATCGTGCCGTCGCCGGAAAGCCCCGCCACGCACAGTCTGTGGCCGTCAAGGTCGAGCGTTCCACCGATGGCCACCTTGCCGAGTCCGCGCCAGTCGCAATCGGCGGAAAGGCGGCAGTCTTCAAACACCATTTTGCCGAAGGAAATGCCGGGGTCGGACGGTATCTGCAGCGCGAGGTTGCCGGTGAAGATGAGGTCCGTCTGCGCGGCGGGCAGGGTGTCGGCGGAAAGCGCCTCGCCGTTGAAGTTCGTGCAGCTCCAGTTGACGGCGTTGGAGAGGACGCCGTCGTTCGCCGCGCCCGTCCACATCGCCGTTATTGGATACGTGTTCGCGGCAGAGGAGGCGTAGAGGCCGTCGGTCCTGACAGCAGGCGTGAAGCCAAGCGCGGTAGTGGCGGCGTCGAACGCGAATGTCGTCGTGGCGTCGGGCTGCTCCGCCCATTTGACGATGCACATGCCGCCCGCAAGCGCGCGCCCTTCGAGGTTCACCGTCACCGTGGCGTTAGCGGCGAAGGAGATTGTAACCTGCGCTTCGGTATTGGCCGTGTTACGGCTTCTGGTGCTGAACGGCATGGTGCGTCCGCGCAGGTCAAGCGTCGAGCCGTCCCGCATCTCGCATCCGCGGAAGTAGTCCGTGTTCGGACGGAGCGAGCCATAGACCTTGACCGCGCCGGCGTAGGACGAATGGTTGCACGGCGTCGGCGTGTTGACCTCGCAGTCGCCGAAACGAACCTCGGAGCAGTTTGAGTTGGCATTGAACTGTCCGTTCACCACCACAAGGGAATTCGTGAAATAGCATGGTCTATTGTAGCACTCCACGGCCTCGTTGAGGATAAGCGTTCCCTCTGTCGTGGTCACATTCGAGAAATAGTAGCCCTGCCGCACCGGAGGATTGAACTCGCCCACGGTGAGCGTGTGCCCTTGAAGATCGATTTCCAAAGGATTGTAACCGGTGTTGATGAAACCGTAGCCGGAGTTCCTTGTGACGAACTTGCTGTCCGCCCCGAGCCGCACGTTCGCAACCATCGCCTTGGTCCACGGGCTCGTCACCGCGACGGAGTTGCTGATCATGCAGCCGTTCAGCACAAACGTGTAGTTGTACATGTCAACGATGCCATTCATGTCGATGACCGCGCCCTGCTCTGCCGTGACGGTTCCGCCAGTCACGCCAAGACGCTGCTGTGAGCTGTTGCTACGGAGCTGCATCGTGCCTTCCCTCACCGTGAAGCCGCCAGTGTAAAGCTGGTCGTAGAGCCCCTCGCCGAACACGCCCGCACCCTCCTTCGCAACGCGCACGTTGCCGTTCACCATGACCACGTAGTTCGTGGTGTCGGTCGCGCAGTCATAGACGAGCGTGCCACATGTTTCGGACGTATTCGTGATCGCAATCGGCGCATCGCATGCGCCGAGACGCAGGGTGTGGCCGTTGAGGTCAACTGTGTACCCGCAGTGTACTCCGACAGTCGGCCACGACGCGTCGCCGTCGAGGACTTCCGTTAGGTCGCCACGGCCCACCTTGAAAAACGGAAACTCGCCGCAGTTCGGATGGAACGTGCCGTTCTGCGTCTCGTAAACACCGCACTGCCGGCGCACGTCCGCGGCCTCCGTGTCGAGGGCGGGCAGGTACTCGCGCACGAGCTTGCCGTTGAAGTCGTACACGCGGAACGAATAGAAGCGGTACTGCGCGTAGCTGCCCATGGTGCTCGTCTCCGAGAGGGACATCCCGACTTCGTGCGCCGCGAAGAGGGCGAGCGGGCTTCCGGCCGTGAAAGCCTCTGCATTAGCGTTGGTATAGACAGGAGTCCCGTTTATCGTACATTCGCGCGTCGCGAAATCGTCCACGATGACGTAGTCCACGCCCATTTCCGGCGTAATTCCGGTCGTGGCAACGCCGGTGGAATTGCGGTCGAACCGGAACGAAGAGGCGTTCATCAGGAAGGCTGTCATCGTCAACCTTGAGGAATTGGTACTCCGCGAGCAGTAGAGGCACTGCGTACCCGTCGAGGAGAACCGCACGGAGATCTCGAAGCGGTCGGTGCATTTCGGCACGTAGTCCGTGAGGATCCACTGCGCGCCGGCGGTGTCCAGCCAGTCGAGCGGCACATACCGCGCCGGCATTTCGCCAAGTGCCGTCATCGCACCCGCCGCGCCCGCAAGAACCAGAGCAACAACACGAGCAAAACTAGAAGTTTTCGCCCCCCCCCTACGGGAGTTGCAGATAAGTTTTTCCATCGCTTTTCCTCTTTCTAACTGTTGAAGATTCCTTCTTGGCGCGCTCGGTGATCGCGCCCTACCATGCGAACCGGTAGGGGCCGACCACCGGGCGGCCCGCATGGTGGGGCGAGCCATCCCGGCGAGCCACACGACTTGCTGTTGTGTGCTTGCCGTTACGGCTCGGCGAGACGCCTCGCCCCACTGCGCCTCGCCCCACCGTGCCGTGCCACCGCTGTCCAAAACGTCTTGAACCATGCTGGAAGTTCGTTTTCCGGCAAGTTAGTCTCAAGCCCGGACTCGTCCGAAAAGCAGGCAAGGTACTTCATTTCCGCGCCTGAGTTGTCCAAAAAGAACGCCCTTGAAAGATACGGCATCGCGTCCGGGAGATTTGCAAGCGAGCGTGCGTACCGCGCCACGATCTTGTCAGGCGGAACGTTATGCCCGCCCTGCTCATAGCGTTCGGCCACCCGGTCGGCATTGATTGCCGAATCCATTGGGTCCGGCCACCATGCGGAAGCGCATCGTCATTGCGGCGGCAGCTCCTTTACAAGATCCTCGTGCCCATCGGCCCAACGGCGGACAATGCGATTGCCAACGAGAATCGTAAGACGCGCCATGCCGCAATGCAGCATTCACTAGTCGGGGTGTATGAGCCTCTTACACACCAGTCCAGGAGCCTCTTACACCCCAGTCCATGAGGCCCGT
>CACWIW010000266.1 GCA_902761035.1 uncultured bacterium | reverse complement strand
AGCGCGTGGTTCCGGAACGCGCCCGTCGCGAAGGCGTTGGCCTCGCCCTCGTAGATCGCCACCTCCGGCATCTGCACGTTAGCGCGTTCCGCGAGCGAGCGCACCGTCTCGACGAGCCACCGCTCAGCCTCGCCCTCGGTGCCGTCGACAACCCGCGCGCCAACGCTGAGCTTCGCAATCGTCTTCGAAAGCAGCAGCGATATGACGGCCCCGCCCATGCCGAAGATGAGCGAGAAGACGGCAAGCGACGTCATGTCCAGACCCGTGCCGCCGAACGCCGCAACCGGATCTACGCCCAGGAATGCGCACACTACGTGAAACGCCACCATCATGACGAGCATGACGGCGATGTTAGTTACAACTAATAGTATTATTCTTTTCATGATGCAGATTAGTATATCACATTCTCGGCCGTCCTCCTGGCGGTTCACTGGGAAAACTGGGAAAAGTAGGGACACCCGCCGGGCATTGGGGTGCCGTCTCGACATCCCTACCCCTACCCCCTAGTACCTAATACCTATATAATAGGTATTATGAGGTAGTACCCCCCGGGGTAGAGGACGGGGGTAGGGGCGGGGATGTCGTCGGCCTTGTGGCTGACGCCGCCGCACGCCGGCACCCCGGAATGCCCTTTTAGCACATAAGGAGGTCTCTCATGGCTTTCCCATGAGATACATTTGATACCCCCTATCTGCGATATTTGCCGGAGTTCGCCGCGCTGAAGCCGGCCGCGTGGATTGGAACAATGCTTCTCCCCTAGAAGAGGCATCGCCTCTCCCTACGTACATGGAGGGTTTGACTTCCCTACATGGAGGGTTTGATCTCCCTACGTGGAGGGTTTGACTTCCCTACGTGGGATTTGGGCCTTCTATTCTATCGTCCTTACGCCCACCGGTAGGGTCACGCGTCCCGCGTGACCGCGTGGTGGGGCGAGGCGTCCCGCCGAGCCGCCGCATGGAAAGCCGTCCCAAACCCGCGTGCGATTACGGTGCGGAACTAGCACACACCTCCGTGTAGGGGGAACGCGCCGCTACGGGAGAGACCGCGCTTGTCGCGGCCTGACTGGGAACGCCGCCATCTTGGCGGCGCACTGACGGTAGTAGATATTGCAGCCGTCCATCTGGCAAGTGAAGTCGGAATTGGAAGACGTCAAGTGGGAAGAGTACGAACAACAACTTCAACTTATTGGTAGCACTTCAGGTCGCCTTATCTTATGTACATGACAAGGGGTTCGTTGTCCACCGAACATTCCACTCGCAGATTCGGATCGGATTGTCCTCGACGGATTATCTTTGCGGCGTTCCATGTCGGATCAAAAAGGAATTGCGGTGGCGACTGGCACAGTTGCGTGAACACAGGTTGTCCGTTCGTCGTTGCCGTAATCGAGCGCGGCGTTCGATTCCTGTTGAGGCGCAGTTTCCAGTCGAGCGTAGCACGTCCCGTAGTGCCATCACACGTGAACTTGTCGCCGGTCACGAGATTCGCGACCTTCCACTCGCCGCAGCAGTACCCTATGGACATCTCCGTCTCAGTCCGAGACAAGCGGCCGTCGCCGTCCGCGTCACGGCCGAATACGATCTCAACTCCGTTGGACGAAATTGCATCAAGTTCGATCTGCACGGCAAACATCTTCGCGTCCCCTCGCGAAGCGTCAAACACGCAGTTGGTTACGACCTCGCAGTCGTCGTACTCCGGCGGCGGCATCGACGGCATAACAAGCGTGGCGGCAAGAAAAGCAGTTGTGAAAGTCATGGCAAGCACTCCTTCAATATCAGTATCCAGTACCGACGTTAATCCACGGCAGCGGTTGACCAGAGGAGATGAGTTCATTAGTAATGGCAACAAATCTTCGTTTAGTCACCGGCCCGCAATCTGGAAGTGAAAGTGCGTTAAGGGCATGTTCCAATCTATTAGAGCTAATTGAGTAATTGTCTATGTATCTTACAAACAACTGATCAACGATTGAAAATGCATTAGGTGCAAGCATTCGGTTCCTGTAAAACATTTCAACAGCGTTACCAACTACCATCTGTTGACACTCATTTGTTGCATTGTACGATAAAAGTTTGTTGGCGTATTGGCAACTGGCCGCACCACTTTCCCTAATGCTGTAACTAGTCAAGTTCGTCATAATCGTCTCCACAAATTCCGTGGTCGAATCGTCAAACGGGCTGTATTTGACCGCAAGCTCAATGGCCCTGTACCGATATATACCTTTAGGATTGAGAGCCAGCGCCTTATAAGACGCAACGGCCTCGGCATAGTCAAACTCTTCGCACTTCGACAGTGCGATCCTTACAAGTTCCTGATCAGTCGCTGAAAGCGATGTGCAATCATTTGTACCAAGCATCGAAAGATACCACGCAAAAGCAGCCTTCTTTTCTGGCGGCGTCCATCCCTCGCTTTCACCGAGCGCCAAAAAGGAAGGCCATGTGACAATTGCCTCCTGCTCCACCCCGTCAGCGACATCATCGAGATTGTCATTGACGGAGAGCAGAACAAACTCCAGCATAGACTTGGCTACCGCATTAGTCTCGGCTTCCGTATGTGCACACGCGGCGGATGCCAACAGTACAAGTGGCACCAGCAATCCGCAGTACAGACGGTTTATTATGGCTTTCATGTTCTCTTCTCCTCTCTTTTTTATTCGTAGAAATTGGATGCGCCCACATTCTGGAAACCCTTTTGATCATCCTTTGAAATCCCATAAACCTGGTTGTCTGGGATGTCGCCGACGTCAGTTAGTTTTTTGATCCCATGCATCAACAATCGGTCTATAACCGACGCGAGCGTATCGTCGCGTTCATAAAAGCCCCTTCCTGTCTCATCTCCCCAGTCGCCGGTTCCAGGCCTGAATGTTTCAAATGACACGGGATCGTTTCTGATGTTCAGACGAATAAGTGCCGGTTCGCCATTATACTCGCCAACCTTCACATAGTAAATATCCTTCAGCCCCAGAAAATGGCCAAGTTCATGCGCCAATCCTGCTTTTGGAGATTCCTTGCCAATGACTATATTTGCCCCTGATCGGAAACCCACAGCATCAGAGTTCGTTATTGCGCCAACAAAATACATAGTCACACCTTCTGCCGCTTCATATTCATTGAACAATGCAGCGGCCTGACGTGAAGCCGTTTTTGTACGGCAAACCTTTCCCACGGAATTAGTGTAGATATCCACGGACGCGAGGATCCAGTCGTTGGTTCTGCCCACATTCTCAGGCGCACCAATAAGTTCAAAGCGAATCCCAACCTGTGTGAATATTTCGTTGGCGGTGTCTAGCATCGTACTAATTACATTGCCCTTCCATTCTTCACTTTCCTTTTCATTTGGAGGTTCGATTACAACCACCTTAACAGGAATCGTGCGGGGCTGCACCACTGGCAGTACGAACTGCGGCTGTATCTCGTCGCCGTTGAAACGCGCCTCAACCGTAACCACCCCATCTGCAGCAGTAGGCGTTACGACCACCCGCTTTCCAACAGTCGGATTTATGGTCGCAGAACCTTCCTTCACATGCCAGTGAATCTCGCTTTCCTGAAATGGCCCGTTGTAGTCTACACACAACACGGCGTTGGTCCCATAGACAAGACGCGACGGGTTCACGATTCGCGGGGCTGACACATCCCGCTGCGAGTTCACAAGCTTCCGCAGCGGCTCGATGCAGCGGAACGTAACGGAGTCGGCCAGCGGCTCGCCGCCATCTGCGGGAGTAAACGTGGTGGTGATCGTGCCCGTGCCAAGGTTAGGACACGACATATAGATGGAGCTGCTTCCCGTGTGCGCAAAATCGTTGGTCACCGCAAGTGGGAATACCGTCGACTCAGTCACGCGGTTCGTCACGCCGTCCACGACCTGGAACAGCACGGGGTTGACGTTCCCCTGCACGGACAGTCGCGCCGTCCCGTTCGTGCCAAGCGGTCCGGTCAGGTTCAACGTCACCGGGCGTATGCGCTCCGCCCGGTTCGAGGTCGATCCCAGTTCGGCGTCGTTCAGGAAAAATATCTCTTGGCATCCAAGCGAGAAGCCAAGCGACGGCTCCACCTGTATCCCCACGGTGACGTTGATATGGTTCGTCAGGGTGTAGCCGACAAACTGCGTGATCAAGTCGATGCCGTTGGTCGCCCAGATGTCGGGCTCGTCCGGATCGTACGTCACGGTCGTCGAAAGCGAATGTTCTTGCGAGAACGTGATGCCCGCGCCGCCGGTCCACGTGCAGCCCAAGTAGGCGTTGGAGTGGCAGCCCGTGACACTTGCCGCCACTCCGATGGTGTCGCCGGGAAAGAGGTGCTGCACCTCGTCGCCGTCAATGGACACGTTCGCCGTGCGGCACAGCCACCCGGAGCGAAAGTTGTCAAGGTGCAGCTTGACGTCGCCGACGGTACGTTCGTGAGGGAAGGTAAATATGTTCTGAATCACGCTGCTCTCAGTCGTGGTCATGCCTTCTTCCGAACGCATCGGCGGCTCCGTCGCAGTCACAGCAAGAGAACCGAGCCTCCCCGACGTGAGCGTGAACGGCACCTTCGCACCGCAGTCGATGGCGAACACAAGTTCCGCCGTACCATCCGCCGCCACTGGGACATCGCCAAAGTCAAGCAGAGTAGGCCATGCGCTCCCGTCGTCGAACGCTAAGCCAAGCGAGACGAGACGCCTGTCGGGGTCGGTACCCCGCGCATAAGCCCACGCGGCGTAACCACCCATGGCGGCTATCTCGGCGGCGTTGGACGGGAACGCCGCCGCCGCCCATTCTTCTGACTGGTTCCATGCAGACGGCACAAGAGGCACCTCCGGCGCGGGATCAATGTCATTCGGCAATCCGTCATTGTCAAGGTCGTACGGCAACACGCGCCGATATACCCGTTCCACGTTGTTAGATCGCGTGATGAAATTGCCGTCGTCGTGAAACTCAATCTGCGCGCTGTACTGCCCCGTACGGTCTCGCCCGCCAAAGAGATTCTCCCACGAGATGAGTTTCACACGGTAGGGCGCGGACTCCGG
>CACWIW010000265.1 GCA_902761035.1 uncultured bacterium | reverse complement strand
GGATTGTCGACGAGTTCGAGGAGGTACGACTTCTGCGACGGATTGGCGTCGTCCACGAGAAGACGCGTGGCGACCTTCCGACGCTCTGCGTCAAACACGTGTCCTGCGTCCGCGCAGCCGATGCGCCGCCCCCACGCGATCATCTTCCGCCCGTTTCGGTCATCGCCAAAAAGTTCGACAATGCATTTCATGCGATGTCGTTCCCGCTCGATCGCTATTGTTCCAACATGCAAGGAATCAACTCCCCGTCCACGCTCAATTCCGGTGCGTCGGGCGTGCCGCCGACGATGAGATCGGCGATGTACGTGCGGCGTATGCCGACAGTCGTGGGCGAGGCATGTGCGTGGAACACGATCCGCCATTTTCCGTCCTTGTCCTTGAAGAGCGAATGGTGTCCCGTTCCGCGCAGGCCGCGAAAGCGACGCAGGATCGGATTCGACGCGGACTTGCGCCACGGTCCTTCGGGCTTGTCGGCGAGCGCGTAGCCAACGGCGTAGTCGGGATCCCAGAAGGCCCGGCCCGAATACGAGAGGACATACTTCTTCCCAATCTTCACGACGAACGGGCCCTCGGTGATCGCGTTCCCCTCCCACGGCGCCTCGGCGCGGAAGAGCATGCGCGCCGTTCCCGGCTTGACGTGCAGCCAGTCCTTTTCTAGTTCGGCAAGCCAGATCGTATTGCCTCTGTCGAAATGCACGTACACCATCCACGAGCGTCCGGCGTCGTCCACGAACAGCGAGTTGTCGATGCCCGCGCGTTCGAGAAGCGGTTTCTTCTCGGCCTGGCGGAACGGCCCGAGCGGCGAATCCGCCACCGCCGAGCAGACATGTCCCTCGGCCGAATAGAGCATGACGAACTTCCCGTCGCGCTTGTAAACCTCCGGCGCCCAGAAGGAATGGCTACCGTATGAATCGCTCTTGTGCAACGCCAAACCGCCTGTTGCGCGTCCCTTCGAGAGCTTCCACTTCTTTAGGTCCTTCGACACGGCGACGGCAATGCCATCCCCGGCGTATGTTCCGTAGGCGTAGTACGTGCCGTTCTCCAGCAGCACGAACGGATCGGCGAACCCAAGCGTCGCGGTGGGCACCGCCTCCGCCACCGCGCCAAGCGCGACCGCCGCGAATACGCAAAAATTGAAAAAGTGCATTTTTGTGCCACCGTGCCGTTACTTGAGCGCCACGCGCGCGGCTTCCTCTACTTCCGACAGCGGCGCTGTCGGCTCGAAACGGCGGATGATGCGTCCGTCGCGTCCGATGAGAAACTTGGTGAAGTTCCACTTGATGTCGGGCTTCTTCGCGTAGTCCGGATCCTTCTTGGCGAGCATCTTCTCGAGAATGGGAGCGATCTTGCCGTCCGGCGGGAACCCCTCGAACTTGGTGTTTGCCGTGAGGAACTTGAAAAGCGGCACGGCGTTCGCGCCGTTCACCTCGACCTTGGCGAACTGCGGGAACGCGGTCTTGTAGTTAAGGACGCAGAACGCGTGGATTTCGTCTTCCGTTCCCGGCGCCTGCGCGCCGAACTGGTTGCACGGAAAGTCGAGAAGCTCGAAACCCTTGTCCTTGAGCCGTTCGTACATCGCCTCAAGGCCGTTGTACTGCGGCGTGAAGCCGCAGCGCGTCGCCGTGTTGACGATCAGCAGCACCTTGCCCTTGTAGTTCGCAAGCGGAACGTCCTCGCCCTTGAGCCCCTTGACGGTGAACGAATAGACCGTGCGCCGATGGTGTTCGGACACCTTTTCAATCCAGTAGTCGGCCATGCGAATGTGTGCGGCGTAGGTCGGATGCGCACCGTCCCAGAACCAATAGCCCGGACGCGCGTTCTCCTTGAGAAGCGTCTCGTCAAAGAGTTTCTGGAAATCAACGAAACAGAGATTGTGGCGTTCGGCGACCTCCCGCGCGGCCTTGCGCCAGGGAGCCAACTGCCCTTTCTCCGGCTCACGAAGACAGAACGGCTCGCAGAGGACCATCTCCACGCCGGGGAACTTCTTCAGGGTCGATGAGACGAGCATTTCGAGGTTCGCCGCGTACTTTTCAAGCGTTATCTTACCGGATTTCGCCTGGTAGAAGTCGTTGATCCCCACAAGAAGCGAGACGACGTCCGGCTTCAGCGTTCCCGTCCGCTCCGGGAACGGCGACTGCCAGCCCTTCTCCCCGAACTTCAGGTTGAACACGTCGTTCTCCCACCTTTTGAGGAGTTTCTCCGTCGTGTCGCCGCTGAGTGCGCGGTTCAGGAAACACAGTCCCTTGTTGGGACGGTAACCGAGATACCGTGCGGCGACCTCCGCCTGGTAACCGTGGCCGAGGTAATGGTTCATGTCCCCATGCCGCCCTCCATGCGTAATGGAGTCGCCGATGAAGAGGATGACGCTTCCATCCTTGAACACGCCCTCCGGCGCGACGTCGCGCGGCGTATCAGCCCACGCAAACGATGCGCATACAGCCGCCAACGCGGCGAATACTGATGATGTTTTCATTTGTTGTTTTCCTTTCTTGTGCTATCACGCACTGTCGTACCCGTACTTCCGCCACCACCTCTCTACAGCACTGAACGGAGCGTAATCTCCGTTTCGGTCCAGGATTCTAAGGAACCGAATGTGCGGATTCTAAAGACACGGAGACCGGGGTCGCCATCACCGTATGAACCTCCGCAGTTGATGCTCTTCGTCATGCCGATGCGGATGCCGTTCTTGTCCATGCCGTCGAACGTGTTTGTGTGGTCGTGGCCGAAGAACGCGCCCTTCATGCACCCCGACTTGCGCCAGGCGTCGTAGAGCGTCATGGAGTCCACCGTGTGCTCCGCGTCGCGGTACGTGTTCCAGCCTGCCGGACACGTCACCTCCCTGCAGGCGCCGGCCACGCCGGGGGCGAGTTTCATACGCTTCTTCGAGCCGTCGGGCATGAAGAAGGGCTTCTTGATTCCCTCGCCGTCTTTGGCGGGAAGGAACAGCCCGTTGCAGTTGACGTCCGGGACGATGATGTGCTGAATCCAGATGTGCGGCACGCCGTCCGCCGATTCGCGCAGGTACCACGCGATCTGGTCGGCATGCGGGTTGTCGCTGCCGAGGTTCCTGACGAGCCGGCCGCTGGCATCCCGCTTCGGACAGTCTCCTGAATCTGCGACGAAGATCTTGAAGGACGGCTTCGCCGCACCGCGCACAAACACCGGCACGACACCCGTCCCCACGCCCGTCAGCTCCGGCACGTCGTGGTCGACGAAGAGCTCGCCCAGCGACGCCTTGTACCAATCGTACTGTTCCTGGCGCGAGACAAACGCCTTGTCGGACTCCGGCTGCTCCGAATCGTGGTTGCCGAACGCGACGCACAGCGACGTGCCGGTTGCCTTGAACTCCGCCATCACCGGTTCCATCAGCTTCTCGAACACGCCGCGTTTGCTGCAGCCGGTTCCGCCGGAGACGTTGTCGCCGCCGAACACGACAAGCGCAGGCTTGAAGCGCGCAACCGCCTTGCGGAACACGGCGATCTCGCGCGCGGTGTTGGACTTGCGGGTTCTCCTGTGCCAGTCGGCAATCATCAGGAACGTGAACGTTCCGTCCTCGCCAAACTCAAAACGCTTCACGCCGCCGGACTTGGGCTTCGCGCTCGCATTGTCCCCGGCAGCGAACGCGGGCGTCGACAGGACCGCGCCAGCGCCCAGCATGAACTTCCTTCTTGTGATTTCCATATTCATTCTCCTTACTTTCAAGCGCCGAGGAGGTCGGCGGCAGATATGATCGCGTCGAAGTAGCCGTTCCCGCGAACGACGGGCGCAAGCTCTCCCTCGTACACGAGAGCGGTGCGAACGGACATCCCGCGCGGATGGCGAAGCCTCGCGACCTTCTCCGCGACCTCCGTTTCGATGGATTCGCCGATTCTGCTCTTCCGCTTGACCTCGACGACATACATTGACTTTCGCGTCTGCACAAGCAGATCGATCTGAACGCCCTTCCCATCACCTCGCTTCCCAGCCTTGCCGGGACGTTTCTCATACGGCACGGCGGAAAGGACCGGAACGCCCTCAAGATGAAGCGGCTTCACGAGTTCCCGGAAATTGTTGACGACGAGATTCTCGAACTGAAGCCCGAGGATGGATTCCCATCCGGGAAGCGATTCCAGCGAATCGAACAGGTACGTATCGGACAATATCTCCGTTTCGTGCGGCAGGACGTACTTCAGGTAGAACCGCGTATAGTTGTCGGAAAGGCGGTACTTCACCGTCCGCGCCTTTTTGCCC
>CACWIW010000264.1 GCA_902761035.1 uncultured bacterium | reverse complement strand
ACTGCGCAGGCAAACCTCTGCACATTCGCCGAGTTGTTGGTCACCGACCTCAGGTCGAGCGACGAGCCGTCGATCGCGAACTCTCCGGCGCCGGACGCGAAGCGGACGCTTCCGAGCACGATTGAGCCGAGGTCGTTCGTCACGGTTCCGCCCTCCGCAAGGCCGAACACCGCAGTGTCGTACGATTTCGGCGCCGTGCCGCCGTCCCAGTTCTCGCCGTTCGCCGTGTAGTTGTCGCCGCTGCCGTTCGACCACACCCGCTCTGCGGGCGTAATGACGCCGTAGAGCTTGCCGTTGCGGATTTCAAGCTCGAGCCCGTTCACGGAAATCTTCTCGAGGTCTTCTTCCGTCCAGCCCAAATACGACGGGAAGAGATCGTAGAGCGTGTTCGCCTTGGGGTCGGAATCGTACGTGATCGTGATTGCAAACGGATTTTCCGCAGTTGCCGTTATCGAATCCACCGAAAGCGGGCAGAGGCCGGAGATGGAATCCCCTTCGCACGTCGCGACTATCGAGCCGCCAGGAGCGAGCACAACGCCGGACGAGGCAAAGGCCTGCCCGTTGAAATCAACCGGTCCTGCAATGGTAAACGCGCCCGTAAACTCCTGGCCGGCGCTGAACTTCAGCAGTCCGCCTCCGGTTTTGGTTAGCGCACCAGCTCCTTTCAGTGTGTCTGGCACGACGACGTCATGCTCGTTGGCAATCGTCAGGCCCCCGGCAGCGATCTCGAACGGCGACACGCCCCTTGATATGTCGTCGCGGCAGATGAACTCGGTGTGCTCGCCCCTTGACTTGATCGTGGCGCCGTCGAACACGACTGTGGTCTCGTCTCGGTCGTCCCAGACTTTCAGGTTGCGCACAGTGACAACGCTATCCTTGCCAAAGTAGAGATGATACCATCCAGCACGCGACGTCGAATCATTATTGACCTCACCGAGGTGCAATCCCTCGCCCACTGAAAGCGATGCGCCGACGACGCTCAGTGCCGCATAGAGCACCTTTGCGTGCTTGGTGTTTTCACGTCCGAACGTGAAGTTCCTGCCGACAGACAACGCGGCGCCGTCTTTCACGTCAATATCGATCTGCGCCAAGTCAAGAACCTTCTCGTTTGAGGCGACGCAGTACAGATTGCCGGCGAACGCCGCGTCGGCACCATTAGTGACAGACAGCTTGAATTTGCCGGTTGAATTCGATTGCATCCAGGACGTGCCGCCGCCTAGGACAAGCCTTCCGCCATCGACACGAAGCTCGTAGTCTTCGCCATCCTGTGGAGTGTTTATCGATGCATACGTCGGTCCTGAGACGGTCGCGCCCTCGCCTATGGTCCAGAGGCGCGGCATATTGAGGCCCGGATCCAGTGGGTCGACCGCATACGTGAACGTACCGTTGTAGTACGCTATCACGCCGTCAGCAGAAAGATCGCCCGCTGAAAAGCCAAGCGAACCGCCGCTCAGATCGAGGCCTCCAGCCTCCAGCACAAGGCCATTCTCCAACGGCTGCGTGACCTTGAGCGTACCCGCACCTTTCTTCACGACCTTGCCGCCAAAGGGAGCGTCTACCGTGAGAGTCTTGCCTTCTGCGACAGTAATCGCCTCCGACACCCTGAGGCTCGGCTGTTCTTCGACATCGTACGATATCTCCCATGTGCCGGCAAGAGCGTTGCGCGACTCTGTAACGTTCTCAGACACCTTAGCGTCAAGCGTCACCCATTCGTCCTTTACGCCGTCGTACCCGAGCACCTCCCAGCTGAACGGGTCGCGGCTCTGCTCGTCGTTCGCCGTGTACCAGCGGTAGCGCGTTAGCGCGAACGCATCTTCGTAGACCATGTCGATGTAGCAGTTGGCGCGCGCCTCCTCGCTCCTGCCGTTGCCGCCGCGGCGGTCGAGCCACTTCGTCGAAGTGGAGCCGTCCACCGCGTATCCGGGAGCCTCGCCGGACGGGAAGTTTTCGTATCCGCTATAACTCGTCGTATCGTATTCGATGGACGAAGGCGATATCTTGGTCCACCCGCTGTAAAGTTCGATTTCCGACAGCTGCATCATGTCGTTATTCGACTTCGTCCTCGATATGTGGAAACGGAACTTCTTGTATTTGGGCGTCGGATCGGTCCATTCGTCCGCCGTGATTCTGGCGTCTTCGTGTGCGGCGAGCGTGCCTACCGTGACAGCCTTGTCCAGCTTCACGGTGTCGGCCGCGTTCGTGAAAATCGCATTGTCGCCCGAGACGAACGTCTCGTCGGCGTTCTCGCCCCACACGGCGTCGGACCAGTTCGCGCCCACGGTTCCGCCGCCGTACACCCTGTCTTCCGATTCATGGGTTATCGTTATGTCGCCGTCTTCGTCTATCCCTATAATGTATCCCTCCTCGGAGCATGTGAACTTCGCGGCATCTGAGGCGGAAAGACCGGTTCCTGTGACAAGCTTGCTGGCTTCGTTCACGGGGAGCGCGGAAAGGACCTTCGGGGTGAACACGAACGGACTCTCAGCTGTCGCGTTCACCGTCACGTTCGATCCCGTGGCGACGGCGAATGCGTCAGAACCTGAGGAGGAGACGTCGAACCTGAACACGAAGCCCGCACCGAACGTCACGTCGCCCAGAGTGTTCGTCTCGACAGCGCCGTTGTCGAAGACGTGCATCGTGCCGCCGTTCAGCGAGAGCGAAATGGTTTCGTTCGTGAAGGTGGCGGACGAGAGGTTCATCGTGCCGCCGTTCATGACGATCGCTCCGGCGGCAAACGTTATTCCCGAAGACGACGTGTCGTTTATCGTGCCGGAGTCGCACTGCAACGCGCCGGTGAAATACTGGTCGTAGTATATGTCGATCTTGTCGGTGCCCTGCTTCACGATGCCGCCCGTGCCGCGCAAATGGCCTTTGAGGACTGTGTTGTGGTTGCAGACCACGGTCAGACCGTCGCCTTCGACGACGAACGGCGCGTCGTCACGCCTGTCCTGCATGAGGAAGTCCGAAGAGTTGGCGCGCGATTCGAACGTCGCCCCGTCGAACTTGATTTCGACGTTCTCCCGTTCGCGTCCGACGAAGATGCGCTGCGCCTTGACGTACGCCCCGTCCACGAATTCCGCCTTGTACCAGCCGCCGGAAAGCATCGCTGATTCGTCCCAGTATGTCGTGTTGGAGTAGTCGCTCTTGATGCCGAAGTCTATGCAGTCGGAAACAACCACGTTCGCGTTTGAAACGAGCATGTAGCCTTCCGGAGAAATGGCGAATTTCGTGTCTTTCTGCCCCCAAGAGAGGCGGCTGGCCATAGTAAGAGTTCCGCCGTCAGTGACAAGAAGGTCCGCGCGAGGATTCTGGCACGTCGAATCGTTTGACGGAATCATGTATATTTCGCTGCTGCACGCGAACTCCGACCCTTCCCCGGTTATCTCGATGATCGTCTTGCCATAGTCGTGATGCTGGATGTAGTTGTTGTTCGAGCCGATGACAAGCCGGCCGCCGTCTTTTATCAGCAGGTGGCATTCGCGGTCCGCCGATTCGGGAGAAAGAACGATCCTCGGGGCGCCCGTGAACACGGCTCGTGAGCCAATGACCCATTCCGCCGGGGCGTCGTCGCCGATCGTCCAGTTCTCGCTGCCCATGCTGTAGGTGCCGTTGTAGAATGCGACCGAGCCGTCCTTCGGCAGAATCGCGGTAGTGACGGAAAGCGAATTGCCGCCCAAGTCGAGTCCGCCCGCCTGCATGTCGATTCCGTTCGAAATGCCCGCCGAGGCGACGAGCGTCCCGGCGCCTGTCTTGGCGAAAGACGACACCGGTGCCATGCCAAGCGTAAGCGTCGTGCCTTCCGAAACTTCGATTTCGTCCGCCGAAAGCGTCGGCGAGTAGTCTATCGTCCAGACTCCGGCGCTTGTCTGGCGGACGGTCGTCGCGGAGAAGCCGCTCTGCACGTCGAGATCAACCCATGTGGAATTGTCGTTGGAGCCTTGGAGACGCCATGCCGCAGGGTCTCTCGCATCGGCATCGTTAGCGGTGAACCATTCATACTTCGTGACCTGCTTTGGCTCGCTGAACTCGACCGCAAGCCACACGGCGTCGAGGCTCGCCGGCGACGAGCCGTCCTTGAGGCGCCTGTCGAGCCACTTTGTGTCAATATCTCCATCGACGAGCTTGCCCGCGTGGAGGTCCTGGTTTGGCAGAGCTGGGACAATGCCCGCAGCCGCGTGGCGCACTTTGACGCGGGGAAGGGCTTGGTCGTGCTTCGGCAGGGGCCGTCGCGTCCGTTGTTCTCCTGGGGCAGGCCGCGCTATGCGCTCGAGAACTACCG
>CACWIW010000263.1 GCA_902761035.1 uncultured bacterium | reverse complement strand
CCTCCGCGCAGCCAGCCTTCCTATCGGCATGTCGTTTTCTTTGCCGTACAGATTCCTTTCATTCTGTTAGTTCTGCCGAGCTTTGCTTGGCGCACCATTGACGTGTTCCTTTCTGTTGATGAGTGATCGAACTAAGACGAGGAGGTCTCGGTATTTTGCCGAACAGAGGCTTGTGCCTTGTGTCGCCAGACACGTACGGATTCACGGTTCGAAGTCCGTCGCCGCCGCCAGTGAGAACCGAACGGAAGAATATCATGCCGCAGATGCCGCCGACAAGACCCGTTGCCGCCGTCATCGCGGACCAGAAAAGAAGCCCGAAGAGGACGCGATCCGACTGGCTGAAGAAGAACGCCAGCGAAAGAAGCAAAAGCATGAACCATTTGTAGGAACCGTGCATCAGACATCTCCAATCACGATTCTCGGATCCTCGGCGACGAGTGCGGACCCAATCTCCCAGAACGGATGGCAGTCGATGCGTCTCAGCTCACCGACGCCGAGCGGAACACGATGGATATCAAGCCCCCTTGCGACCGCCTCGCGGAAGAACCGTGCGTTCTCGTCCTTCGAGTAGAACTCGCGCGGCCCCGGCAGTCCCTTCGGCACGTACTTCCATGTAATCGTGCCATCCGCAAGCCGCACGTCGTAGTATGACGGCCCAAGTCCTGGAAGGTTGAAGTGCGTCTCGAAGCAGTGGACGAACGACATGTGCCCGATCGGGCTTCCAAAGAGCAGGATTTTGCCACCCATGTCCTTTACAACGGCCGGACAGGAGTTGTCGGAGAACGGCGGTTCATCCTCGCCCTGACGCGAAAGCACCTCGGACGCCTTCGGCCCCCATCCGGCCCACGAATGGGATATGTGTACGCCGCGCGGCGCATCTGGATACAGGCGCATGAACTCCAGCGGGAGCGTCCCGACCCATCGGATGGCCTCGCTCGCACGGTCTCGGAAGTCGCTCGGCCTGTGGTCCCAGCGCTTGTTGATCCCGTTCAGATAACACTCGGAACGCTGGAACGTCGGCACGAAGAAGTTGCCTTCCGGTCCTATGGACACGATGATCGCTTCAATAATCGTCTTCGCACCGCCGACGATGTGTCCGCAGGCAGAAAGCGACGAATGCACGAGCAGAGTATCCCCCTTCTCCACCCCGACTTCCGCGAGAGCGGCGAGAATCGCATCGCGCGTGATTTCGGGGTCGTTCGAGCGGTCGCGCTTCTTCGCAATCGGCGGCGTTGTTGCGACGAGCGCTTCACCTTCCAGCCTCACCCTGAGAAATCCCGTCCCGGCCAATGTCCTCAGTCTCACGCCGGAACGCGGAGAGACGGCGATCGCCGCAAGCGGACGACCGGCCGTCACATCGCCAAAAGAAGGAATCTCGTCGGGCTTCTCGAATCTCTCCTCGGTAAAGTCGCTGATGAAACCAAGTGCATCGCGTGCGGCAAGCGCGTCGAGCTGCTTCGGGCCAGGCGGCGTCTCGGGTTCAAGAACGACGAATACCCCGCGCGCATCCTCGCCCGCGAGAAACTGCGCCTCCGACATCGCCTTTACCTCATGCGTGCAATTCAGCATCGTTCCACTCACGCGGAAGGCGAATTCTTCTGTCTTGGAATCAGCATTATCCATTTCGCTAGTTTCCTCTGCGGCTCAAATTATATGGCAACAACCTCCCAAACTCAATGGAAACCACATATTTTATCCCACAAGATTATCTCACACATCCAACAACGGATATGATATAATCTCCTCGCACATGAAGAAAAGCATCAAGCATCAACGCATCCCGCGCGTCATGGCCGTGGTGTCCATGGAGAGCAACTTCGGCCCATCCGTCCTGCGCGGCGTGTTCGCCCACGTCGCGGAACAGGGCGAATGGGGACTGTCCATCGCCAGGTCCGCCAAGAGCTTCACGGCGCAGTCCGTAAGCCAGGCGATCGCGCACAAGGTATCAGGTTTCATCATCGCGCTCAACGAGGAATCTCCTGACGCCTTCGCCGCCCTCGCCGCCTCGCAGATTCCATTCGCCACGGTCGAGACATACTCGCAGTTGCTCGACGCCAGGCGTACCGACGCAGTCCATGTCAGGATAGACAACCTCGCCATCGGACGCGACGCCGCGCGCAGTTTCGTGGCTCAGGGCCGCTATGCAACATTCGGATACGTCCCGACCGCAATTCCGCGCGAGTGGTCGCGTCTCCGCGGCGAGGGTTTCGCGAAGGAGATGGAACGCAGGGACAGGGCTGTCGAAACGTACAATCCGAATCCCGACAACGACGATATTACGCGGCGCGGCGAACTTGCCAAGTGGCTGCGGCGGCTCGCAAAGCCCGCCGCCGTTCTGGCAGCCGACGACGCCGTGGCGCAAGAGGTGCTGCAAGCATGTGCCAGCGCACGTCTTTCCGTACCCGACGAGGTGGCCGTCCTCGGCATTGACGACGAAGAGCTCATCTGCGAGAATGCCACGCCACAACTGTCGAGCATTCGACCTGACTTCGTCCAGGCGGGCAAGACCGCTGCGGCAGCGCTGGATAAAATGATGCACGGTAAGTTGGCCGCTCGTCAGGCCACAACCATCATGATACATGGAGAAAACGAAGTTGTCCACCGCGCATCTACGCCATCCGAAACGTCCTTTGGGCCACTTGTGCAGAAGGCGCTCGCTTTCATCGAGCGGAATGCACGTCGCGGAATCGGTGTCAGGGACGTGCAGGCGTATCTAAAGGTATCGCGGTCCCTGTTGGACTTGCGGTTTCGCGAAGTGTGCGGCGAAACAGTCCTCTCCATCATCCAATCCGCCCGCATTGCGGAACTGAAAAGACTCCTGCGGGAGACTGACGACACCATCGAGTCTATTACCCGCCGCCTTGGATGGACGAGTCCGAACTATCCAAAAAATCTATTCAAGAAGCGTTTCGGCATGTCCATGCGCGACTGGCGTACCTGGTCAACCGGGTACCCGTATACTCCCCAGCACAGCTCATCACAGCGCGTGGCAAACGCCAAGTGCTAAAATGTGCTTGACTACCTTGCCGGGGTCGTGCTCGTCTCCATCCCCACCGCCGTCGTCTTCCTCGCCTGCGGATAGGTAAACTTGCCCGTGCGCAACTCCTCTTCGACCAGCGACGCGAGCAACTGCGGGCTGTGCCACCCTCGCCCTCGCCTGCTGACAGGTGTCGCAAAACGGTTATGTAGCACGTTGCTGCATGTAAAGATATACCTGCGAGGCCCGACTCTCTGTGACAAGCGCTGTTTTAGGATTCAACAACTTTTGATAAAACCTTGAGTGATATACCTCACGCAACGCATCCTTCTCAGAAAACTTAAGCTTTCTAACAAGCGCGAGGGAGATTTCCGACACCGCTTTCTCAACAAGGTACTGAAATGTAACCTTAGACACGACGCACCTCCTTCAAAGTCAATTTCGCCAATGCAGCGCTCGTATGAAAAGAATACTGAATCGTAAGCCTCTTGAACTTTAACTCGTCAATCAGATATTCAAGTGTAACTTCGCCATCCTCGAATCTTCTAAACAAAAGGCCCATCCTGTCATCTGCAATAGGCCCAACCACAATATCGTAGCGAATGTCACGATTGTGGTCTATCGCCTGACTCCGTGGTCTGCGATTAGCCATGACAAATCGAGCGAACAACTCATCTACCACTGGAGGAAAAATCTTCACATTCAAAGCGGTCAGGTCCGAGTCGTCAAAATCATACACGTAAACATATTTTGGAGCACCCTGCCAATCAGAACGCTCAACGCACCGCTCTGCCATCCGCTTGGCAACGGCCAAGGCAGGCGTCAGGTAAAATCCCCTGCCGAAATCCTTGAATGGACGGCATAGCGAAAGATCCGGCTTCTCAAAGAAGGCATCTGTCCCGTGATACAACCTCATCAAAGACGCCCTCCATTCCTGCGGCAGACCTTCTGGAGATCGACCACTGTATCGGCAAACGAAACGGTATGTTCTGCCTCATATCATTTTATCAGGAAGTCAATCCCTTGATACCGGTCAAGGTAATCAAATGAGGCTTGATGATCAAGTCCAAAGGCTTTTGCAAACTCCGTCACGCATGCAACGAAGTATTCCATTCTGTCTTTGGCCTTAACAAACGACATTCTGTATTCCTTTCAACGGCGGTATTATACCAAACAGAAGGCGCGGCAACAAGTGCCGCGACCTTTTTATCAGATATTCCAAAAATCCCGGCCTGCGGCTTCACTGCGTTTAGCCGCGCGCCGGGATTTTGAAATATTGAGTGGTCTTTTGCGCGTGCGGGGCTGTTT
>CACWIW010000262.1 GCA_902761035.1 uncultured bacterium | reverse complement strand
GGAGGGCCGCGCTCCGTCGCGGCCGTACCGGGAGGGCCGCGCTCCGTCGCGGCCGCAAGGTGGGGCGAGCCGCAATTCCCTCAAACCACGTTCCGCACCGTAATCTCACGCCTCATACCCGCTACTTCACTTATCGCGATATGTGACGTACCGCGCATTCACATCTCAAACCGCGCGCAAAACTTCAAATTTCCCAAAATCACTCTTGCGTTGGGCGTGGGAATGTGGCATACTATTTCCGTCTTGCCTATCAAAGGGCCTGAAAAAATTCTTGGCATGATACATAAACTAAAGAGAAAGGAGTGCGATGGCTGAACCGAGCAAGTTGAAAGTCTACTGTGAGACCTCGTTCTGGAGTTATCTTACAGGTAGGCGGACGACTGACGAGAGAATCGCCAGATGTCAGGCGTTTACCCTAAAATTGTGGGAAGACATCGCGCCTCGGTGTGAAATCTACATATCGCAACATGTAAGGGTTGAAGCGGCCGACGGCGATCCCTCATGTGCGATCCGGAGGCAGCAGGCAATGGCAGATGCGCTTAATCTCGACGGGTATGTCGATGAGGTTCGTGAATTGGCCAAGGTATTACTTGCGGCCCATGCCATACCCGAGACGGAGCCTACCGACGCGCTCCATGTTGCGACAGCCACGATTTATCAAATGGATGTTCTACTGACATGGAATTGCAAACACATGGCGAACCCTGTTGCACTGCCGAAGACGATTTCCACGATAGCCCGGGCGGGTTATCAGAGTCCAATTATAATCACGCCTGAAGATTTTCTGAATCGAAAGGAGGAATTTGGCCTATGAAATACGAATGGGAAAAGATGACACCGCTTGAAGAGGTGTATGCGATTCGCAAACGCATTGCCGAAAAATTCGGCTATAGTCTTGATGCAATCTTCGATGCCGGAATCAAGGAACAGCGCGAGGCTGAGGCACGAGGCGAAAAGCTGCAATTTGCCAGGCTGCCGATTGCACGACCTTTCTTTACGTGATTTCATAATCGTGTTCTGCTTGAAAAAAGATGTGACAGCCTGATGTCGCCCGCCGCTGGCGAAGTGGGCGTGGGCGCGCGGACGTGAGACGATAGACGAGAGACGAGCCGAGACGTGAGACGATGAGACATTGGCGAAGCCGCATTGCCTCATGGTCTCACGTCTGCTAGTCTCCATTCTCGTCTCACGTCTCACGTCTCTCGTCAACCTTTGCGCACCCGCGCGCAAAACTTCAATTTCCCAAAATCTCGCTTGCGTTGGGCGGAGGAATGTGGCATACTATTTCCGTCTTGCCTCTCAAAGGCGAGACGGCATTTGATCTTTGATATCGGCGGGTACGGCTCTTCGTGACGCGATTGCGCGGCGAGAAGCGGCACCGAGTACCTGCCATCGGCCCGAAACCACGGGAGCGGTCGCGCTTGTCGCGACCAACTGGTAGGGCCTGCTCGTCGAGCGGACCGTATCACCCAAGGGAGTAAGGCAGAACCTCGGACCACCGGTAGGGCGGTCGCCCCGCGACCGCCGCTCCCTCCGAGGAGCTGGGCAAGCCCGAAAGGCCCCCAGCACGTACGCAACAGCGTATCGTATGCTTCATGTGAAACTTCGCCAAAGAAAAGCAAAGGCACGATACGAAGGTTGCGCTACGTGGATGGATTAACATCCACGTGGTGTGTCTTCTATCCATGTTTTTGCAATGGCGTTTGGCGATGCCTCACATGAGACATGAGAATGTAAGGTACGCCACTCTCATTTTCTGTGCCGGGGGGCGGCGGGCTTTTTGATGGTAGAGGCGCGGGAGAATTGGAAATCAGTATGACTTACACAGAGGCAAAGAATCTTTATCCAGCATTCTGGATGAAGTTTCGTGATGCTTACATTCCATTCACAAGAGAGGATGTGCCGACTGGTCATTTTTGGAAAGTGACTAATGGTGAGTCTGGCAAGTGGTTCGCGTTCGTTGTAACGATGAATCAAGGAGCAAGGCTTGAGTTCTATGTAGATTCAGGTGACGAAGACGCAAATGCAACTGTATTCAACCTCTTGAGAGCAAACAGATCCGAGATCGAGAGAATCGTCGGTTCTGCACTTGAATTTCATGAAGAATCCGAAGGTGTGAAACGCCGCAGGATTGACTTGCCGATAGAGACTCCTGGCATTGCAGACGATGCAGAATGGAACAATGTGATTTCGCAGTTTTGTTCTAAAATGCCGCTTTTCGAGAAAGCAGTCAGGATGTTTGCGTGTCAGTGAAAAGAAATTGGAAATAGGAGGAAATGAGTGATGAATAAGCAGAAGGCATTATTGTTACTGTTGCTTACGATATTCATGGCTGTCAGTTCGTATTCCATGACCCCAATGAGCGCGATATTACCAGCAGAGGGAGGGACATTTAAAATCTATGACCTTAAGTATTCGACTTATTACTGGAAGATTAGAGCGCACCAGACCGAGAGCCCGCTTTCGTCCACCATATCGTGGATTGTTCTGAATCCAGCTGACAATACCGGTGGCTACTCGAGCGACAACTCTTCTTCTGAAGTGACAGTTTTTGAAAATCTCTCGACCGATCCTCGGCAGGCCTTCATTCTATTTTGGAAGGGGCATACGGGTAGTGGTAGTGGTATCAGATGGGAATGTCAATTCGGAACATATTGTGAAGTTGTTCAAGAAGGGCAAAATGCATCAGTTACCAGCGGGCAAAGTGTATTTGCGTGGAGGGGAGGAGAATCTACTTTACAAGTAGAGGTCAAAGCCGGGGTCGTCTGGAACGCGGTGTCGAATGTGCCATGGATTAAACTATATTCCAATAGTGGAACGGGGTCTGGTAGTGTTGCTTTTAAAGTAGAAAGAAGCGAACTGCTAACAACCAGGGATGGCACTGTCACCATCGCAGGTAAAACTCTCACA
Source organism: uncultured bacterium (assembly GCA_902761035.1). Classification (GTDB taxonomy): domain Bacteria; phylum Verrucomicrobiota; class Kiritimatiellia; order RFP12; family UBA1067; genus RUG572. Next base: position 2,901 of record CACWIW010000262.1, on the reverse strand, counting down.
ATAACTCAGCAGGGGCAACTTGAATATGGGATATCACAAGAAGATGTTCAAACGGCTGTTTCCATAGATTATGGTCTTTGCGATTCTGATAGTGTCGCCGTTGGCATAGATGGCGTTGAAGTGCTTTCATCGACAAATTCAGGAACTTATGTATGGCAGCCCCAAAGTCTTGGAAATCACACGATTTCTCATGTAAGTGGTACAAATGTTTGGGAACACACATTGAATGTAACAGCATTTGAATTTTTCGTCCAACCAGCACCTAATTCGCCTATGGCAAAGGATGACAACATCTCCATCACGCCTACAACACGCAACTTTGCAGTTGGGGGTGGTGGTAACGCCATCATTGTGTCTGGGAGTAGCGCCACATGGACGGCGGCGGTGAGCGATCCGTGGATCACGCTGAACACGACATCCGGGAATGTTGGCTATCCTGTCGCCTATACGGTGAGCGCAAACACAAACGTGGAGCAGCGGACGGGTTATGTGTATGTGAGCGGATGGGTACATACGGTGACGCAGGACGGCGTGGGCGGTACGATATCGCCGGTAAGTAGGGAATTTGAGTATCAGGGTGGCAGTAGTACGATTGCCGTCTCGGCGGCGAACAAGATGGTGTGGCAGGCGCGTCCAAATGTCGATTGGCTTTCAGTTTCACCTACGAGTGGTGCGGGCGAGGGGAGCGTTACGTATCAGGTTGCGCCGTACAACGAAGTCGCGACGCGTCAGGGAACGCTGACGGTGGCGGGGAACACGTTCACGGTGTTCCAGTACGGGCGGCGGATGAAACTGGAGCCTGTCACTGCGACGCAAAACTATGAGACGCACGTGATTCCGATTACGGTAAACGCGCTTGCAATCACGCAGTGGAGCGTGACGCCGAACAACAGCTGGATTTCGGTGGTGGATGCTGGAAACGGCCACGGCGGCGATCTGGTGTCGATCGCCATCGCGGAGAATCCGAGCTACAGGGAACGGACGGGTACGGTGACGATCGGCACGGAGACATTTAAGGTTACGCAGCAGGGGAGGCCGACGGAGGAACTTTCGTTCAGTGTGAGTCCGACTGCTTCGACGGCGAGCGTCAACGGCGCGAACGGAATGGTTTCAGTGACGGCGACGCCCGATCTCCCGTGGACGGCGGCGAGCGGCGCGAATTGGATCACGGTCTATGCGGCGACGGTCACGGGCGCGGGCAACGGGAACGTTGTGTACAACGCCTCGCCGAACCCGACGCTCCGGCGGCGGAATCGGCGCTGTCGTCGAACGGGTACGAGTTCGAGGCTTCGGGCGAGTCGTGTTCGGTGGGAGTGTCCGTCGCGAGCATCGTGCAGTGGGAGATCGAGAACACGAACGGGTGGATTACGGTGAACGGCTCGACTTCGCGGACGGGTCCGGGGACGGCCGTCCTGCAGGCGGTGGCGAACGATACGGTCTATCCGCGCAGCGGCACGGTGATGATTGCGGGCAAGACGTTCAGAGTGTCGCAGAAAGCGCGAGGTGTGGAACTCGGGTACGACTCAAAGATTTTTGATACGGACGGCGGATATGAATCGGTCTCCATCCACCCGGATGGGAATGTCTCGTGGACGGCAGTGGCGTCAGACCCGACGTGGATTACCATCTTCCAAGGCGATCGACGGAGGGGCGCGGACGGGCTGGATCGAGGTCGGCGACAAGAGGGTGTACATCACGCAGCGCGCGTATGAACTTTCCATCAGCCCGAATGGGTCGGTGGTGAAAGGCAACAACGGCGCGGGAGAGTTCGGCGTCTCGGCAAACATCGGTGCCGTATGGAATGCCATAGTGACCGAGCCGTGGATCACGCTTGTGAGCGGCTATGATGTGGGCACGGGAAGCGGCACGGTGCGGTTCATCTGCGCGGACAACAACACCGGCAAGACAAGAACCGGCAAGATCATCGTCGCGGGCGAAGTGTACACGGTGACGCAGTCGGAGCGAATCCTCGTGCACGTCCAGGCCGAGGCCGGGCATGGTGGAAGCCTGACGGGCAGCGGGACGTACGACAAGGGAGCCAAGATCACGCTTACGGCCATACCGGACGAAGGTTACCGTTTCGTGCGCTGGACGGGACCGGTCAGCTCCACCGTCAATCCGCTGACCATGGATGCGGACGAGATCACCGGAATAAGGGCGAAGTTCGAACCGCTGCCGGTGGAGTTCTCGGATGTAAGGTCAACGCTTGACGGAGTCGATCTTGCATGGAATACGCTGGCTTGGGCGACGACATACCGTCTGTACAGGGGAACGTTAGACGACTTTTCGGCTGCAGAGGCGCTCGCGACCCTCGCCGGAGGAACGGACACGTACTGCGACGGAACGGGGGAGCGGGGTGTCATGTATTGGTACTGGGTTGAGGCGATTGGCGACGAGGATGATGTCGTGTCCGGCCCGACGAACGGCATGAAGAGGCCGATCGTGAATTCGCCGATCACGTACACGAACCTAAAGGGTGCCACGCACTCCAACCCCAACACGTATGTGGAGGGGCGGACTGTGGCGTTCACGCATCCGTCGGCGGTTGTTGGCTATACGTTCGCGGGTTGGACGCCGAGCCAGATCACCGAGGACATGACGGGGGCGCAGACGGTACGCGCGAAATGGACTGCGAATAGGTATTCGATCATCTACAACTCCAACGGCGGCGCCGGCACGACGCCTCCAGTAGATGCCACGTACGACGTCGAGGTTGCGGCAGCTGCCAACGGATTCACTTTGGAGGGGCATTCGTTTGCCGGCTGGTCTACAAATGCCGCGAGTGCCGTCGTGTCGTTCGTCCCCGGACAGCCGATGACGAACCTCACGGACGTTGCCGACGGCGAGTTCAACCTGTACGCGGTCTGGCACGTGAACAGCTACACGATAGCCTTCAACGCG
>CACWIW010000261.1 GCA_902761035.1 uncultured bacterium | reverse complement strand
GGAAGTTGCCGCCCGTCTGCGTGACGTTCACCGTGTCGTTGGAGAAGCCGGTGCGCAGATAGAGGTCGCCGCCCGATTTCGTCACCGCCATGGTGCCTTCGACCTTGTTCTGCAGCTGCACCGTGCCGGCGGTCTGCGTGATGTCGAGGTTGCCGGACGACGTGCCGGTGAAATACGTCGTCGCGCTGTTGGAGTGCGTAATCGCCGCGCCGTTCGCGTTGAACGCGCCCGAGTATGTGACATTCTGATTGCCCGTGAGCGCAAGTGCCGCGCCAGAAGCGACGGCCACATCGCCCTTGACGGTGTTTGCCCCTCCCTGCGCGTAGAATGTGCCGCCGTTCGACGTGACGCTGATCGGCATCGTGGTGCGGTATGTCGAAGAGTAGAACTGTAGCGATCCGCCATCGATGACGACGCCGCCCGGAACGTCGCATTGGATCGAATCCGTATAGTACGCGGGCAGAAGTTCCGCACCTGGCTTGACGACGATGGATTCCACGTCGATCGGCTGTCCGTATGGGCAGAATATGTTCGTCTTCACCGTGAGCGTCTTGCCGGGACCGTAGATGCCGGGCGTCGCCGTCGCCGAGGTTGGACCCGTATGGACACGCATGTCGATGCGGTCCGTTCCGCCGATGGTCGCGTCGTCCGCGAGTTCCACGCGGCGCAGCAGCGCGTTGTAGTAGCCGTGCGAGGTGCGACCGTCAAGAGAGTCGTTCACGATCGCGCCGCGTCCGTCGGGGCCGTCGCCCGCGATGACGAACGTCTTATGCGTTGTGATTTCCGCGCGCGGGGAGTTGTTGCCGTTCAAGATGTCGGTGTAGTTGATGTTGAACTGTCCGCCACCGCCGATCACGACATTTCCGCCGGACGAGCCGCTGTCGGCGCCGAGGGAGTCGGGGCCGGCGTTGAGGCCGAGGACGACCTTCTGTCCGTTGGTGATCACGATCTCCTGGTCGCCGAAGTTCGCGCCGTCAAGCGTAATCGTGCCCGTGCCGCCGAACGTGACGGTGTCGCCGCCCGCGAGCGTGCCGTCGCCCTTGAAGGTGTAGTCGTTCGCGCCCGTGAGGGTGATCGGGCCGGCGAACATGCTGCCGCTCACCGTGATGTCGCCGGACGCGGTCTCCGCGCCGTCGATGAACGCGGGCACGTAGGGGACGAATCCGCCCGTCGTGCCGCCGTCGTAGAGCCAGTTCGGGCTCGTCGTGTTCCAGCCGAGGTCGGCGGCGCTCGCGGGACGCCACGTCTGCGATGTCACGGAGGACGAAACCGCAATCGTCATCGTGAGCTTCCCGTCAACGACGGCGAACGTGGCGGACGCGCCGGCGCCGACGGTCGCCGTGGGCGCGAACTGCGAAAGCGACGTGATACCGCTTCCCGCCTGCATGACCGTGTAGGTGCCGGGCACGAGGGCCGTCGCATCGACGTTGACTGCGAGCGGAGAACCGGATGGAAGCGTCACCGCGCCCGTCGTCGCAATCATCGGCTCGGAGGCGGAGGGATTGACGACCGTGACGGACGCACCTTCCTCGAAATCGAGGTTTTTGCCGCCGCCCACGTTGCCGTCAACGGTGTAGTCGCTCTTGTAGATGAACGTGTCGTCCGAACGCGCGGCGGTGGGGTTGCTGCCCATCCATTTCGCGGCGAGGTACGCTTCGATGGCTTCGCGGTCGGAATCGGAAAGCGCGGTCTGGAACGCAATCAACTCGGAGAGTTCGCGTCCGGCATGGCGCTCATAACTACCTGTCGTAGTTCCGGCATTGCGGTCGCAAGTAAGGCGGTTGGACGCACCGTTGGCCGTCGTCACGGTGGAATATACGTGACGGTCTGTCGGGACAAGCGTGTGGCAAGTGTCGGAAACGGCCACACCATCACAGTACCAAGCACTGTTCTGGTTGTTGCCGCTGTTGTATGAATAGGCGCCGTTCGTACTCTTCGTGCCGTTATTGCTACCACGGTGGAAGTTGTACGACGAAGAGTCGCCGAGCCAGAACGCCTTTACATCCTGACAGATCGACATCGCCCAGAACACGGTGCGGATCGTCGTCATGCGCACTGAAAACGCAAGGTCGATGCCGCTGTTGCACGCACCCATGCAGTAGGCCGGGACACCGTTCGTGACCATGAGAGTTCCCCAGTTGGGTTCATGTACTGGCACGGTGTACGCCGTCGCGTCGCGCTTGTAGGCGGAGCGATCCCTCCACTTCGTGACGAGGCCAAAGGTGTTGTCCTTGAATTCAAAGTTCGCGGCATCCGAGGCGTCAAGCCAGATGAGCGCGTTCGCCGCGATGTACGGCTCGATCCACGCGGTCGCGTCGTAGGCGGCGACGCCTGCCGTGACGACGGCGGCGCCGTCGAGCGAGGTTGCGGCGGCCGTGCCGAACAGCACGCCGTTGTGCGCGGGCCGTGCGGAAATCTTCGACGCGTCGATGGAACCGGCGTTCGTGAAGAGCGTCGCGGCGGTTCCGGCAGGGAGGTCGGTGACGCCGACCGTCATCGGCGCCGTCACGGAGGATCCGGCGGCGAGCGCAATCGGTGCGCCATTGGCGATGGCGAGCGACGGGCCCGCAAACTCGATCGGATACGCGGGCGTGGCGGTGGGCAGCGACACCGTGCCGTCGCCCGTCAGGCGCACGGTCGGGAGGGACGCGCTTGTCGCGTCCGCAACAATCTCCGGAAGCGGCAGGACCGCCGCGTGGTTGGAAAGCCCCGTCGCCTTGTCCGCTACGAGTTCCAGCTGCGCGGCGGATGTCGCCACGGTGAAGCCGTTCGTGTTGGCAAGCGCGATCTTCGCGGGCGAGACGAAGTTCATTGAACCCGTGTAGTAGTAAATGCCGCCGTATGCGCAGGGCCCGACTTCGACGAACGCATTCGCGCACGTGCCGCTCGCGTTGCCTTCCTCCGCCGTCGCCGCCTCCTGCACGAAGAGGCCGGTCTTCTGACTGGCGGTGTATGCCTTGAAACCGCCCTTGAACGCGACGCGGGCGTTCTCGCAGCAGGCCGCCGTGAGCGTGTAGGCATTGACGACCGCGACCGGCGGCTCGATCTCAACAGTGCCGTCGAACACGACGCGGCTGTCGCGGTAGGCGTAGAGCCCGCAGTAGGCGTCGCCCGCACCGATCACGCGGGAGCCGTCGTGGAAGAAGAACTTGCCGCCGTCGATGCGCTGACGGTAGGTCTGCGCGTCGAGCGTGCCGTAGAGGTGGAACACCGTTGTCGTCGCGCCTTGGAACGCCTCGTTGATGTTCATGCGGAGCGTCGCGCCCGCGTTGACGGTGAGGTTGCCTTTGATGGTGTTCGCCGCGAAGGTGAAGAACGACGTACCGTCCGCGACGGTCACTGAACCTCTCGCGTCAATCGTCGTCGCGCCAGTAACGTTGAGTTTTCCGTACGTCGTAAGCGAGCCGCCGTCACGGACGGTGATGGCGCCCGGCCATACCGCGCCCTCGCCCGCATCGATCGTGATGTCGTCCGCAATGGTGAGCGCCTTGCCCCACAGCGGGTCGGACGGCGTGATCGTCGGCGTGTTCGCAGTCGTGAACACGCCGGCCAGGGTGTTCGTGAGGAACGTAGAGCGGACGAGGTCGTAGAGGCCGAGCTCGCCGTCCGCGTCGCGCCGCGCCGGCACGAGGTCGAGGCGGAGGTTCCCGGACGAGTCACGCAGCTTGAAGGAATAGAGCGTGTAGGAGCCGTAGTTGCCGTTGCTTGTCGTGGGGAGGCCGTTGTGCGAGCAGAGTAGGCACAGCTCAGAGTTGGGCGTGTACTCGTCCGCGCCTCCCATCGTCACGTTGACCGCCTCGGTGTTCGCGGCGATGTTCGTGACGACGGCCGTGCGCGCGCCGTAGTCCGCGACGACGAGGTAGTTTGTGCAGGCGAGGAGCGTCGTCGTGCTCGTGACCTGCACCGTGTCGCGGTCGAAGCGCATCTTGCCGTTGGAGGTGTTCAGCACGGACGCGCTGAACTGGCGCTCGGTGGTGTTGGTGCGCGAACACCAGAGCTGCTGCGTCGCGTTCACGACGGACGGGCGGAACACCATCTCCGCCTTGTCCGTGCCGTTCGGCACGAGGCCGGTTCGCACCTGGCAGTTGCCGTTCGCCTTGAGGTACGGCACTTGCGTGTAGCCGGCCGGCAACCCGTCGCCCAGCGCCGTCACCGCAAGAGCCAGGGCTGCCGGGAGGGTCGCGCTTGTCGCGACCTGACGAACCAGAGCAACAACACGAGCAAAACTAGAAGTTTTCGCCCCCCCCCTACGGGAGTTGCAGATAAGTTTTTCCATCGCTTTTTCCTCTTTGTAACTGTTGAAGATTCCTTCT
>CACWIW010000260.1 GCA_902761035.1 uncultured bacterium | reverse complement strand
AACTTATCTGCAACTCCCGTAGGGGGGGGGCGAAAACTTCTAGTTTCGCTCGTGTTGTTGTTTTGGCTCTTGCGGGCGCGGCGGGTGCGCTGTCGGCGCTTGCGGCGCTGCCGGCGGAGTACCAGCAGCTCGAATACATCCAGGCGAGCGGCAGCTGCCGAATCAAGACCGGCCTCACGCCCGTCTACAACGACAAGGTGGAGATGACGTGGATGCCGACGACCGTGAGCGGCAACCAGAACCTCTGGTGCGCGCGCACGGCCACCTCGAAGCAGTTCACGGGCTTCATGATCGGCGCCACGTTCCGCTTCGACCGCGGCGACGGCACGGGCGGGCAGAAGGCGAGCGCAACCGCGTTCGTCGCCAATACGCGCTACTCGATCGTCGCCGACTACGGCGCAGGCGTCAGCACCATCTCGAACGACGTGATGCGCACGCAGGTGACGACGGTCTCGAATAGCACCGGTTCCTACACGGTCGGCTCGGCGCTCGCGATCTTCGCCTCGCACAACAACAACATCGACGACGGACTTAACAACTACGGCTCCTACCGCCTCTATTCGTTCAAGTTGCGCAATTCGAGCGGTACGCTCCGCCTCGACCTCGTACCCGCCAAGCGCCTTTCGGACGATGCTCTCGGCGTCTATGACACGGTCAACAACGCCTTCTTGACGAATGACCAGACCGGTTCATTCACCGCGGGCCCCAATGTTGGAAACACCTACACGTGGGTTGGCGGCGCGAGCGGGAACCTCTCCGCCGCCGCGAACTGGTCGCCCGCGCCCGCCGACGCGTTCACCGCCGCCGACGAGCTGATCGTGAACGACGCGGCTGAAATCACCGTCGATGCCGCAGCGACCGTCCGCAAGATCACCCTCAACGCGTCCGGGGCCGTTTCGTTCACGGGCGCGAACGCGCTCACCGTTTCACAGATCGCCAACGCCGGCGCGGGCACGGCGACGTTCGGCTGCCCCGTCAACTTCTCTGGAATGTACTACGTCGAGAAGATCGGCGAGCTCAAGTTCCCCGGCGGCGCGACCGCCACGTATCCCGATCCCCTCATGCGCACGTCCACTAGCACCGCGAACGCGCGCACGCTCGACGGCGACTTCACCTTCACGTCAGACTGGATCGTCAACAACGTGGGAGACTATCCGTGGATTGTCGCGTCCAACTCCACCGTGCGCGGACAGAACTTCTCCGGTACGCAGACCAGCCACCATCGCATCCTTCGCGTGGAGGAGACCGGCTACGCCTGCTTCACCACCGTCACGAACGGATGGGACCGCGGCGACCTCGACATCGACGGCATGCTCGAGGCCACGAAGGAAGTCGTCGTGCGCACGAATCCGTCCGGCGGCTCGACGGCGTCGCGTTTCGGGCGTAGCGGCAACATCGGCACGGTCAAGGCGCAGCGCATCGTGAAATGCGAACACTCGATTTCACAGTCGCTCATCCCCAACCTCATCGTCGGCGCGGGCGGAATTGGCAGCGTCACCCAGGACTACGTCTGGCGTTTTGACGTCGATACCACGATTACCGCAATGGACGATTTCGAGGTCCTTGCCGTCTATCGGTCGGCCGGTCTCCACGACTGGGGCTTCGGCTGTAATGGTACCGTCACCATTACGTTCAACGTGCCGGAAGGAAAAACGGTCACGTACGGCACCGGCTTTTCCGGCACCACCTGCACGATCCGCAAGACGGGCGCCGGCACGCTCGTGATGACGGACACCTTCGACGGCAACTCCGGCTTTTTGAAACAGTATGCAAATGGCACGGTGATCAAAGAGGGCACGGTGCGCCTCGCGGCGAACGGACAGCTCGGCACGGGCCCCGTCACCATTGCCTCCGGTGCGCGTCTTGAGGTCGCGGGCGGAGTCGCGCTCTCCAATCAGGTTGACGGCGAGGGCACGCTCTACCTTGAGGACGGCGTGCGCAGTTCTCCTGCGGCGAGGATACGCTTGTCGTCGCCGCAGGCGTTCTTTCAAGAGCCTCCGTAGAAACGGGCGCGTACGTGTGGAACGGCGCGGACGGCGCGGACTGGTCGGTTGCCGGCAACTGGCTTGTCGATGGCGTCGCGCCCGCGACGGCTCCCGCTTCCACGGACACCATCGTGTTCCAGAACTCCGCGCCCGTCACGGTCGGCGGCACTGACCCGCTGACGGTCACGAAGATCATCACGCTCTCCGACGACCTCGTGACGTTCAGCTGTCCCGTGCAGTTCGCGGGCACGTACCTCGTCGAGAACGCGGCGACGGCGCCGGTGTTCGCGGGCGGTGCGACGGCGAGTATCCCAGACGCCGCGCTCACGAGCATGAACATTCCGAGCCATGCGTTCAACGGCACGGTCACGTTCACGAACGACTGGACAATCGCGAACCAGCCGGCCGGCAACCCGTTCGTCGTCGCGGCGGGCGCGAGGCTGTACGGCAAGACGGTCACCGCCGCCGCCTACCAAAACGTCAACTACCATCTGCGCATCGACGAAGGGGCGCTCGCCACGTTCGAGACCGTGGCGGTAGCGGGCAAGCTCGTATTCCGTCTCAACGGCGGCAACATCGTCGCGACAGGAGACGTCACGCTTGGTGGCGACGCGACGAAGCACGACTTTTGCTACTACAACGGCAACGTGGGCACAATCGAGGCGCACGGCATCTACAAGAGCGTGACCGGCGTGGGACTCATCTACTACTATGCGCCAGAGGTGATCGTCGGCGCTGGCGGCTTCGGTATGTACCGCAAGGACTACACGATACAGTTCCAGGTGGATTCAAGGCTTACGGCGAAGGACGACCTTGCAATTCACCAGCCCATCGCCGGCGACGGGCCGAAGGACGGCGACTGGGGCTTGAACCTCAACGGCAAGACCTTCACGATCAACACTGCAGGCCATACCGTTACGTTCGACTCATGGGTGAGCGCCACTGCCGCCACGGTCATCAAGGAAGGCGAGGGCGAGATGATCATGCAGAGCCGCCTCAAGCAGCACACGGGCGGCACGATCCTGAACGGCGGCCTCACGACCGTCAAGCTTGCGGGTGCGCTCGGCTACGGCACGGCGACGGTGAACGATGGCGCGACGCTGCGGTTTACGGATACGGTGCTCTCGTTCGCCTATCCGATCGTCGTGAACGCGGGCGGCATTCTTGAAAACGCGGTGACCATTGGCGACACCTCCACCCTTACGCTCAATGCGGGTGCGATTCTCAAGCCCACGCAGAACGCATTCTTCGACCTTTCCTCCGGTACGCTCGTTTTGCCCGAAGAGGGAACGGTCTCGGTTGACATGACGGGCTTCACGTTCGTGAATGGCGTCGCGACGCCGCTCCTCTCAGGTGTTGCGTCAGGCGACGAGGCGAAGTTCTCGGCGCTCGTCCCGGCGGGCGTCACGGGTTCGTTCTCCGTCTCGGGCGGCGTTCTTTCCTACACGGCCACGTCAGGCGGCAGCGCTGCGGCGGACCTCTTCTGGAATCCGGCTGGCGACGCCACGTGGTCAACTGCCGTCGCGGCCTGGACGAACGCGGCGGGCGAACAGGTCTCGTTCGCGCCCTACGCGAACGCGACGGTCGCCGACGCGGCGACGATCGCGCTTCCCGCCGACGTTTCGGCGAACGACGTGACGATTTCCGCGGACGGCGACGTGGCGCTCAATGGCGCGGGCAAGCTCGGCGGCCCCGGGACGATCTACAAGAAGGGCGAGGGTACGTTCACGTTCAACGCAACGGGCGGACTCGACGCGCAGCCGATCGTCGTCTCGAACGGCGTGTTCAAGGTCGGCGACAACCTCGCCGACCATGCGCTCGGCGCGACGGGCGACACCTCGCCGATCGTCGTTGCGGACGGCGGCACGCTCGACATCAACTACAACACCACCCCGGCCAACGACGTGACGCGCTCCAGGGTTACGCGCGACAAGCTCGTCCACATCGCGGGCGACGGGCATGAAGGGCAGGGCGCCGTCGTCAACAACAACCTGGAAAGCCAGCGCGCCCTCAGCACGCTTGTGCTGGACGACGACGCCTCTGTTGGCGGCACGGCACGCTTCGACGTGCGCGGCGGTCTCTCCAGCGCCGACTTCGCCCGCTACAGCGGCTCAATATACGGTCCCGGAAAGACGCTCACGGTGAAGAACACCACCACGTTTGGAATTGTCTATGCCGACGTGACGCTTGGTTCGCTCATGGTCACGAACGGAGGCGTGGTGCAGCTGGAAGGACCGGACACCTACTCGTACAACATTTCCGACGGCGTCCACCTTGCGGACGGAAAGATCATCTTCTACAACGCCTATCCCGGATCGCTTCCCATTGTGGCGGACTCGGGCGCAAACACCATCAGCGTCGGCGCTGGTACGCCCACGATCGGCGGCCCCATCACGGTCGCCTCCGGCGCGACGCTTACCCATGCCTCAGGCACGGCCGTTTACACCGGCGCGATCAACGGCACGCTGGGGGTGTCGGGCGGCACTGCGAATCTGGAAGGCGGCGTGCCGACGACCGGCTGGACGCTGAACGGAGCCCAAGGCTCTGAAATCGTGCGCCTCCGTCAGAGCGGCACGTACACCGGCGCGAACATCAACGCTTTCGCATTCGGCGTGGCGGACGTTGCCGACTCCACGGTTGACGTCACGTTCCTCGATTCGACGATCAACATCGGCGCGCTGACCGGTAGCTCCGGCGGTTTCTATCTGGGCTGGGGCGGCATCGCCTCCGGCTACGTCACAATCGGGGCGGGCACGACGCTCACGACGACAAAGATCTGCGTCGGCGACAACGGCACGAGCACGAGCGGCAGCATCAAGTCTGTGTTTACCGTTGATGGCGGCACTGTGAACCTTACCGAAGACCTCTTCTACATCGCCTACAATGGCCCGCACTCGGACTTCATCATGAACTCCGGTACGATGAACGTCCCCAAGGCGCCGATTCGGCTGCGCGCCAACAACCAGGCGCTCGGCGGCGGTAACACCTCGCGCTTCATCCAGAACGGCGGCACGTTCAACTACGGCGGCTCGGGATTCCTGGCGCGGTACGAGGACAACACGGATGAAGGGCAGATCATCTTCAAGGGCGGTGCGTTCAACGCCTCCGCCAACTGGTCGATCCCGCACTTCATCTCCACCTGCTTCAAGGATGGCGACGCGAACGGGTGGACGCTCACCCAGGCGGACGGCACGACGGCGACGTGGAACACCGCGCTGACGGGCGACGGCGACGTGACGCTCAACGGCACGGGGACGCTCGTCGGCAACAAGGAGGTGCAGGGCGCGGTCGGCGGCAAGTGGACGGTCGGCGACGGCTTCACAGCCGGCCTTCAGGGCGCTGCGTCGCTCCTCGGCGGACTCGACATCGGCGAAGGCGCAAGCGTTACCGTCAACATCGCGACGAACCGCAGCGCGGTGTTCACGGCCCGCGACTTTGGCGACAACCCCGGGAAGGACGGCTGCATCACCAACCGCTTCAATCGGGCGATTGGCGGCACGACGCGCGGCACGATCACGCACGACATGACGTTCTTCTTCACGAAGTACGCACAGGCGGATCGTCCGTTCGGCGACATGAACTACTCGTCAACGTATGCAGTGGGACAGTTCTACGTCGAGGACGGCAAGGCGGGCGAATGGTCGTTCACGGGCATCTGCGACGACTGGGTGTACATCTGGATTGACGGAGAGCTGGTCGTTGCCCCGGCGCAGGGCAAGCAGGGCACCGGCGCCAAGAACCTGGCCGCCGGGTGGCACTCGTTCCGCCATGTGATCATCGACAACTCCGGTGCTTACGGCAACGCTCAGACAGCAGGCTACAAGGATCCCACGATGTCGAGCTATGCGAACTTCAGCACGAAGAATCTGAAGATGCGTCCGGCCGCAGACTTCGGCAACCCGAACAACGCGAACACGATCCGCTGGAGCCACTACAAGGGAACGGCGACGGACGTCACGGCGAGCACGTTCAAGCGTGACGACTTCGCGTGGGACTTCTGCTGCATCACGAACAACCTCCAGAAGCTCACGTGGTACGGAAGCAACGATGCGACGTACATGAACGGCTACACGGTGAACCGCTACGAGGGCTGGTTCTAAGTGACGGCGGAGAACGCGGGCAAGGCGTGGACGTTCCGCAGCAACTACGATGACCGCGCGGCGCTCTGGATCGACGGCGTGGATTCGGGACTGACGGGCGACAGCAACAACACGCTCTCCTACACTGTCACGCTCGCACAGGGCTGGCACAAGTTCCGCATCCAGACGGCGGACTTCACCGGCA
>CACWIW010000259.1 GCA_902761035.1 uncultured bacterium | reverse complement strand
GCAGAACGAGGACAACCTCAAGGGTATGACCAATTTCAAGGCGAACGTGACGATTACGAAGTCCGACGGATCCACGATAACGCCCTCCGGCAACGACATTGAGTGCGTGAGGGACTACAACGAGCGGAGATGCCCGTCGTTCTTCAAGCGTGAATTCCTCCAAAGGATGTTTGTGTTTGAACAGCCCGCGTGACGGCATCAAGGAAGGAGACATCTATGGGAAACGACGTTGAATCCAGGCGCACGGCGGCCATCGAGGAACTGCGGGCCGCTTTCGCCGAGATTGAATCTGGTGTGGGATTGACGCGCCTCGTTGGCGGGCACGGCATCCAGAGCCGCGTCTTCGTGTTCGAGTGGCGCGAGCCGTCGCTTGAGATATCGTTTCGACTGCCGTACGCGCGCGTACTTTCGGACGAGGCGGCGCAGAAGGATGGCGACGCCGAGATCGGCGCGGCGATTCGGATGGCGATCCTCCTGCTGACGATGGCGGGGCGCATGGAGTCGGCGTCGCGGATAGAGGTCTCGTGCAGCGACCGCAGCACGGCGTACGCGATCTACGCCGCCGACGGGGAGCTCGAGGATTCGGGCACGGATTGGGCTCCGCTCGTCAAGCGCCTCGAGGCCGAACTCGGCGACGACTCGAAGCCAGTTTCCGTCATCTGGCCGTGAAATGAGGGCCATAATTGCCTTTGTAGTTAACAATGGAATGTTCGTAGAACGCTTGTATAAGGAACCAAAGGTCTATACATGGCGATGCGTTCATGCTCGGACGGTATTCAAGTTGGCGGTTGAACGCAAGTCAATATGCAGGTCGTGCCCTCACTGTAGGGGCATCCAACCCTAATCGTAGGCAGGTCGTTCCCTAATCGTAGGGAGGTCGCTCTCCCTGCGCAGCTCAAAAATCCCCCGTGCGTAGCTCAAAAATCCCCCGTGCGCAGCTCAAAAATCCCCCCTGCGTAGTTCAAAAATCCCCCTTGCGTAGCTCATAATTCCCCCTTGCGTAGCTCAAAAATCCCCCTGTCATGGTGGCCCGCCCAACAGCGGGAGAGGCCGCGCTTGTCGCGGCCGCTCGGTGGGGCGAGGCGTCCCGCCGAGCCGAGTGGGGCGAGCCCTCCGGGCGAGCCGCAATACCCCAAAAACCATGTTCCGCACCATAATCTCACACCTCATACCCGTTACTTCACATATCACGATATGTGACGTACCGTGCACGTGATCGCCGCTGACGAGGTGGTTGTGTGCGCGCAGACGTGAGACGCGAGACGATCCAAGACATGAGACGATGAGACATTGGCAACGCCGCATTACCTCATAGGCTAACGTCTTCTGGTCTCCGCTCGCGTCTCTCGTCTCACGTCTCTCGTCAACCTCTGCGCCCCCGCGCGCCAAACTTCAACTTCCCAAAAATCCCTCTTGCACCATACAAGTGGGATGTGGTAGACTAATTACGTTCTCCACAGGGAGGGTCGGAAGCCATTTCCGCCCCCTCGGATGGAAGCAAGAATTATGTTGAAAGGAGGTACTGTTGTGAGAGTCATAAGTAAGAAACTGCGCGATGCACTAAATAGGAACAAGGTTTACAACCTCATCGTAAACACACCCCCGCCGGATTTTACGGAACTTAGAAAAGAGGCTGACGAATTCGCTAGATGGATAGCGCGTGAGCATAAGAAAGAACGTGCGTCTTTAGCGAGGGCTGGCGCATGATCCTGTCTTCATCGTTGACAGTCGACACTGACGATTTTGTCGTGGAACACTTGACGGACTCGACTGAGAATCGCACTTTGCTCAAGACATTCGTGGCGGGAAAGAACGCTAACGGATTGGAGATTTATCTGAAGTCGTCTGCCCTTGATGATGAGGGGGCCGGTGAAAGCAGAACATATCTTGTAAAGGATTCGGTCAGCAGAGAACTTGCCAGTTATTTCTTTGCGCACCTGTCTTGTTCCGTTTGCGGTTGACGAAGGGACGTTCATAACATTCCCAGCGATAGAACTGTCCAATTTTGCCGTCAACGAGAAGTACAGGCTAAAGCAACGGAAGGTGCGCAAAATAGGAGCCTATACGTTTCTTGCATTTGTTCTTCCGATTGTGAAGCATGCGGCGGGCATTGTTGGAGCCAAGTGGCTCTGCATCTATTCTTTGCCTGAGGCGAAGTTGATGAAATACTACGAATCATTGGGATTTCGTTCGCTCACACCTGGCGAAGAGGCTTTTGTGTACAGTCATGTCAAGCCGGAATACGATTCTGGTTGCATATTCATGTACCAATGCATTGAAAAGCTTTCTGTACCTACCTGACGCACTCTATTTTCCCTACTGCCTCCAGCGGCCACGCTTGTCGTGGACACATTGGTAGTGCGGTCGCCCCGCGACCGCCGCAGCGGGAGCCAGTGGTGGGGCGAGGCGTCCCGCCGAGCCGGGTGGGGCGAGCCCTCCGGGCGAGCCGCAATTCCTCCAAACCACGTTCCGCACCATAATCTCACCTCTCATCCCTGTCACTTCACTTATTGCGATATATGACGTACCGCGCATTCACATCTCAATCCGTGCGCAAAACTTCAATTTCCCAAAATCCCGCTTGCGTTGGGCGGGGGAATGTGGCATACTATTTTCGTCTTGCCTCTCAAAGGCGAGATAACAGATTTCCCGCGTAGCGGTAGGGCGAGGCGTCCCGCCGAGCCGCAAGGTGGTTTCGATGAAACTGTCGCCAACCGCCGCGTTTGGGGAGGTACGAGCAGGTGTGTTATTTTATGGTTAATTCCGGATCTACTCCAGTTAGCAGATGAATTGTTTCTGCGGCGGAGTGATGCAGTCGGATCAAGGGGTCAATGAAATATACAATGCCGTCATCGCCCAGAAGTACATTGTCGCCATGTTCGCCAACATCGGTCACGGATACTATTCCATCGCTGAAGAAGTATGCGTCTATTGGATACAGATTGCGGGAGGCTAGTGATTGCTCGATCTGTTTAGAGGTAGGGAACGATTCGGTTCCTATCGCCTGTTGCTTTAGTACAACACGAAGTTCTCCATACTCCTCTGTCACGCCAATGAATTCATACGGACATTCCGGGAAAAGGATGTTGTGTATGACGTGTTCATACGGCCAGTCCTTATCCGACGTTCGTTTTATCGGACGTTTTGCTGCTGGATTCTTTACTTTATAGAACGCATTTTCGTCATGGTTCCAGTAAACGGCACTTTCGCCGGTACGTTTTGAAACGATGTCGCCCAATGACGGAACTTGCATGGGCGACACATACAGTCCGGCAGGCTTTGCCGTATCTGTCAATTTGCGTACCTTATCGCGCGGGCTGCAATCTGCATCTCCGCCTGATTGAGCCGACACCGCCGCCGTAAGCAGTCCGACACGGCGGCAATCAGATATTGTGCGCTCTGCCGCGGACGAGAAGCGATAAACTCCGCCACCGTCATGTCGCTGTCGGACATCTTCATTTTCTGCAGTTCTGTTGGCATTACGTCGTCCTTTCAGGAGCCTTGATATGGCATCGAGAAAAATCATGGTCATATTCTACCAAAACGCCATGCCACAGGCAAGTAACGTAATCGGTAAATTTCTGTCACTTGCGTTTAGTCCAGCAAACGACAGCGCAAAAACTTCAATTTCCCAAAATCCCGCTTGCGTTAGGCGGGGGAATGTGGCATACTATTTCCGTCTTGCCTCTCAAAGGCATACTATTTCCGTCTTGCCTCTCAAAGGCGAGATAACAGATTACCCGCGCGGGTCAGACGGTGAGCAACCGTAATCGTCGCCGCGTTTGGGTCGCGTCGAGGGTGAAGCCTGAGAAACTGAACTCAAAAGACGCATTGAAGAAGCACTGCCTTCGTGCAGTTCGCCTCCTTTGATGTTTCTTTTGAAGGTTCTCTCAGGCACCTACCCTTGATGCATCGGAGGAGGTGCTTAGTTTCCAACGCCGCCCTGATGTCTGAAAATGGGGAAACGAGGTGCGGCATTCTTTTACGCCACAAGGGTACGCGCCTTGGGATGAGGTTGGCGGTGGTAATAAATGGTTATGGACCAAATGAACGGCGATGCCATGAGCGGTAAAGACAAGACGAAATCTGAAAAACTTACAAGAGGCGAAATCAAAGCAAAGTTCGCGCGGCAGACGAACTTGATGGACGCCTTGAACCTTGTGCGTGATGGAGGAGTCATACACGGCTACTACCAGCACTATACGAGTTTGAGAAGAGTCCTCGATAAAATTGCAGGGGACTGGTGGCTCACCAGAAGTGACAGCGACAGGCTGAACGATCAGCAGGAAACTGTCAAGTTCGGGAAGAAATCGGTTGCGCGCCGCATGTATCAGACAAGTTTTTGTCATGGCGCAAACGAAGATGCGGCGATGTGGGGGCTCTACCAGCGTTGCAATCCACTGGCCATCCGAATAACCATTCCCGGCAAGACGATGGAAAGGTGGATAAACGACGTACAAGTCAAGCCTGACATGGATCGGAAAGAAAGGCAGGCGCATCTGGATTACATTGGAATACAGAGCGGCGTCAAGGTCGTGGCATTTGGCGATCTTGTCTATGCGTCGGTTACCGATCCTGATGTTTCCCATGACAGGCATGACATCCATCGTAGCGGACAGGTACACTGGGATGAGGCCGCTTGCAATATAAAGGAGGATTTGCAGAAAGGGATTAAATGCGATTGGGCGACTTCCCTCGTCAAAGACAGCGAATGGAGAAATGAACGCGAGTCGCGCTTGATTGTGCAATTCGCAGAAATGCTCCCTACATGTCCTGACGCAGTCAAAATTACGATTCCGAAATATGTCATTGAGGATATGCGGTTCACGTATAGCCCGTGGTTGAAACGTGACTACGAGGCAAAAGTGGAGCGCGTGTTGGCATCGGCCTTGTCGAAGGTCGGCATTGATCCGAAAAGCGGAAGGATTCAGCGCTTTAGACGGAGTACGCTCTGCGGAGCCTTGAATCTTGGTGAAGTCAAGTTTGACGGCTATGAGTTGGCGGATTGGCTATTCCAGTCGCTGTCATAGTAAAGCGAGGAGTAATAAAGATGAAAAAGGCATTAGGAACAGTTTTGCTAACTCTGATCGGCGTAGCCGCATTTGCTGCTGCACCGACGATTACGGGCGTGACGGCGCAGCAGCGGTATCCGTGGAACGGGAAGGTGGATATCTCGTACACGGTGACGGGCGACATTGCGGCAGAGGCGAAACAGAAGGCGGTGTTGACGTCGCTCAAGGTGACGGCGCAGGACAAAGTCGCGAACAAAACCTATACGGCGACGAAGTTGAGCGGTGACAGGGCGTTGACGGCAGGTACGCACAAGTTCGTGTGGGACATGAACGCCGAAGGGCTTACGTTCAAGTCGAGCAATGTTGTGTTCAACGTCTCGTGCGAGACAACGCCCGCGACCTATTGTGTGATTGACCTATCCGCAGGTGCGAATGCCACGAGCTATCCTGTCACGTACTTGGCTTCGCTTCCTAGCGGTGGATTCAACGTGGATGCCTACAAAACATCAAAGCTCGTGTTAAAACGGTTAGAGGCGGGGACATTCAAAATGCAGGGATCGACCAATGTAACGTTGACAAAACCGTTTTTCTGCGGGCTCTTCGAGGTGACGCAGAAGCAGTACACACTTGTGATGGGTACGAATCCGTCGAAGTTTTCCGGTGACACCTTGCCAGTGGAACAAGTAAGTTACAATATAATCCGAGGTTCGTCGAATGGCGCGAAGTGGCCGTCGTCATCCGCAGTAGATTCCTCGTCATTTATGGGCAAGTTACGTTCCCGTACTGGTCTTGATTTCGATTTACCCACGGAGGCTCAGTGGGAGTTTGCCTGCCGGGCGGGGACGACGACAACGTACAGTTACGGCAATTCAGCGAATGGAAACTACATGTGGTACGCTGGTAATTCTAATGACAAGACTCATCCTGTGGGGTCGAAGAGTGCGAATCCATGGGGACTTTACGACATGCATGGAAATGTGTGGGAGTGGTGTCTCGACTGGTACGGAAATTTGACGTATGGTACAGACCCTAAAGGTTCTTCCTCGGGGTCGAACCGGGTGGAACGTGGCAGCTGTTGGTACAACGATGCGGACCTCTGCACCTCGTCCCGCCGGGGCAGCTACTATCCGTCGGGCGGGGGCAGCAGCGACGGCTTCCGCATAGTCAGAACCCTGTCAAACTAGTACGCGGTAGCGAAAGGGCGAGTGGCCCAAAGGCGCGGTAGCGCCTATAGTCTTGAGCCCAAAGCGAGCGACGAAAACTGTTATAGAAATAGGAGATTCCAAATGAATAGGCTGTTTAAAAAAAGTTGTTTTATTTCCTTTGCCTTGTGCGTGGCTCTTTCGGCAAGGGGCGCGGCAATGTGCTCGGGTACGAGCGCGTCAGTAAAACTTGATCTTGCGACCGGCACACGCACGGCGGCGGCGAGCGAGACGATTCGCTACTCGACCGCGTGGGAGGATGGCGCGGCATCTGGTGCGAAGGCGGTTGTGTCGGTGAACGGCGAAACGTTGAAGTCCGCGACTGGCAGCGGGGCAGTCACGTGGACGCCGCAGCACAACGGAAGTTACACGCTCACGCACAAGGTGATGTCTGGTAGTTCGCAGACGGGCGAGACGTTGACTGCGGCGTTCGCCGTGTCCGGCATACGCTACACGGTCACGTGGAAAAATGAGGATGGGACAATCCTTGAAACGGATTCTGTCCTTGACGGCACGATGCCGGTTTATGACGGCGAGACGCCGACAAAGGCGGCTACGCCCCAGTTTGCGTATGTGTTCGCCGGTTGGGACAGTGAGGTCGTGACTGTCACGGGCGAGGCCACCTATACGGCGACCTATACTGCAATTGCATTGAACCCCGATGAGCCTGTTATCTCCCCAGAGAGCGGAACGGTGTTTGAAGGTTCGCTTTCGGTGTCGATGACGTGTCCGACGGAAGGGGCGGCGATACACTTTACGACGAATGGGACGGAACCGACGGCGGAGAGTCCGGTGTACAAGCGGTTCAAGATATACGGAAAGACGACGGTCAAGGCCGTAGCTGTGAAGAACGGTCTGTTGAGTGAGGTCGTGACGGCGGAGTATGCGCTTGGGCAATGCGCCGATCCCATGTTCTCGCTTGCGGATGGATCGGAGTTTGAGCATTCGAACCAGGAGGTGTCGATTGCGTGGAACAACGACGGCGTGTTGCGCTACACGCTGGACGGGAGCGATCCGACGGCGGAGAGTCCGATCTACGAAGGGCCGTTCTCGTTCAGCGAGTCGGTCGTGGTGAAGGCCAAGGTGTTCAGCGACAAT
Source organism: uncultured bacterium (assembly GCA_902761035.1). Classification (GTDB taxonomy): domain Bacteria; phylum Verrucomicrobiota; class Kiritimatiellia; order RFP12; family UBA1067; genus RUG572. The sequence continues at coordinate 741 of CACWIW010000259.1, read as the reverse complement.
TTCTTCGACTCGTCCGTCGTGACGGCGAGCCTGACGCGCGTGTGGGTGAACGTGGCGACGCCGGTGGTGGACGCGGCGGCGTCGTTCACGGGGTCGAAGACGAAGGTGTCGATCTCCTGCGCGACGGAGGGCGCGGTCGTGCGCTACACGCTGAACGGCAGCGAGCCGAATTCCCATTCGACGAAGTACACGGGGCCGTTCTACGTGACGGACAGCTGCACGGTGAAGGCGTATGCGGTGATGCCGGACTACCTCAATTCCGAGGTGGCGACGTTCGCGATCGAGAAGGTGTGGACCATCGGGGATACGATGGGCAAGCCGGATCACGGGTTCACGACAAGCGGCGATGGCGACACGGGCTGGACGCGCGTGACAGATGCGATGGCGCCGAACGGCGAGGCGATGAAGTCCGGAGCGATTGGCAACAGTAGCGCGTACGGCTCGTTCGCGCGGACGGTCCTCTCCACGACGTTAATGGGCCCTGGCACGGTGAGCTTCTCGTGGAAGGCGTCCTGCGAGGACGACGCACCCGAATACCAATGGGACCACGGCGAGTTCGCGGTGGACGGCGTCGTCAAGGCATACATTAGCGGCGAGACGGACTGGACGAACGTCAGCGTGGCGGTGACGGGACCCGGCGAGCACACCCTCACCTGGACCTACCTCAAGGATGACGTCGAGTCGGAGGGCGAGGACTGCATCTGGGTGGGTGGCTTCGGCTGGGAGAGCGCAGAACCGTAC
>CACWIW010000258.1 GCA_902761035.1 uncultured bacterium | reverse complement strand
CGGGGGCGGATTCTGTTCCCACAGTCTTGTCGTGATCCATCAAAGTTATCCTCATTTACTTTCCCGTGCGAAGCGCGGGCGGCGGGCTACACGGGGAAAAGGGATTTGCGGCGGCTCGGCGAGACGCCTCGCCCTACCATGCGGCGCGCTCGGTGATCGCGCCCTACCCCGCCTCACCCTACCGCACAATAAGGGTCATGCCGGACGGCTTATTGACGTCAAGCGTGAGCGAGCCTTCACGCGCCTTCAGCCTGGCACGCCACCCGGCTTTCGGGAGCGTCAGGGCCGTCGCGTCGAGCGTGAGCGCCTCTACGGACGCGCCTTCGGCGAGCGCGCCGAGCGTAATCGAGACCTTGGCGGTCGCAGTGGAAAGGTCGCCCAACACCTTCAGGTTCGCCGTGCCGGTGGATGGCGTGGCAATCGTGCCCACGACGGACGTACCCGCCGCCGTGCGCGCCTCCGCGCCGTCAATCAGCAGCGTGGCGTCCGCGGCGAGCGTCACCGCGTTCGTGACCGAGACCCCTTCCATGAGCTCAAGCGTGCCGCCCGCCCCTACCGACGCAGGCCCCGTGCCGAGGGCGTGGTCGTGCGCAGCCAGCAGCGTTCCGCCGTTCACGGTCGTGCCGCCGGTAAACGTGTTGTCGCCGGAAACGACGAGCGTACCCGCGTTCTTCTTGATGATCGCGCCGCCCACGTCGTAGCGGCCGCCTGAATAGGTGCCGATGGTCTTGCCGTTCTCCACATCGGCAGAGATGGTGACGGTGCGGGCGACTCCCGCAGCGGAATCGTAGGTGTCGAACGTGACAGGGGCGTGGAAATGCACCTTGCTGCCTGTGCCTTCATAGCGAATCGCGTAGTCGGCCAGCGCACCGAGCGTGATCTGCGGCCCGATGCCGATACCCGTGACGTCCGTGGCTTTCACGACGATGCCTTCCGAACCCAGATTGAGCTTCCGCTGTTCGATCCACTTGGGCGATGTCGTCGTCGACTCGGCGACAATCCCCTTGACGTTGAACACGCCTGTCGCTTGTAGGTTGTTGTTCCCCTGTTGCTTGAATATGCCGATACGGCCACAATTGTTCATGTTGTAGCTTTCGGACACGTTCAATGTCCCGTTCACGTATACGGCCACGCCGTCTCCGACGCCGTTGTAATAGGTGGTCGATCCATTCTGCTCAACCGTACGGCAGTTCAACGTGCCGCCGGCATCAACCTGAAGCAAGGCAAGTTGGTTGTAACTTGCGCCACGGTACGGCAGGATCAGCGCCTGGCAGGTCAAGGTCGCCCCATTCCTGACGTAGCATTTGTTGCCCGTCGCCGACGGCACTGTCCAGTCTTCCGTGAAGGTGATGTTGCCGTAGAAATCGGACGTAGGACTGGCCGCCGTGTTCGCGCTGTCCCACGTCGTCGCCGTCGCGCCGCCGGCGAAGTTGACGGACTTGTTCGTGAAGGAGACTGTGTACTTGCCGGTGAACTGCACCTTGCAGTTGATCACGGGCATGACGGTCGCGCTGCTCGTGACGGACGCGAGCGTGAGCGTGTGGACGGTCTCCCCGCTGGGATTGGCAAGCGTAAGCGCGCCGGCCCCTTCTATCACCATCGCGGCCACCTGCGCGTCCGCGTCGAGCGTCACGGTCGTCGCAGCCTCGGGCGCGAAGCGAATCGTGTCCAGCACGCCCGGCACGTCGTTCACGGCCTCATCGTTGACGCTCCAGTTGCCGGGCGTGGAGAAGTTGCCGTCAACCACGCCCGTCCACGTGTACGTGCCGACCGCGCGGGCGTCGTACTTGAGCGCGCCGCCATCGACGGAGAGCGTACCGACCGCGCTGTCGGGAGTGACCACGAAACCGGTCGTATCCGTGTAGCCGGAGGGGAAGATCGTGGTGGTGCCCAACAGACGCAGGTTCACCGTGCCGTTCCGCGTAACGGGGCCGCTGATCTGAGACCCCGCGCCGCACACGAGCGTTGCGCCGTCCGCAAACGAGACAGAATTGGTGATCGTCACGCCGTCCGCCAGCTCCAGCGTCGCGCCCGCCGCCACCGTAATTGCGCCCGTGCCCGCCGCGTTGTTGTGTTCAAGGCGAACCGTGCCGCCGTTGACGGTCGTGCCAAGGCTGTACGTGCTGTTGCCGGTAAGAATGAGCGTGCCTGGATTCTCCTTGATGATGTAACCGCCTTTGAAGTTATAGCCATACTGATAATCGTTGTTTCGGGTCTTCTCGTCATGGAGATTGGCGGACACCCGAATTGTGCGCGGGGTCGTTCCGTCAACGGAATCCAGCGTGTCGAATGTCAGATCCTGGTAGAGATACATGACCGGGTCGCTCTTTTCAGAGGATATTTCATAGTCCGCATACGCGCCAAGACGCACCCAAGGTGCGAAGATGATTCCCTTCGTGAATTTGTCGGTGCTCTTCACGACGATTCCGCCAGGGCCGATGTTCGCCTTCTTTTGTTCGAAGGAGAGCCATTCGTTTCCTGTCGTGTTGTTCACGACAAGTCCATTCAAGTTCAGTTCGCCGTACATGTAAGCGCGCAATGCGCCGCCGCACTTCCATATTCCGACGCGTCCGCCGCGGTTCTGGGTCATAGTTCCAGTCACGTTAATAATGCCGCTTGTATCGGTAACCAGGGTGACACAGTTGCCCACGTTGTTGAAATTGCTCGACCGGCCATTCTGCGTCACGGTTTTGCAGTTGAGTACGCCACCGTTGTCCACATGTATGTCGGTCAGCTGATTGTATGCGTTGCCGCAGTACGGAAGCGTCAGCGAGGCGCAGTTCAGCGTCGCGCCGTTGCGCACGTAGCACTTGTGTCCGGCCGCCGTCGAAACGGTCCAGTCCGCCGTGAACGTGACAGTACCGTTGATGTCGATTGTCGGAGTCGTCAGGGCATTGTCTGAATCCCATGTTGTCGCCGTCGCGCCGCCGGCGAACTTGACGCCCTTGTTCGTGAACGCGACCTTGTACGTTGCGGCGAAATCGACCTTGCACTCGATTTCAGGCATGACCGTCGCGCTGTTCGAAACCGACGCAAGCGCAAGATGGTTCGTGGTGACGAAGCCGTGCGTCGCCGCCGGGTTGACGATCTTCACCGCGCCCGAGCCGGAAAAGTAGAGGTCCTGAATCGTCGCGGAAGCATCCAGCACGACCGTGGCGGCGTTGGTGAACGAGACATCCGCGTAGTCGTCGTCAAGCGGAGCCTTCGTGCCCGTTTGGCCGTTCCAGCTCCAGTTGGCGGCATCCGACCAATTACCCCCTTCGGCACCAACCCACACGTAGCTGTTGCCGTATGAAACGCTTCCGTCCGACCAAGTGAGCCCGCCGTTCGAGGTCTCGAAGCAGGCATCGAAATCGGCCCTTGAAACACCTGTCGCAATCACGCCCTGCGTTGTCTGGTTTTCAACGACGACCTTCGTCCCGGCGGCGAAAGTGGATGTTCCGGCAAGCAGACGCGCGCCGTCGAGCATCGTCACATTGCCGGCGACGGAGATCGCGCCGTTGCCCTCAATGGGATTGGAGAACGAAACGCCGTCCGCGATTTCAAGCGACCCGTTCGCGCCAAGCGTCACGGGGCCCGTGCCGAGCTGTCCGTTTGCCGCAAACACCACTTTGCCCTCCTCGATGACCGTACCATTTGCATACTGCTTCACGAAGCCGGACTGCTCGTTGAAGGTGTCCGTCATCACGAGCGTGCCTGCGCCCTGTTTCACGATGCTACCGGCGGTTCCGGCGATGCCGACGCCGAAGGTGACGGTCTTGTTCTCGGGAACGACAATCGTAATCGTCTTGCCGTTCAGGCTCAAGCACCAGTCATGCGCATTTCCACTGCGGTAAACGCCGAGGAATTCGAAGTTGTCCGACGCGGTAATCGTGGTATCGACGTCAAACCGGTACGAGTAGTCCTGCGTCAGGGAACCGAAGCCGCCCGCGCCAACGATAAGGTTGGGGATGAGGGACGATGCCGTGGCGTGTTCGCATTTCGCGATGCGCGGCGCCTTGACCGTGCCGACGTTACCGCTGCGTCCGAAACGCGACGCCGTCGAGCCGCCGGACGGATTCGTGCGCACGATCACTTCCTCGGTCGCCTCAAGCGTGCCGTCGATGTCGATGTCGCCCATATTCCAACCGTTCGTGACGGTGGTGAAACAGGCGTAGCCGGTCTCCTCCACGCGCAGGATGCGATATTGAGACGCCTGCGTGCCGGAGAAATGCTTGCCGCGCACGACGGAGTTGGACGCGACGCAGCGTGGCATCGGGGTACGTTGCCGTCGCGCCGCCGGGGAACTTCACCGCACCCGTCTGCTCCACGTAGTACGTGCCGGAGAAGTTGACGGGGCAGCTAAACGTCACGTCGCCCGCGCCCGTGTTGGCGATTCGGGTAACAGTGAGGGCGTTCGCGCCCGTGAACGCGACGGCGCCCGCCGCGTTGAGTGTGAGCTTGCCGACTGTTGCGGCGGCATCGACGGTGATTTCCGCCGCGTCGTTGACGACCAGTTCGTCGTCCGCCGTGAACGCGCCGGCGGGCGCGGGCGACCAGTTGGCGGCATCGGACAGGTTCCCGCTTGCCCCGCCAACCCAGACGTGGGAATTAAAGGTCAATGCAGCAGGTCCTGCAAGGAACGCACCGGAAAGGCTGTTCATGAGGAAAGCGTCGTTCACGGCGTCGTAGAGGCCGATCACGTCGTCCGCTTCGCGCTTCACCGGAACGAGGTCGAGCTTGAGGTTGCCAGAGGAGTCGCTCAGCTTGAAGGAATAGAGCGCGTAGGAGGCGTAGTTGCCGAGGCCCGTACCAGGATCGGAGGTATGCGACGCATAGAGGCAGAGTTCCGATCCGGGCGTATAGTCGCCACTCGGCATCGTGACGCTTGTCACCTCTGCGCCCGTATCGGCGAGGGTCACAGTGCCGGCAAGGGTGTTGAAGTCGGCAACGACCGTGTACTTCGTATCTGCACTGATGGCATTCGCACCCGTCACCGAGGATGTATTGCGGTCGAAGCGTACCTTGTCCCCGATCATGAACAACGTGAACTGTCCCGTTGTACCAGTGCCCGTGCGGGAGCAGAAAAGGTTCTGGTTGCCGCTCACCGTGGCTGGCCGCCACGTCATCTCCACCTTGTCAGTACACGTCGGCGTAATGCCGGTCCGTATCTGGCAGTTGCCGTTCGCCTGGATGTACTCGAGCTGCTGGTACTCCGCCGGCAGCGCCGCGTGCGCCGACAGCGCACCCGCCGCGCCCGCAAGAGCCAGAACAACAACACGAGCGAAATGATAGGATTTCGCCTTTCCCCACAGGGCGTTGCTGATAAGTTTTTCCATTGCTTTTTCCTCTTATAACTATTAAAGATTACCTCTTGACCAGTTCAACAGTTAGAATGATACCACAATCTCACCGCCTCCGCAAGCCGAAAATGGTATGGCGCGCTCGGTGATCGCGCCCTACCATGCGAACCGGTAGGGGCCGACCACCGGGCGGCCCGGAGATGGGGCGAGCCCTCCGGGTGAGCCGCGGCGGCGGTCGCGGGGCGACCGCCCTACCATGCGGCTCGCCGAGGACGGCTCGCCCTACCCTTGCGAAAGACGGCTTTCCCAATCGACATTGATTGGAGAAGCCGTTATCTTACATCTATGAGCGCGATCATTCGCTGCTTCAAGAGAGACAATGGCAACGAGGAAGCTGCGCAGGGCGTTGACGAGGCAAAGAAGAAAGTCAGGTTCTTCGACAAATCTGGAAACGCTAGCAACACAGCCAACGTGGCCTGAGTTCGACTACGGCACAACAACGCCGTATTTTCAATGGTCGGACCGAGGGGATTTGAACCCCTGACCTTTTGCACCCCAAGCAAACGCGCTACCAGGCTGCGCTACGGTCCGAAAACGGCGTATAGTATATCACAATCCCCCGCTGCGGTAAAGGGGGCAATTTCACAATTCGCGCGCGCGGAAAGGCCACGGCTATTCCTCGAAGGTGATCCGCCACTTGAAGAACATCTTCGACGGAGGGTTGTCGTCGACGAGGTGCCAAGTACCGTCCGATTTCTCGTACGCCATCGGGACGAGCTTCGCGTCAGACCAGTCCGCGAGGTCTTCGGTGGCCAGCACCGTCACCGTCACGCCGTCGGTATTCACTAAGGCCGGAAGCGTTACGACCGGCTTGCCGCTCGCATCGAACGTGACGTCAAGCAGCGGCTCGGTAAGATCGGCGGGGCCGATCGAGGGATCGATCCCGAAGACGTACCGCACGCCGGCCGGAATGCCCTCCACCATGTCTTCCGGTTTCGGCATGTCTTCCGGTTTCGGTTCGTCGGTAATGCCGACGTCATTCAGCCAGAGCTCATACGCGCTGAAGAGCGTCAGCAGGTACGGATACGTCTCTTCGTCGATCTTCCAGACCTCGTTGAAGTCGAAGGCCGTGAAGGACTCTTTCCGCTGCATCTCCTCGTCGCCGAGCGACGTGATGCCGTCGTAGTCGTCGGAGCCGCTACTCGTGCCGACGGCCTTCAGGCTGTTCTCGGTGTCCTCATAGTAGGAACCCGTGACGAGACCGGAACTGGCCAGGCCGACGAACGCGCCGCGATAGTGCCCACCATCGCTCGAGACGTAGCT
>CACWIW010000257.1 GCA_902761035.1 uncultured bacterium | reverse complement strand
GAACTCGATCTGGAAGGAAAGCGGCGTGTCGGTGTCGCGGTCGAGCAAGGCGTTCTGCCATGTGATTTGCAGCGTGTTCGACGGCGTGACGTAGTGCCAGAGGAGAGAGTTGTTAGTTGTTAGTGGATAGTTGTTAGTTGGTTCCGCACTTGCAATCAAATGCCAATTCGCTTCCGGCGCAATGCCGAGCGACGCCATGAACGGCGCGAACCAGTAGTTGGTGGCGATCTCGCCGCCAGCCTCCATTATCTGCGGCTCTATCTTACCGAAGGAGTAGATGCGCAGACGGTCAACGTCGTTTGTGGCGACTTGAAACGCCCAATTCGTGAGGGCAACGTAAATCCAGTCCGTCGCCGCGCCGAACGCACGCCAGTCGGCGCAGACAACGGCGTTTGACGGTGCGGCAAAATCAAACGCCTCGTCTGTGCCGACGCGCGTCATCACGAAGCCGCGCCGGAAGTCGTCGCCCGTGATAGTGCGCGTGGTGTTCGTGGAGGTGATCAATGTTGCCATTGTGATATTGTTGCCATTTCCCAATTGGGTATTTGAACTGGTCATTGGCAACATTTCCACATTGGCAACATTCTGCATGTTGTTCGTACCGCCGTCTCCGCCCTTGGTACTTCCATATTGAATCAGCGGCACCGCCCAGAGAGCCAGTACGCAAATCCCGATGAAGGACATCTTGCGCATGACCTTCTTTATTGCTTTCAGTGGGCATATATCGTGCTCGTGAAGCCAGAGGCAGACACACGCGACGCCGAGACCTAACGCCAGCAACACAAGGATTTCTGTCAACCATTTAGAAAGCATGGCGTCACCTCATCTTGATGGCGAAGGAATCGTGTTTGATGTCACATCGTACCCACTCTGACGGCGTTCCCGCGCCGCGCCGGATGACGCGCACCATGTTCCATTCATTCCTGAAAAGCCATGCCGGAGGAGGCGTGGTGGAAAGCGTTGCAAAAGCCGGTTCACCGCCACACGTCGCGGCAAAGCTTCTCGGCACGAAATGCTTGTCGTTATGCAGCTGAATGTCAATGACTCCACACAGTGCCGATGCGGCGGCTGGCGTTTCAATCCTCTCCCATGCGCGGACGTTCTCGATGAAGTAGCGACCGCCGCGCCAACCGTAAACAGTCTCGATCTCCGAAACGTCAAGAACGCCGTTCGTGTTCGCGTCACAACCAAACGCGACTTCAAGATTGTTTGTAGGCGTCCCCTCCAACTGGAAATGAATCCGCACGTCCCTCACATCAGTGCGGCTCCCGTGAATAACCACGTTCGTTGACACCTCCGTATCGGCAAACGGCGACACAGGCAACGTCGGAATTACGATCTGCCTTGCAAACGCCGCCGACGCGAAGATAGCGCCAGCCACCAGGAGCAGTGCTTTCACGGCTCCTCCTTCACGCCCTGCCACGGACGGCGCTTCGCGTTTTCGGCATGGTTCCTCACGGCAAAGAGTGTACCATTTCCCCACCCCGACGGCAACGGCTTTTTCGCGATCACAGACCCTCGACCGACGGATCAATCCCTGCCTTTTTTAAGGCCTCCCGCCGTTGGTTCCGCATTAGTTCCTGAACCTGCAATGGCAAATACTCAGGAACTGTAAATGGCTGTCTGGGAGATTCCCGCTTGGGATTTTTCGGATCGAAGATATCCACTTTACGACCGGCAGCTTTTTCAAGTCTGGCACTCCATTCTTTTTGCCGTTCGACTGGTAACTGATGGTAGTATTTTCCAAAAAGAGGACTCCTCTCGAATATCAATAGAATGGCCCTGTTTTTCTCTTGCTTCATGTAATCGACGTAGGAGCCCTTCATGATGCGAGATACCATGGCTGATTCATGCACCTTGAAATCTGGTGCAGAAACGACGAGGCAATCCTTGTCCAATTCCGAAATTGCGCGCAAAAGGAAATCCCACACTTCGGTTGGCCTGTCCCATTTTTCCAAAAATATGTTTGAAATGACTATGACAATTTCACCAAATGCATACATGGAATGCTGCCTTTCCCAAAAAGAGCCCTCTTTGAGCTTGGGGCGGGAAAAGGCCTTCTCCGCAAAGCGGAATGCTGCTTCACGTTCTGAAGGCGACAAAGCAGACAGCTTGTTTGTCAATGATGCCACGTAGTCGTATGGTGGGAAGCTACAAGTATAATCATGTACGCCAGCGGCAATGTTGGACAACTCCGTTTGGATACATTCAAGTTTCGTAGGTTGACATTCAGCCTTATCGGCCTGAACCGTAACGCCACGCGACGGTTCTTCTGAACATCCGAGGATGCAGGCAAGGCAAAACGCCAACGCCTGTCGAACAACTATTTTATGGGTTTCCATTTCGCAGTCTCCCGTCGAGATACATTTGCCCATTGGCTGACACGCCAATGGTGTGCGAGTGTTTAGTTTTCTCAAGAAAGTTTGAACTCATTGTCCATACGGAATAAGACGGGGGATTGATTTGCCCAACTGGTGCATTAAACGGTGAACTTGCCAATTTCCAAGCATATGGTATCGTCCAAGACAATGTTCCATTCGACCACGGCTGAGGCCATGTTCCAATCCGGGATTCGTCAAATACGCAGTTATACTCATTTAAAGGAAGCCAAACTCCTGCTCCCCAGAAAACAGTATGACACCACTTCTGATAAAAGGCGTAATCGTCGAAGTAACCCGAATGACTGCCCCATTGCTGCCAATTGTTCAAGTCAGCAGGGATCTCCTGTATCTTAAGATTTGAGAACGAAACAGACAAAGGAAGAAATTGTAAATACAGAAGCATCCCACACCCTCTTCCATCGGGTTTTGGCGGCATAAATTCGGCATAGTCGCATACTATGCTTTCAGGCTCAATGACTCTCAATGTGATTGGAAGCGGTGCCGATTTGCATTCCGCATACAGTTGACTTCTTTCAGCCGTCAACGGACAACAAAATATCTTTGCCACCCCAAGACCAAAAGTACCATTCCCAGTTGTGCGCCACTGAACGGCAGGAGCAGAAGGAGATTGCTTGCATTCAACCTCCTCTGCGATGCCATAACACCTGCGGTGAACGTATAGATTGCCGGGAGCCTTCTTTACCTCCTTGATTTCCACACTCACCACCGTCAAACTGTTGCTGTCGGAGATTTGCTGCCCCGTCACACACTCCGTAAACGTGCCGCTTACCGATACGTCACCTTCGTCTTCGCTCGCCTCCGCACCCTCGTACACACCCGTAGTATGGAATGCTTCTTGCTCCGCAAGCGTGCGGCTGGGCGGCAGTGTCACGCTTCCGTCCACAGGCGTAAGCTTGCCGAGGTTCACCGACGAGAGCGACAACTCTCCACCCCGCGTACCGCCGTATGCATCCACCGTGATTCGCACCCGTGTTGAACTCTTCGGCTTCACGTCGTACATCCCGATCTCGCACTCATCATCAAATATCACCGCCTGCTTGCTGAACGTTATGGAAATCGACGGCGCATTCGTGGGATCATACGAAACCGGGTCTGGCGGAGCTGGGTCGTAGAAGCCGCAACGGCACACGCCCCCCGTGGCAGAGAATGTCGCGCCTCCCAACAAATAGTAAAGAATACCTTGCGGACAATTTCCGCCGCAATCACACGTCGGCGAACAACCGAATACAATCGACCATCCCCTGAACGACACACACCCGCAAGTCGCACCCCTGTGCGGCGGTTCCCACGTCAGCTCACCGCCTGGATCGTATGGCTCGACAGTCACCGAATAGATGCGGTTTGACTCGCCAATGCTTTCAGTAAACACAAAATTGAGCGGCCATTGCACGGCGTAATTGGAGACGCCGTTAGTAGTGACGGACGAAAAACCCTCGTCAGGGATGGAAACCGTGAACGGCACGGGAGACGTGACGGCGTAGTCGACGCCGATCAGCAACGGCACGTGGTTGGTTTCAAATGCTCGCGCAACAACAACCGGATTGCCGAGGCGTGATTCGCGGTCGCCGGTGAAGTAGATCGGTGCGAGGCCGTTCGTCGTCACGACATCCACGAAGTAGTAGGCGTTTGTATTGACGCCCTCAAGCCACGACAAGGTAGGGCGAGGCGTCCCCGCCGAGCCGTCACCTTCCACCACCTCCAACACATTCGAACACACGACGTTATACCATTCCGCGTTCGTGCCATACGCATCAGGACCTGCAACGAGCGGTTCGGGATCAACCGTGTTTTCAAGCCCGTCGCCGTCCCAATCAAACGGCTCAACCCTGCGGTATATCCGCTCCACGTCATTCGAGCGCGTTACGAAGTCCCCATTCGCAACTAATTCTCCCACGTAAGCCGTATTCTGGGAGGGTCGCGCTCCGTCGTGACCAAACCGGGAGGGTCGCGCTCCGTCGCGACCTCCTCCCCCACCCAAAACCTACTCGCCCCCTGCATGGCAAGCATCGGAACGCCCACCGCGCAAATCTCACGCGCAGCATCGCGCGGAGTCGGGCGAATCCTTCCGTCGTTGAAAACGGATAACGACGTAACCACCCCGCTGTTCGTCCCAAGCGGAAACGCGAAATCACCAAGGTCAAGCCGCGCCCACTCCCCGAACGTCCCGCGTTTGTGCCAGTTGAAAGTTGGCGAAACGCCCTCCGGCATCGCATACACATCCACCGTACAGTTCGTCTCGGCCGCAAGCCTCCACCCCTGCGCAATCTCCGCTGCGGTCACGCCCGGTAGGGCGCGATCACCGAGCGCGCCGCCGCTCCTCATCTTCTCGCCGGCATCTATGATGCAGACGGAAAGAAGCGTAAGAACAGCGAGGCGCGTGAAATGTGTCGCGCCACGCCACAACGCGGCAATCCGCGCCGCCGCGTCGCGGACGGTTTGCGTCCTTAGAACCAGCACGACAAACAACACCACCGCCGCACAAACGCAGAGGCGGATCAATGCCTGCTGGAACCATCCATAAGCCCCGCAAGCCAAAGTTTGTATGTCAAGTGCACTCATCTCGGTTTCCCGTTAGTTTACCATAATTTCAGCGGTTGTGGGAATTGCAAAACTGGTCTGACCAGTTTTGACACTATTCAAACACCATCTTCCATGCACCAGTATTTTTTGCTATACTAACCGCGAACGGAGAGATGGAATATGCCAGCTGTAATGCAAAAGATTGACGAGATGGATGTCTCGCAAAAAGTTCAGGTGATGGACTACCTTTGGTCGTCGCTTGAATCGGCTTCCGGTGCATACGCGCCGCCGGAATGGCACGGACACGAGCTTGCCCGCCGCGAACGTCTCTACGCCGACGGCAAGATTCCGGTTTACGACTGGACGGACGTGAAAGCCCGCCTATTGGCCCGTCGGGACGCACTGTGACATGAAACGCGTACGGCTCACGGCTCTTGCCGAGTTCGACCTCGCCGAGGCTCAGGACTTCTATGCCCCCAACGGCGCATGGGTACTTGACCACTTCATGGAGAACGTCACCGCCGCACTCGATTCCCTCGCCGGTTTCGCAAGCATACACCCTATCCACTTCGGACATCACCGCATGATGGTTCCGCACTTCCCGTTCTCCGTCTATTACGACATCGAGGGCGACGACATCGTCGTCAAGGCGATTCTGGACGACCGTTTCGGCCCGGCCCGCATCGCTGCGCATTTCGGCCCTCGGTTCTCCGAACAGTAGGCAAACCGTTCTTTTCGGCGCAATCTCCATCCTGTCGAACCTCTCCGGCACGGCGCCGTCCTCGACGAGCCGACCTTTCGGGAACAGCCCGCCATACGGGAAACCGAGCTCCAGCGCGGCCTCAATCGCGCCGCGGTCAACCCCGGTCTGCCCGCCGGATATGATCTTGGATATCAGCATCTGATCTCTCCACCGTGTGTTCAATGTCCATCCAGGTTTTCCGTCAATGGCGTCATTAACCGATAATCATTTTGCTAGAGGAATATTATCAATACTCTCTCACGACCATCTCGTCGTTTGCTATTTTTTCAATAGCAGAATTAAGTAACAATTTTAAGTGCTTCACAATCTTGTCAAGTTCACATATTCCTGCTATCTTGTCGAAGGCGGCATTCCTAGCCTCAAAGTTACTGTCGGTAATGTGTACTGCGTCATAATCCGCATCTGCATTATGGTACAATTTCGCTATCCTTGTTTTTAGCCTTTCAGGAAATACTGGGAACGGAATCAGTCCCCAATATTTTTGAGCCAAACTTCCTCCGTTTCCACCTACCGCAAGCATATCGATTAATCCATAATTCCGAAGATAATCCAAAAAACATTTCACAAAGACAGCATCCGTTAGATTCCCGTGCGCCTCCTGCTTTATTGTAATTCCATGTATGTTTGTGATAGTCTTTGAAGATGATTCAACTACAACAATTGAACGCCCCTTTTCAAATCCCTCCGCTCCAAAAATTAAATCGCCGACCTTCAGTGTTTTGAGAGCACGGGGATTGCCAAGATATTTAATTTTCTCACATGTCCCAAATCTGCCTCTTGGGTGGAATCCGAAAAACAAGTGCGCCTGAAACGGGAGGCAGCCTAGCGGCATAGCCTCTGTTTCAGGCGCGATTTGCTATCATGTCCT
>CACWIW010000256.1 GCA_902761035.1 uncultured bacterium | reverse complement strand
AAATTCCTCATTTCGATTTACCACTCCATGTTATATCTCACGCAGAGGCGCGGAGAGGCAGAGTTCGCAGAGGTTATCCCATTGCTTGAGCATGTATTTGTTTTCACCAATTGGGTGAAATAAATTTCCGAGATTCTTCTTGTCATGTTTTTCCTTTCCGTCGGATTTCTGAACTTTCTCTGCGCTCTCAGCCTCTCTGCGCCTCTGCGTGAGACTTTCAACCGAGGATTTTAGGTTCATTGCTTTGACCATGGCGCGCTCCTCAGAACCTGAAGTAGATGAACGGACTGTACGCCGACGTCATGGCGAGCATGAACGCAACTGCAAAGAGCAGCACGCCGAAGATGAGTCGCACGGACTCCGGCACCCGCCGTACCATCGGCTCGAACACGGGATAGGATGCCACGATGCCGACGACCATGAGGAGCGCCTTGTCGAGCGAGATGAAGTCGATGAGCGGCGTGAACGAGCGGAAGGCCGCCGTGCCGCCGCCGAACATGTTGCCGATGTACGTTCCCGCGTAGCCGAGGTCAGGCGCGCGGAACAGCACCCACCCGATCACGACGAAGAGCATCAGATAGAGGTTGCCGACGACCTTCGGGAAACGTTTCACGACCTTGCCGAACCCGGCGCGTTCCACGACGAGCCCCATGCCGTGGTAGATGCCCCACGCGACGAAGTTCCACGCCGCGCCGTGCCAGACGCCGCAGAGGAGAAACACGATAAAGAGGTTCACGTATGTTCGCACGGTTCCCTTCCGGTTCCCGCCCAGGGGAATGTAGAGATAGTCGCGGAACCAGCTCGACAGCGAGATGTGCCAGCGCCGCCAGAACTCCTGCACGGAACACGAGGCGTAGGGATGGTCGAAGTTTTCGAGGAAGCGGAAGTTAAACACGCGGCCGAGGCCGATTGCCATGTCCGAGTAGCCGGAGAAGTCGAAGTAGATCTGGAGCGTGTACATGATTGCGCCGAGCCAGCAGTAGAAGCCCGGGATCGTCTCGACTTTCGCCGCGAAGATCACGTCCACGGCACCGGCCATCACGTCCGCGATCAGCACCTTCTTCGCAAGTCCGATCGTGAATCGGCGGAAACCGGCGACGATGTTGTCGAAGTCGGCCGTGCGGTTTTCGATGTCCTGGGCGATGGTCGCGTAGCGCACGATGGGGCCCGCGATCAGCTGCGGGAACAGGCTCACGTAGAGCATGAACTTGAACGGGTTGCGCTGGACCTCCACGGTCCCCCGTCGGATGTCCACCATGTAGGAGATGATCTGGAACACATAGAAAGAGATGCCGATCGGCAACGCGACCTGCGGCACCTCCATCTTCACGCCGAAGAGATTGAACACCGGCAGCAGGTTGCTGACGATGAAGCCGATGTACTTGTACGCCACGAGCGCACCGAGGTCCGCACACACGCCCACGCCCAGCAGAATCGCCGAGAGCCACTTCCGCTCGCCCGTAGCCGCCATCCCGAGCGCAAGAAAGTAGTTGAGCACCATCAGCGCGAGCATGATGACGACGGCGGACGGCTCGCCCCAGGCGTAGAACAGGAGGCTGAACACAAGCAGCACATACGGCCGCGCCTTCGCGTTCGCCAGAAAATAAACGCCAATAAGGAGCGGCAGGAATACGCCTAGAAACACCGCTGAAGTGAATACCATCTCACGACTCTCCGTTATCTTGCAAGCGCCCCTACTTCTCGATCAAGCGCCAGCTGCGGGCGGGGACAACGCCGGACGCGGCGATTTCAGGCGTGGAGAGGTCGTAGCGCTGTTCCTTGCGCGACCAGTTGCAGAGCACGGCCGCCACGCGCCCGTCCTTCTTCCGCCACACGGAATGGAGGATCGTCGGGACGGCTGGATGCCGCACCACCCTCGCCTTCTTCTTCGTCGTGTAGATTCCGCGCGCAAGGATTTCCACTGGCTGTTTCTCGCATGTAAGCGTGCCCGGGGCGCACATCGTCCCGTCGTAGAGATAGTCGAGGTTCGCATGGTAGAACTTCGCCGTATCGACGGTGAACGCGAAGTCGGCGGCATAGCGCGGATCGTCGATATGCTTCATCCGAAGACAGTGTACCATCGGCTGCATCCCCATCGCGACACCACGGGCGAACTCGAGCGCGAACTGGTCCGGGTACAGCTTCTCCCACGCCTTCTCCTTCTTCCACCGACACTCGGACGGCCATTTCGGATCCCACGGCGGGATGCCGTCGATGACGGCATAGCTGCCGTAGAGCGTGATCGCCCCGTGGTACACGGCCTGAAACGCGGGGACAGTCTCCTCCTCCGGCATCGCGGACATTCCGAAGCACTCGCCGTTCTGATAGAGGATGATGGCCGAGTCGACAATGTCCAGATAGGCCTCGGGGGAGTATTCGGTCGAGATCGGAAAACCCGGATTGTCGGCCTTGATCTGCATCAGAAAATCTCGATACCCTTCCGTCATCATCGCGCCGCCGCCCGGAGGATGCGGATGGGTTGGACTCCAGCACTCGCAGACAACGGTGCGCCATCCGCCGATCTGGTCGAGGTAGACGCCCGAAAGACCGCACTCCCGCAACTTGCGCACAAGCCCGCGCATGTGCGACTGGAAGTTCTTCGCCGTGCCGCACATCGTCGTGAGGCCGCTTGGAACGTAAATGTTGTACTGTCTGCCGCCCGTTTTGCCGGCCGCGCTCACGACGGCCTCAAGCGAGCCTTGCTCTTGCCATTTCGGACCCTTCACGTCCCAGCTGATTCCGTTCATGTAGGGCTGCACGAAGATGCCCTTGTCCACGAGCCTGCGCACGGTGGCGACGAACCGCTCCTCGCCCTCGCGCGGCGGCCAGAAGAACGGATAGCCCGCGTCATACGGAATGGCGTGCCACCAGTACCAGTCGAGCGCCACGGGAAGCCCGGTCAACTCCTTGAAACGCTCCACCGGCGGCGCGACCTCGTCCGAGAGGCCTCTGTTCCAGAACCAGATGGCGATGTTGCGCAGCTTGTCCTGCCGACGCGCGAACGCGACCCGCGCCCACGGCTGTTCCCAGGCCCAGCGACGGTAGATGTCTGCGGCCGCGAACCAGTCTCCCCTGAATGTGCGGATCGTGCCGCCGAACGGCATCTCGCCGGCGACGCGGTTCCCGTCGGTGAGCTGCGCCGTATAGTGGAAGAGCATCGTCAGCGTGTGCGGTTTCGTCCCATTGCGCACGAGGAAACGGTTCATGTGCAGACGCGCGTCACCGCGCTGGTCCATGTACCATGACTCGTCCGCGCCGTTGAGGGCCGCCATGAAGTGTATCCCGTGAATCCCATTCTTCCCCACGTCCGCGCCGCCTTTTGCCTTCTTCCAGTCGGGGCGGCGAATCATGCCGCAGTCGCGGGGAAGGAACAACTCCGTCGTGTCCGTACGCGGGACGGTGACGGCGGGGAACCAGATGTCCCGTATGTGGAGACCCGATTCGTTTCCCGCGTAACGGAAGGAATACGCCCAACCGTCCTTCTCCGGCGTCGGCGTCAGTTCGGCCGTGACGGTGAAGCCGTCGCCGCAGAGCGGATGCCCGCGCCACACGAGCGACGTCCGGCCGTCCTTTTCGTCAACTCTGAACGACTTCATTTCCGAGGATGTCACCTTGCTTTGTGGGCTGTTCGTGACAGCCTGTCGCAAGGTCAGCTCGAAACCGATCTCCGGCAGCGTCGGCATGGCCGCGGCGGCGGCGGCCACAAGTACGCCACACGCGGCACATGCGAATCTTGCGAATCCAACAGTTGATTTTCCTGCAGTCATGGCGTTTACAGCACCTCTTTGCTTACTTCAGCCCCGCCGTGCAGACAAGACGGAAACCGATCTCTTCCGCACCATTCGCGAGCCAAGCCGCGCGACTTGAAAGAACCCGCAGAAAACACCTTGTGCGTCTGAAAGTTTCAGTGCGTTTATTATGCCAAATCCGTGCCCTTAACGCAAGTATGGAAATGAGGTTTTCAGGTGATGCTAAATTGCCTTTTTCAACTCCGCTTGGGGGGGCGGCGGTCGCGGGGCGACCGCCCTACCGATTCGGCGGCGGTTTCATCGAAACCGCCCTGCCGTTTTCGGTCACGCGGGACGCATGACCCTACCAGGCGTGTGACCGTGGCGGCTGAGCCGCATAAGACCGTTTCACTGTTTTGCCGTTGGAACCTTTCGCGTTTCAGTTCTGCGGTTTGAGATTGGGTTAGGCTGTTACCAGTTCCGGTTTGCGTGGCGGGAATGACACGAACTTCACGCCTTGCCGCATTTCTTCTTCCTGATAAGCAAGCATTCCTTTGAAATAGTCTTCAAGCGTAGGATATTCCGACGCAATCTCACGCTTGATGCGCCAGATTTCTTCCAACGATTCATCGTACATCACATGGTATTCTCATTTGACAGGCTGCTTCTTTCCTTTTCCAGCCTGATGTTTCGCTGAAAAGACCTTGCCCTGCCAGCCTGGGAGTCCGGGAAAGGGTA
>CACWIW010000255.1 GCA_902761035.1 uncultured bacterium | reverse complement strand
GGAAACGCGGGGCCTCCCGCGTCGAACGGATGGAACGACGGCAAGTCGCTCGGTTTCATCATCGGTGAATCGACTTCCACGGCGGGCGGCGACTACACGAAGTTCGAGCCGGGCGCGAGTCTCGGCGACGGACTGACACTGGACGTGCGCCCCGCCGTCAACGCCTGCGTGTGGAAGTGGATCAACGCGAAGCCTGCTGCTTCGACGTGGAACACTGTGGATAACTGGACGCACATCAAGTGCATCGACTCCGTCGCCCAGATGCATCTGAGCGGCACGGGCCCGACCACGGATACCGCCGGGCTCTACTCGGGCAAAATCAACGTGTTCGAGGGATGGTTCAAGGTTGAGGACGGCAAGGAGGGGTTCTGGTCGTTCAAGCTGGCGTATGACGACTACCACCTCCTGAAGATCGACGGGGTACAGCTCCTCGGGCGCAGTTCATCCACTGAAACGAAGACAGGCTCGACGACGCTCACGGCGGGCTGGCACCGCTGGGAAGTGCGCGTCTCGGATGGAGGCGGCGGCGGATGGGGTCCGAACAACATCAACGGCGGCATGACGCTCAGCTACCAGGCGCCGGGTGAATCGGCGTACAGCCGCTTCGACGAGACGAACCTGAAGCTCGCCGCGACGCTGGGCGACATCGCCGTGCTGGAGCCGTCCGGCATCTACAAGGACCTGGAGCTTGGCGCGGGCTCGACGCTCACCTCGAGCGGCGCGATGGCGATGCCGATCTGCGGCACGCTGAAGGGCACGGGCACGCTCGCGGGCGCGTGGGAGTTCGCCGGTACGACCAACTGCTGGGAAGTGACGGGTGCGGGCGCGAGAACCGCCGAACTTCCGGCGGCCACCTTTGCGAATGCCACGGCAGCCACCTTCGCGGGCTTGAAGAGCGTCAAGGTCATGTTCGATGCGAAGCCCACGCGCAAGGCCTACTACCTTACCGGCGTAATCGATGGCCTGACCGACGCCGACCTCCACGCCGCGACCATGACGGTGAAGGATGCCGACGATCGCGACTACTCCGCGAACTTCACGCTCACGGTGAAGAACGGCCGCCTCGCGATTGGCAACAGCAAGCCCGCAGGCATCACCATCATCGTGCGGTAGGGCGAGGCGTCCCGCCGAGCCGTGACAAGGGTAGGGCGAGCCGTCCTCGGCGAGCCGTAATAGCACGCATGCAACAGCAAGTTGTGCGGCTCGCCGGGACGGTTCGCCCCACCGGGGCCGGTTGCGCTTGTCGCGAGTTTTCCCTTTTCGGCCGTGTTGCAATCCGGCGTGGTTTATTGTACACTATCCGCGTTTCAGGAGAAATACGGCAATGACGGAATTTGACAAGAAGCTTGCGAAAGCCGCGCGTGAATGCAGCGCGGAGGCTGTTCGCCGCACTTTTGAAGCGGGGCGGCCGATTACGATCCTCGTTGGCAATCGCATTGTCCGCCGTTGGGCCGATGGGCACGAGGATCTTGTAAAGGAGCTGCCGCCGCGATGACGAGGCGCTTTCGCATGGTGGCCGGACCCAATGGATCCGGCAAGTCAACCCTCGCGGCGAGGCTCGCGAGGGATTACGCTGTCAATTTCTACACAATGCTCAACGCAGACGATGTCTTTGCGCAGGTGAGCCGAACGCATGCGTTCTTTACACCGTTCCCGATTTCAGGCGAAGATCTTGCAGCGTACGCTGAACGGACGGAATACGCCGAAGCGGAGAAGGCGCGGTTCCGCGCCGGCGAGGTATCTGTCAATGCGGACTGTGTACACTTCCGCTCGGCAGAATCGGTGAATTCGTACACGGTTGCCCTGCTTGTGAACTTCCTGCAAGACGAATGCATCAATCGGGGCGTGAGTTTTTCGCAGGAGACCGTGTTCTCTCATCCGTCGAAGGTCGCTGCGCTCGCCAAAGCGCGCAATGCCGGTTTCCGCACGTACCTCTACTATGTTGCCACGGACGATCCGGAGATCAATGCCGACCGAGTGGCCGAACGCTATGAACAAGGCGGGCATAACGTTCCGCCTGACAAGATCGTGGCGCGGTACGCGCGCTCGCTTGCAAATCTCCCGGACGCGATGCCGTATCTTTCAAGGGCGTTCTTTTTCGACAACTCAGGTGCGGAAATGAAGTACCTTGCCTGTTTTTCGGACGATGCCGGGCTTGAGACCCACTTGCCGGAAAACGAACTTCCAGCATGGTTCAAGACGTTTTGGACAGCGGTGGCACGGCACGGTGGGGCGAGGCGCGGTAGGGCGAGGCGTCCCGCCGAGCCGTAACAAGGGTAGGGCGAGGCGTCCCGCCGAGCCGTGACAGCAAGCGTACAACAGCAAGTCGTGCGGCTCGCCGGGACGGCTCGCCCCACCGGTTGCGCTTGTCGCGAGCCGGTAACCGGTCACTCATCTGCATCCCTCCAAATGCGCATGAAAAATGCATCCCCGTCGGGGAAGCGACACTGTCGCTTCCTGATTTGAAGCGGCGAGAGCGCCGCTTCCCCGACGGGGGCCTTCTAGTATCAGTTTTTGGGCAGATGCCGGTGAGTGACCGATTATCTTTCTTTTCGGCTTGCGGGCGGCGGTGAGATTGTGGTACAATTGCGACCGTTCAACTGGTCAGGAAGGAATCTTCAACAGTTACAAAGAGGAAAAGACGATGGAAAAACTTATCTGCAACTCCCGTAGGGGGGGGGCGAAAACTTCTAGTTTCGCTCGTGTTGTTGTTTTGGCTCTTGCGGTTGCGGTCGCCGCAGGCGCAGCGCTCACGGCGTCCGCCAGTACGGAACTGATACAGAACGGCGACTTCGAACAAGGCAACGCCACGGACCAGTCCTGGGGCTCGTACTCCAATAAGAGCGGGTACAGCAACCCGGGCTGGACGGTATCGTCCAGCGGTGGCCTCGCCAAACCCAATGGTACATGGATTGCAAGCGGCCTCGCCATGGGCAACTGGGCCATCTTCCCTCTCATTCAACTGGACGGCGCGTCCGAGCCACGGCGGGCAGACGATACATGTTAAGTTCGGCGACGCGGTTTTGGACACCTTCACGACTTCCGCCACGGTGCTGATGCACTGGCAGAAGGACTTTGAAGTTCCTGCGGCCGGAACATATCGCCTCATGTTCGAATCGCAGACCTCCGACGGTGACAGGGCCACGTGCTTCGACGCCGTGAGCCTGCGCGCGCTCGACGACGTTCGTACCTGGACCGGCGGCGGCAGCAGCGACTCCATTGCAGACGCCGGAAACTGGGGCGGCACGCCTGGCGAGACGATCACGTTCACGTCCGACGACTACCTCGTGTTCGACAAGGCGGCCACGGTGACAGTTCCGGCGAACATCACCGTGAAGGGCCTCAAGATCACAGGCGACGGCATTGTGGAGCTCTCCGGCGCCGGCAAGATCAACGTCGCCAGCGACATCTACAGCGACGCCTCCACCGACATGGTGTTCAACTGCCCGGTCGCGTTCAACAACACCTATTTCGTGGTCAAGCAGGGCAACGGCCGCGTCAAGTTCCCAGGCGGCGTCACGGCCACGTACCCCGAAACCACGTTGCGCACGGACATTGCCACTGCGAACGAGATGACGCTTGACGGCGACTTCACGTTCACGGCGGACTGGATCGTCAACAACGTGGGCGACTATCCGTGGATTGTCGCCAGCAACTCCGTCGTGCACGGACAGAACTTCTCCGGTACGCAGGTGTCTCACCACCGCATCCTCCGCGTGGAGGAGACCGGCTACGCCTGCTTCACCACCGTCACGAACGGATGGGACCGCGGCGACATCGACATCGACGGCATGCTCGAGGCCACGAAGGAAGTCGTCGTGCGCACGAATCCGTCCGGTGGCTCGACGGCATCGCGTTTCGGACGCAGCGGCAACATCGGCACGGTCAAGGCGCCGCGCATCGCGAAATGCGAACACGCGACTGCCCAGTCGCTCATCCCCAACCTCATCGTCGGCGCGGGCGGAATCGGCAGC
The DNA here is from genome assembly GCA_902761035.1 of uncultured bacterium. GTDB lineage: Bacteria > Verrucomicrobiota > Kiritimatiellia > RFP12 > UBA1067 > RUG572. The sequence continues at coordinate 5,040 of CACWIW010000255.1, read as the reverse complement.
GTCACCGCGGACTACACCTGGCGCTTCGACGTTGATACCACGATCACCGCAACGGACGATTTCGAGGTCCTTGCCGTTTACCGTTCTGCCGGTCTCCACGACTGGGGCATCGGCTGTAATGGTACCGTCACCATTACGTTCAACGTGCCGGAAGGAAAAACGGTCACGTATGGCACTGGCTTCTCCGGCACCACCTGCACGATCCGCAAGACGGGCGCCGGCACGCTCGTGATGACGGACACCTTCGACGGCAACTCCGGCTTCATAAAACAGTATGCGAACGGCACGGTGATCGAAGAGGGCACGGTGCGCCTCGCGGCGAACGGGCAGCTCGGCACGGGTCCCGTTACCATCGCATCCGAGGGGCGTCTTGAAATCGCCAGCGGCGTGACGGTTTCCAATCAGGTTGACGGCGATGGAACGCTCTATCTCGAGGACGGCGTAACGCTCACCATGGGCAACATCCCGTGGAGCGTCGGCGCGGTGGAGGTCGCCTCCGGCGCGACGGTCAACGTCTCCACCGCGCGCAGTTCTCCTGCGGCGAGGATACGCTTGTCGTCGCCGCAGGCGTTCTTTCAAGAGCCTCCGTAGAAACGGGCGCGTACGTGTGGAACGGCGCGGACAGCGCGGACTGGTCGGTTGCCGGCAATTGGCTTGTCGGTGGCGCGGTTCCGGCGACGGCTCCCGCTTCCACGGATACCATCGTGTTCCAGAACTCCGAGCCCGTCACGGTCGGCGGCGCCGATCCTCTGTCGGTCACGAATATCGTCACGCTCACCGACGACCTCGTGACGTTCAGCTGCCCCGTGCAGTTCGCGGGCACGTATCTCGTCGAGAACGCGGCGACGGCTCCGCTCTTTGCGGGCGGCGCGACGGCGACGTACCCGGACGCCTCGCTCACGGACATGAACCTTCCCTCCCACATACTGAACGGCACGTTCACGTTCACGGAGGACTGGACGATTCCGCTCCAGCCGGCGGGGAGGCCGTTCGTCGTTGCCGAGAACTCGGTTGTGACGGGCAAGGTGCTTTCGGCGGAAACGTACAGCGCAGGCCAGCCCGACCTTCGCATCGACGCGGGCGCGGTCGCCACGTTCGACTCGGTTTCCGTCAACAGGCGTTTAGTCGTTTGGCTGAACGGCGGACGTCTCGTTGCGACGGGCGATGTCCTTTTCAACGGCACCGGCGGCGGCGGCGATTTCGGCTACTACGCGCAGCCCAACAACGGCGTTGTCGAGGCGCATGGCGTTTACAAGAGCGAGGGCGGCGGCGGATCCATCACCTGCTACGTCACGAACTTCGTCGTCGGCGCGGGCGGATTCGGCATGCTCCGCAGGGATTACATGTGGAACTTCCAGAACGATACCCGGCTCACGGCAACGGACGACCTGACGATCTACGAGCCCCATACGGACGCCGGGGCTCTGGACGGCGAGAAGGACACCGACTGGGGATTCAATTTCAACGGCCACACTTTCACGGTCGATACCGCAGGCCACACCGTCACGTTCGACTCCTACGTCCGTGAAAGCGCCACCCAAATCATCAAGGAGGGTACGGGCGAGCTGATCATGCGGAGTCGCCAGAAGAAGCACACGGGCGGGACGGTCCTGAACGGCGGCCTCACGACCGTGAAGCTCTCCGGCGCGCTCGGCTACGGCACGGCGACGGTGAACAGCGGTGCGACGCTCGCCTTTTCTGCGGACCAGATGCTCGCGCAGGCCTATCCGATCGTCGTCAACGAGGGCGGTACGCTCGCGTACACGGTAGGCGTGGCGGATACCTCCACGCTCACGCTCTACGCAGGGTCGGTTTTGAAGCCGACGCAGGGAGCAATCTTCTCCGTGCCCGACGGCAGTCTCACGCTTCCGGAGGAGGGTACGGTCACGCTTGACTTGAGAGACTTCTCGTTCGTCAACGGAATCGCGACCTCGATACTCGGCGGCACGGCGGCGGGCGACGAGGCGAAGTTCACGGTGCTCGTACCCGCAGGCGTGAACGGCGCACTCTCCGTCTCGGGCGGATTCCTGTACTACACGCCCACCTCCGGCGGAAGCGCGGCGGGGGACCTCTTCTGGCATCCCGTGGACAACGCCGTCTGGTCAACCTCCATCGCGGCCTGGACGAACGCGGCAGGCTCGCAGGTTTCGTTCACGCCCTACGCGAACGCGACGATTGCCGATGCGGCGACGATTTCGCTGCCGGAAGACGTCCCGGGCAACGACGTGACGGTCGCGACGGACGGCGACGTGACGCTGACGGGCGCCGGCACGCTGGGCGGAATCGGCAACGTCACGAAGAGGGGGGCGGGCACGCTCACGCTCGACGGCGCGAACTTCGACGGACAGAACTTCATGATCGCCGAGGGCAAGGTGGTGCTCGGCGACAACGCCGGGGTTCATTCGCTCGGCACGGACAGCGGATCGGTCGGCGGCACGGTCACAGTCCAGGACGGCGCCCAGTTCAACGTCAACACGCAGAATACGACGGGCAACGCCACGGACGCGCGCTTTGAGATTTCGCAGCTAAAGACGTTCGTGATTGCCGGCGACGGCCCGGACGGACGCGGTGCGATCGTGAACGACTCGCTCACGGGCATCGTCACCGGTTGGGGACCCGCCCTGCGCCGCGTCGAGCTTGCAGAGGACGCGGCGATCGGCGGCGCGAACCGCTACGACGTGCGCGTGCGCACCGGCACGGCGGCGACTTCGCAGGGCGGCATCTTCGGTCCGGGGAAGCAGCTCACGATCAAGTGCCCTGGTTTCTTCGGCCTTATTAGCCTTCCGATCGACGTTGGATCGGTGCTGATCACAGATGGCGGCGTGTTCCGTCCCGAAAACGTCACCAGTATCAACATCCCCGGTGGTATCACTCTCGACAATGGCACATTGCATGCGTACGGCACCACCTATCCTGCGGATGTGCCGATCTATGTGACAGAGAACGGCGGCTCGATCAGTGCCCAGAGCGGAACGACGACCTTCAACGGGCCGATCGTCGTGACGAACGGCGCCACGCTCAAGCTGGAGGGCGGCAGCTATACTGTGAACTACAGCGGCAGCATCACCAACAACGGCACCGTGACGGCGACGGCCGGTACGCACAACTTCACCAACGGCGAGCTGCTCGGCAACGGTACGTGGAACATGACAGGCGGCACGGTCAACATCGACTACGCGGACGCGCTGCGCGTCAACCTGACGCTGTCCGGCGGCACGATGAACATCGCAAATGGTGCGCCGACTTCGGGCTGGACGCTGAACGGAACCAGAGAAAATGAAATCGTGCGCCTCCGCCAGAGCGGCACGTACACCGGCGCGAACATCAACGCCTTCGCCTTTGGCGTTGCGGATGTCGCAGACTCGACTGTTGACGTCACGTTCCTCGATTCGACGATCAACATCGGCGCGCTGACCGGTAGCTCCGGCGGTTTCTATCTGGGCTGGGGCGGCATCGCCTCCGGTTACGTCACAATCGGGGCGGGCACGACGCTCACGACGACAAAGATCTGCGTCGGCGACAACGGCACGAGCACGAGCGGCAGCATCAGGTCCGCATTCACCGTTGACGGCGGTACGGTGAACCTTACCGAAGACCTCTTCTACATCGCCTACAATGGCCCGCACTCGGACTTCATCATGAACTCCGGTACGATGAACGTCCGCAATGCGCCGATTCGGCTGCGCGCCAACAACCAGGCGTTCGGCGGCGGCAACACCTCGCGCTTCATCCAGAACGGCGGCACGTTCAACTATGGCGGCTCGGGATTCCTGGCGCGGTTCGAGGACAACACGGACGAAGGGCAGATCGTCTTGAAGGGCGGCGTGTTCAACGCCTCCGCCAACTGGTCGATTCCGCACTTCATCTCCACCTGCTTCAAGGACGGCGACGCAAACGGGTGGACGCTCACCCAGACGAACGGCACCACGGCGACGTGGAACACCGCGCTGACGGGCGACGGCAACGTGACGCTCAACGGCACGGGGACGCTCGTCGGCAACAAGGAGATGCAGGGCGCGGTTGGCGGCAAGTGGACGGTTGGCGACGGCTTCACAGCCGGCCTTCAGGGCGCTGCGTCGCTCCTCGGCGGACTCGACATCGGCGAAGGCGCAAGCGTTACTGTCAACATCGCGACGAACCGCAGCGCGGTGTTCACGGCCCGCGACTTTGGCGACCGCGACTTGAGCAACGAGAACAGCATCGTCGGCCGCTTCAACAAGAAGCCCGGCGGCACGACGCGCGGCACGATCACGCATGACGAGACGCTGCTCTTTACGAACTACGCGCAGGCAGCGAGACCGTTCGGCGACATGAACAACACCGAAACGTATGCCGTCGGACATTTCTATGTCGAGGAGTCCAAGACCGGCACATGGTCGTTCGAGGGCAGGTGCGACGACCGCGTTGCGCTGTGGATTGACGGCGAGCAGGTGATGATCTCGACTGCGGACTGTGACACCGTCACGGGCACGAAGGAAATCACGACGGCTGGCTGGCACTCCTTCCGCCATGTGATCTCCGACAACTCCGGCGGATTCGGTCCTGCCGCCAACCATGCCTACCATACGGTCGGCTACAAGGATCCCACGATGTCCGCCTACGCGCGCTTCAACGTGAAGAACCTGAAGATGCGTCCGGCGGCGGACATGGGCGACGCGAACAACGCGAACACGATCCGCTGGAGCCACTACAAGGGAACGGCGACGGACGTCACTGCCGACACCTTCAAGAAACAGGACTTCGCGTGGGACTTCTGCTGCATCACGAACAACCTCCAGAAGCTCGCGTGGTACGGAAGCAACGATGCGACGTACATGAACGGCTACACGGTTAATCGCTACGAGGGCTGGTTCTACGTGACGGCGGAGAACGCGGGCAAGGCGTGGACGTTCCGCAGCAACTACGACGACCGTGCGGCGCTCTGGATCGACGGCGAGGATACGGGACTGACGGGCGACAGCAACAACACGCTCTCCTACACTGTCACGCTCGCACAGGGCTGGCACAAGTTCCGCATCCAGACGGCGGACTTCACCGGCA
>CACWIW010000254.1 GCA_902761035.1 uncultured bacterium | reverse complement strand
GCGGCGGCGCAGAGCGCCATCAAATCGCGGAACCAGCTCATCACGGTGGCGACGAAATCCGCGCGGGATTCGCGGTAACGGGACGAGACGAGCGCCTTCAGCGCATCGTCGTCAACTTCCTCCCCCGCGCTCGACGACTCCTCTTCAAGGTCCTCCTGCACGCGCGCCGCGGCAAGTTCCTCAAGTGCCTCCAGCACGGCTGCGAGCTTCGTCGCAGCGGCGGCGCGCGCCGTCACGCTCGTTAGGTCGTCCCCCGCCAGGATGTCCAGCACCTGCGTGCGATACGGTTCCTCCAGCTGCTGCGCGCGTGCGTCCGGCAGATCGATGCGCTGGCAACGGGAGATGATCGTGGGGAGCAGCTGCTCGGGGCGCTCGGAAAGCAGGAGGAAGAGCGTCTGCGGCGGCGGCTCCTCAAGCGTCTTTAGGAACGCGTTCGCGCTCTCGGTCTTGAGCCGGTCGGCACCCAGCACCACGCCAGCCTTCCAGCCGCCCATGAAGGTGGTCTTCTCCATCGGGTCTATCATCCGCTCGCGCATTGCGTCCACGGAGATGATGCGCGTCTTCTTTGCGGGCGCGAGCCGGTGGATGTCTGGATGGACGCGCAGGTCGCCCGGACCGAAGAGCAGGTGCAGAACGCGATCAGCGAGTTCGCCAGCCATGCCGCGAACTCCGCCCACGAGCAGGTAGGCGTTCGCCACGCGGCCCGCGCGCACCGCCCTCTCGATCAGATCGTAGGCGTGGTCAACGTCCATGCACGGCCTCTATTATCTGGCGGTCCACATCGTCGCGGTCGCCCGAAGAATCAATCACGACGAATCTGTCCGGCTCCGCCTTGGCGAGTGCGAGAAAACCCTCGCGCAGTCGCTTGTGGAACGCCTCTCCCGCCGATTCGATACGGTCTGCCACAGCTGCCGTCGCGCGCTGCCGTTCGGCAAGTCGTGCGCGGGAGACTTCAATCGGCACATCCAAGAGGATAGTGAGATCGGGCACAAGGCCCTCCGTGGCAAACTCGTTGAGTTCCCTCAGGAGCCGCACGTCGATGCCGCGTCCGTAGCCCTGGTAGGCGAAGGTGGAGTCGCTGAAGCGGTCGCAGAGCACCCACTCCCCGCGCGCGAGCGCGGGTTTGATCACGTTCGCCACCACCTGCGCGCGAGAGGCGAGGAACAGCAACACCTCCGCGCGCGTGACTGGCGGGTCCTCCAGCTCTTCGCGCACAAGACCGCGGATGAGCTCCGCAAGACGCGTCCCGCCCGGCTCGCGCGTGACCAACACCGACTTCCCTTCCGCGCGCAGCGCCTCCGCGAGCGCCGCCACGTGCGTGGACTTCCCGCCTCCCTCCGGTCCCTCAAAGCTTATGAACTTTCCCCTCATAGCCTTGTCACCAGGACCTTTCCCGTGCAGGCGATCCGCGCCGCGCATCCGGCAGGTACGAGGACGCTGCGTTTTTCATTGACGATGTAAACGGCCGTAAAGGTGGCTGGGTTACGCGCGACGACGAACTCGCCCTGGGACAACACGGGGCGGAAAGTGAAGAACGGACAAGACACGGCGGTACGCGATATGGGTACGGGCAACGAGAAATCTATCGACTTGAGCGACTCCGCCACGTGCAACTTGCGCGATTTTCCGTTCGCGTCCACCCGCCCCCAGTCATAGAGGCGGTATGTCGTGTTGGAGCTCTGCTGCACTTCGTATATTATAACGTCCTCGCCGATGGCGTGTACGAGCCCGCCTGGGATGAAGAGCGTGAGGCCCTCCTGCGCGTCGTGACACGCGAGCGTCTCCTCGAAATGCCCGGTCCGCACGTCCTCCTCAACCATCGCCGGCGTCGTGCCGGGCTTCAGTCCCGCGAATATCGGCCCCCTCCCGCCAAGCACGTGCCACATCTCCGTCTTCGGCTCGCCGCCGGTCAACTCGCACGTGGACTCATTGGGATGCACCTGCACGCTCAGGCGGTCACGTGCGTCAATCACCTTGAACAGCAACGGAAACCGCGTGGGGTCGTGCGCCTTCGCGCCCGTGAGGGCAGAGCCATACTCTTCGGCGAGCTCTTTGAGCGTGCGCCCAGCGAGAGGCCCCTCCGCCACGACCGACGGAGACGAGGGATGTCCCGAAATCTCCCACGATTCGCGGCCCCACAGGGCCGTGTGGATGTTCGGACGAAACGTCAGTGGATACAGTTTTTCCATCTCTTGCTTTTCCAGTGGGGGAGATTATACCATAATCCTCGCTTCCCGTCAGCGTACCTCAAGCACAATGGCCGTGCGGGCGGGCAAGTAGAGGCGAATGTGGTCCACACGCTCGTCGCCGACGACGGATGACTCGCTGAAGAACGTCTGACGCGCGGCGATGCGTCCCTGTCCTCCGAAGCGGACCTCGTCCGTATCGAGCACGCGGCGGTAGCTGCCGGGCAGGACGAGCACGGGATAGTCGGAATAGGAGTTCGACGCGCTGAAGTTGAACACGAATACGAGCCCGCCCCGCCAGAACGCGAGCGTCTGGTCGGCGTCGTTCGCAGCGAGCAGCACGGGCGACGTTCCGCGTAGCGCGCGGTGCTTCGCGACGACGCGGATCATCTCCTCGTCGAAGTCTCCGAGTCCCTTGAAGCGCAGCGCCGGGTCGTCGCGGAGCGACCACTGACGCCGCGCGTGGCTGTAGTCCCAGCCGTTCTCGGCGCGCGGGAAGTCGATCCACTCGGGGTGTCCGAACTCGTTTCCCATGAAGTTAAGGTACGCTCCGCCCGAACAGCCGAGCGTGGCAAGACGCGCCATCTTGTGGAGCGCCACGCCGCGATCCGTCTCAAGGCCGTGCTGGTCCACGCCCATGCCCCAGTAGATCGCCTTGTCTACGAGCTGGAAGAAGAACGTCTTGCCGCCCACGAGCGCCTGGTCGTGCGACTCCACGTAGCTCACCACCTTCTCGTCGGCGCGTTTGTCCGTGAGTGCGTGGAATATTCCGTGCATGTTCCAGTCCTCGTCGCGCACCTTTTCGGCGAGATAGAACCAGTAGTCAGGCTCGCCCATCGCCATGCGGTAGTCGAAGCCCATGCCGCAATCGGCGAGCGGCGCGGCGCAGCCGGGCATGCCGCTCACGTCCTCTGCCACGGTGATCGCGCGCGGATGCGCCTCGTGGATCACGCGGTTCGCAAGGGCGAGGTAGCACCAGGCGTCGTCATCCACGTTGCCGTCGAAGTACTGCGCGTAACCCGCAAATGCCGTGCCAAGGCCGTGGTCGCGGTAGAGCATGGACGTGACGCCGTCGAAGCGGTATCCGTCGAAGTGGAAGGCGTCGAGCCAGTAGCGGCAGTTGGAGAGAAGGAAGTGGAGAACCTCCGTCTTGCCGTAGTCGAAGCAACGCGAGTCCCATGCCGTGTGCCAGCCGCGCGGACCGTCGTGGAAGTACTGGTAGGGCGTGCCGTCGAAGAGCGAGAGTCCGTCGCGCTCGTTCTTCACGGCGTGGGAGTGGACGATGTCCATGATTACCCGAAGCCCCATCCCGTGCGCCGTATCGACAAGGCTCTTGAGATCCTCCGGCGTGCCGAAGCGCGAGCTCGGCGCGAAGAAGCTGGAGACATGGTACCCGAAGCTGCCGTAGTAAGGATGCTCCATCACGGCCATCAGCTGTACCACGTTGTAGCCGGCCGCCTTGATTCGGGGAAGAATCTTGTCGCGGAACTCGGCATAGGTGCCGACCTTGCCCTCCTCCTGCGCCATGCCCACGTGGGCCTCGTAGATGAGCGGGGCGTTTCCACCGGACGTCGGTTGCCGACTGTCGCATATCGCGTGTTTCCATACATACGGTTTCTTGGGTTCCCACACCTGGGCGCTGAAGAGTTTCGTCTGCGGATCCTGTACAACGCGGCGCGCGTAGGCGGGGATGCGTTCGCCGCGTCCGCCGTCCCAGTGTACCTCCAGGTGGTAGTACTGCTCGTGGCGGATCGCGCGCGCCGGGAATGTGCGTTCCCACACGTCCGTGCCGGGGATGCGCGTAAGCTTGAAGCGTGGCAGGAGCTGCCATTTCGAGAAGTCGCCCACTAGCCAAATTGCCGTGGCGTGCGGGGCCCATTCGCGGAACACCCATCCCTCGGGCGTGCGGTGGAGTCCGAAGTACTCGTGCGCGCTCGCCCAGTCGGCAAGACGTCCCTTGCCGCCTGTCAGCTCGCGCGCCCGCGCGCGGGCGTGCGCCGCGCGTCCCTTAACCGCGTCTGCGTATGGGGCGAGGTAAGGATCGTCCAGAAGTCGTTTTCGGGTGTCATGGCTGGTGTACATGGTGAATATTTTACCACATACTCCTCGCCTTCGCCAGTCGTAATCGAATTTTACGCGGACTTACGGGAACGCGACCCTCCCAGACATACTGGGACATCTTGCCCGTTGCCCCACCTACCCTACTCTACTGTCACGGACGCGCCGCCGCTACCCTTCACCGTGGCAGCGCCATAGCCGACGCCACCCACCAGTACGCCTGCCACCTTCACCGTAGTCGCCTTCGGCTTGCCGCCGACTTCCGCGTAAACCTTGAACGACCCCTTGAACGTGCCGTCCTTCGCCTTGTACGTGAGCTTTAGCGCGGACGGGTTTTCGCCCAACTTCGCCTCATCCACGGTGGTC
>CACWIW010000253.1 GCA_902761035.1 uncultured bacterium | reverse complement strand
AGCCTGACTAGCGTGACGATTCCCGCCAGCGTGACGGATATTTCGACGCCTGGCATTAGCAACGAATCTGCGTTTTTCGGTTGCAGCGCCTTGAAGGAGATTGTGGTTGATGCGAGAATTGGGTCTGGCGCGTTTTCCGGATGCGGCGGCTTGACGCGCGTGAGGATTCCCTCCAGCGTGACGGACATTGCGGAATTAGATGAAATTTTTGCTTACTGGGATGGAGGATCTCCCGTACCTGCATTTTATGATTGCAGCGGACTGATGGAAATAGTGGTTGATGCGGCGAACCCTAATTATAAATCCGTGAATGGCCTCCTGCTGTCGAAAGACGGCAAGACCCTCTTACAAGGCGTGAACGGGGACGTGACGATTCCAGACGGCGTGACGACCATCGGGAGATGGGCGTTTCATGGCTGCAGCGGCTTGACGCGCGTGACAATTCCCTCCAGCGTGACGGACATCGCGAAAGTGGATGTGTCAAAGGATATGTATTATGATTACAACGACGTCTATCCCTACAAGGCCGATTTTCCAAGAGGGAGCACGCCTGCGTTTATCGGTTGTAGCGGATTGACGGAGATTGCGGTTGATGCGGCCAATCCCGTTTACAAATCGGTGAATGGCCTTCTGCTGTCAAAAAACGGCAAGGTTCTCATACAGGGCGTGAATGGGAGCGTGACGATCCCGGACGGAGTGACGCGTATCCGGGAGAGGGCGTTTGAGGATTGCAATCGCCTGACACGTGTGACGCTCCCGGACAGCTTGACGTATATTGAGGATGATGCGTTCTCCGGATGCGGCGGGCTGACGGAGATTGTGGTCGGGGATGGCAATCCTGTATACAAATCGGTCAACGGTTTTCTGTTGTCGAAGGACGGCACGGCTCTCATACAGGGAATCAACGGGGACGTGACGATCCCAGACGGCGTGACGCGTACTTACGGGTATGCGTTTTCCCGGTACGGCGGTCTTACGAGTATGACGATTCCGGACAGCGTGAAGATCATGGAGGCAAACACATTCGCCGAATGCTCGGCCTTGACTCGTATCGTATTCAATGGCAATGCGCCTCTGAATGACGATTGGCTTGAAAACGATGGTGGTATTGAAACTTATTATGTTCCTAGACTTGCGTGCAGTCTCTATGTCCGCAGGGATTCGACTGGCTGGGGCGTGGCAATTCCGGGCACATGGCACGGGTTGCGTATCGAGTATGTCGATGAAGGGCCGCCGCCTCCTGTAGTTTGGTCCGTCACGTTTGACGCGCAGGGCGGCCTGGTCGCAGAATCTACCCGTTCGGTGACGAACGATTGCGCGGTGGGTGAACTGCCAGAGGCATTGTGGGATGGCCACACTTTCGACGGCTGGTTCACCGAGGTGTCCGGTGGCAGTCCTGTGCGTGACGATACCATCGTCACGACAAACGTCACGTTCTACGCGCACTGGACGGCGATTGATACCCCCGAGCCGACTCCCGAACCAGAGCCCACCCCCGAGCCGACTCCCGAACGGTGAATGGTGCTCTATATAATAGGAATAGTAGTATAGTTGGCACGATGCAGGTCAAGGTTGGCAAGGTCAGCAAGAAGGGAATCGTCAAGATTTCCGGTACTGCCACGTTGCTGATCGACGGCAAGGCGAAGAAGGTCTCTGCGAAGGCTGTGAAAGTTGAGTTGGACGCGACGGGGCGCGTACCTCCCGTGACGCTTGCCTTCAAGGCGCCGATTGGGGATATGGCGTTTGAAATGGCGGCGGATGGGAGCTTTACGCTTAAGAATGGCAATTATGTGATGGTTGAGAAGAAGGTGGGCGGCGACTGGAGCAAGTCGGGGGCAAAGGTGTATGTGGACGGCGGTCGCGGGGCGACCGCCCTACCAGAGGGGACGATCACGGAACTGTTGCCCGATGGTGAGCCGGTGATTCCGAAGGGCGGGAAGTGGTCGTTTGCGAAGGCTACGGGCGTGAAGTACGCGAAGGACAAGAAGACGAAAGTGTCCAGTCTCGTGGTCGACACCAAGAAGGGTACGAACCGCTCCGCGATGAAGCTCACATATACGCCGAAGACGGGCATCTTCAAGGGCTCGTTCAAGGTGTATGCGATTCAGGGCGGGAAGCTGAAGAAGTTCACGGTCAAGGTGATCGGCGTTGTCACTGACGGGAAGGGGACGGGTAGCGCAACTGGTCCGAATGGGTTGAGGTTTGACGTGAGGGTGGAGTAGGTGGGGCGGCGCGTCTTATCGGGTAAACCTAAAATCCTCGGTTGAAAGTCTCACGCAGAGGTGCAGAGAGGCGGAGAGCGCAGAGAAAGTTCAGAAATCCGACGGAAAAGAAAACCATTACAAGAAGAATCTCGGAAAGCTCTTTCACCCAATTGGTGAAAGCAAATACATACTCAAGCAATGGGATAAACTCTGCGAACTCTGCCTCTCCGCGCCTCTGCGTGAGATATAACATGGAGTGGTAAATCGAAATGAGGAATTAAGGGTAAAGCGTCCGAGTCAGGGGGTGGACGCGAGAAGCGTGTCGCCGTCAACGGCGATGACGCTCGTGCGCACGAGGCTCCGCCGTTCGGCGGGGCCTTTCCATTTGCAGGGAAGGTAGGCGTCGGTCCAGCCATGTTCGCCGCCACGCTCCACGCAGACCTCGACCTCGCGGCCGAGGAACGACTGGGCAAAGGCCGCGCGCTGGATGCGTCCGAGGGCGGTGAGATTACGGGCTCGGACCAGACGCACGGGGCGGGGAACGGATCCGGCCATCGTGGCGGCAGGCGTACCGGGACGCTCCGAGTAGGGAAAGACGTGAAGGTTGGAGAAGGCATGGCGTACGAGAAAATCGCGGGTGGCGGCAAAGTCCTCGTCGGTCTCGCCGGGGAAGCCTGTGATAACATCCGCGCCTAGCGCGAGGTCTGTCCCTAGTCGTTCCCGCGCCATCGTGCAAAATCGATCCACCAATTCGATATTGTATGGCCGTTTCATCCGTTTCAAGATGCGATCACTGCCACTTTGAAGCGACAAGTGCAAAAAACGGCAGATATTAGGATGTTTCTCCATTACATCCAATATTTCCTCGCATCCTTTACTAGGTTCCAATGACCCAATTCTTATCCTTGCGGGGACAGACCCCGCCATTTCTCCTAGAATGCCAAGTAACGAGGCGAAGTTGTGCCCGTCTGACTTGTAGAGGGAAAGATTACATCCCGTCAGCACAATCTCACGATACCCCGCCGCAAGGAATGCCCTGGTCCGCACCATAATCTCATCGATAGGAACGCTCTCCGGTGCCCCGCGAAAATGCGGAACAATGCAGAAAGAGCATTTTCCACTGCATCCGTCCTGGATTTTAAGATATGCGCGTGAGGTCTGTAGGGGGATGGAGTTGGTAGTTGGCAGGAGGTGGGGAGTTGGTGGTGGTTGGGCGTTGGGGAGGCAGCCTATGGGGCGGATTTCGGTTGAGGGGTAACGGACGTGGAGGTGGGCGATGGCCTTCTCGCAGTCGCGTTGGGCCTTGGCCGTGACGCTGCACCCACGAACGAGGATGAGATCGGGGATGTTGTCTGCGAGGGGGGTAGGTCCTCCCGTTTCGCGCGAAGTCATGCCCAGGTCGACGATCTCATGCCCGGCGGCCCGATAACGGGCCTCAAGGTCGAGCGACTCGGCGCGGTTGAGGCGGCATCCAAATGTGACGAACGCGACTTTCATCTGTTGAGGTAATTGCAAAGCCTTCTTTCGCGCCATTCGCGAGACAAGCCATGCGGCTTGATGGAACTCGCAGAAAAGAACCTGCGCGTCTGAAAGGCTCAGCGCGGGTAGTATGCCAAATTCGTGCCCACTATGCAAGGAAATCCGGTGGAATGGCGACTTGTTTTCAAGCCGCACTTTTCGATATATTTTACCAGACACCGCCGCCCGCAAAGATAAATATGATATAATAACTGCCTTGAAACTTCATCGAAAGGTTGAGGAACAATAATGAAATTGATGCTGCTTGCGGTGTCGTCTGCGATGGCGGCGACATGCGGATTCGGGGGCATTGCCCCAGTTGTGGTATTGCCTGATTCGCCAACGGCCGTTGAGAAGTCCGCCGCCGCTGAACTTGCGGGCGAACTCGGCAAGTGCCTCGGAGAGAAGCCGAAGGTCGTTGCGGAGGCCGATTTGGCGAAGGAAGCGTCCGCCGTTAAGCTCTTCGTCGGCGCGACGCAGGCGGCGAAGGAGGCGAGGGCGGACGGCTCGGCGAGCCGTCCCTACCAAGTGGATGAGGTTTTTCTGAAATCTGTGGAGGGGGGCGTGGTGCTGGACGGCGATCCGGCGCGCGCGCCGCTGTATGCGGTCGATCTCTACCTCGAAAAGTATTGTGGCGTGCGTTGGTGGACCTCCGACGCGGCTACGTATCCCAAGCTCGACGCGGCGCCCGTGAAGGACATCTCGCTATCGTACGCCCCGCAGTTCAAGTACCGCGGGAGCTGGGCGGTAACCATCGTCTCTTTTTCTTCAAGGGACGCCACAGCGCTTACCATTCCTTCTTCGAGATCCTGCCGCCCAAGGTGTATTTCGAGAAGCACCCTGAATGGTATTCGCTTGTGAAGGGGAAACGCGAGCCAAAGCAGCTCTGCCTTGCAAACGCCGAGATGAAGGCGGAGTACATCAAAGAGACGTTGAAGCGTCTGCGCGAGGATCCGTCTGCCGATTTCATCCAGGTCTCGCAGAACGACTGGCGTGGATACTGCACGTGCGAGAAGTGCAAGGCGATGATGGCAGAGGATGGCGGTGCGCCGTCTGGTCCGTACCTCCGCTTCGCGAACGATGTCGCGGAGTCGGTTGAGAAGGAGTTCCCGAACGTGCGCATCGACACGTTCGCCTACCAGTTCACGCGCAAGGCGCCGACGAAGACGAAGCCTCGTTCCAACGTGGTGGTGCGTCTCTGCGATATCGAATGCGACTTTGCGCGTCCGCTCGACAAGCCCCTGCCGCCGCACAAGGCATCGTTCGCGAAGGACCTCGCCGACTGGAGTCGTGTCGCCGGCGGAAACCTCTTCATCTGGGACTACCTCGCCAACTTCCGCAGCTACATGATGCCGCATCCGAACATCAACTCCATCGCGCCGAACATCCGCCTCTTCGCCGAGAACGGCGCGGTGGGCGTGTTCGAGCAGGGAGACGCGCTCTGTTCCGCCGGGACGTTCGCGACACTCCGGCACTATGTGACGGCGCACCTTCTCTGGGATCCGAAGGACGACGAGAAGCGGCTCATGAACGAGTTCATGGAAGGGTACTACGGAAAGTCCGCCGCGCCGATCCTCAAGAAGTTCATCGCGGTGATCGAGGCGGGGCCGCGCAAGACGAAGCAGATCGTGAAGTGCGGACACAAGGGCGCGCCGTTCCTCCCCGGCGGCGACAAGCTGCTTGCCGCGAAATACATGGACGAGGCAGTGGTCGCGGCGGAGAAGGAGGGCGAACCGTTCGCCTCCCGCGTGAGGCGCGAGCGTCTTACAGTTGACCACATGCTACTCCTCAACTACGACATCCTTAGGAACATATCCGCGAAACTCGGCTACAAGTGGACGCGTCCCGCGACAAAGGCCGAGGCCGTCGAGAACTGGATTCGCGACGTGAAGTCCTTCGGCGTGAAGGCGCGCCGCGAGACGACGCGCGCGGACGAGATCGAAAACTACTTCAAGAGCCTCCGCAATGGTGCGAAACCCGCCGGGAATGATCCGTTTGCGTCCCAGCGCGCCGAGTTCTCGAAGTACTACAAGCAAATCACCGGTAAGGACGCGCCGGATGGAATCGTGAGGTTCGCCATCGACCCCAAGGTGTCGAAGAGCGGCCGGGATGCGTATAGGATTGTTTCGTGCGGCGATAACGCGCAAGCTGCGCGTTGTACTAGTAGAACGGGCTGCCAGCCCGTTCAAGTCACCATCACCGGCTCCAACTTGCGCAGCGTGTGGTACGGCCTCTACGACCTCCTCGAACGGCGTGGCGGCTGCCACTGGTTCTGGGACGGTGACCTGGTGCCGAAGCGCGACACCATCGACCTCTCGAATCTCAACGTCCACGAGGAGGCGCGTTTTGAGTACCGTGGCTTGCGTTATTTCGCGCACCGCGGACTCACGCGCTTCCAGGCGGAGCACTGGGGACCCGATGACTGGAAGAAGGAAATCGACTGGATTCTCAAGCGCCGCCTCAACGTGTTCATGCTCCGCATCGGGCAGGACGACCTCTTCCAGCGGACGTTCCCCGATGCCTGCGCCTACCCTGATCCGTCGAAACCGCAGCCAGGCGCGGGCACTGGCTACAATGACCGCTCGCTCTTCTGGAGCCTCCAGTTCAGGGGCAAGCTCCGCGATGACCTCCAGAAATACGGCTTTGAGCGCGGCCTGATGGTGCCCGAGGACTACGGCACGATGACCCACTGGTACGCGCCCACGCCGCTTGACTACATCGAAAACCGCAAGCCGCCGTTCTATCCCGGCGCGGACAAGCGTCCGGAGAACAACCGCGTTTGGGACGTGCGCGACGACCGGTGGATCGACGAATACTGGAAGATGACGAAGACCGCCGTCGAAACATACGGCAAGGGTGCGCCGGAGCCGCGTCTCCTCCACACCATCGGCACTGGCGAGCGCATCCTCTCCAAGGACAAGAAAGAGAACTTCAAGCTTAAGGTGCTCGGCCTCCAGCGCTTCATGTCGCGCGTGGAACGCGACTACCCCGATGCAAAGCTGCTCATGCCGGGCTGGGACTTTTACTTCAGCTGGTCGCCGCAGGAGGTCAAGGACTTCCTCAAGATGCTCGACCCGAACAAGTGCATCGTCTGGGACTACTCCGCCGACCAGAAGACGGGGCGCGGCGCGAAGAGCAACTTCACCACGTGGGACGTGATTGGCAAGTTTCCGTACACCTACTCGGTCTTCCTTGCCTACGAGAAGGCCCTTGACGCGCGCGCGGACTATCCGATCATCGAGGAGCGGCAGAAACTCGTGCAGAACGACCCGTTCTGCAAGGGCTTCATCTTCTGGCCGGAGTCGAGCCACACCGATACGCTGTTCCTCCGCTACTTCACGGCGAACGCCTGGTCCGACAAGGCGATTCCGCACGGCGAGGTGCTGGACGAGTTCTGCACAAGTCGCTATGGGAAAAACGCAGAGGCAATGAAGGCGGCGTGGAACACGGTGCTTCCCGCGTCGTGGCTGCGCGGCTGGTCGACGACGTACGGTGACGTGATCCTGAAAGGCGACTTCGGCGACAAGAAAGCCACGCGCGCTCCGAAAAAGTGGCGTAAGCCCGTTGCCGACGCCGAGAAGGTTTTCGGGATGCTCGCGAAGATTGAATGGAAGGACGACTTCATCAAGCGCGACACCATCGACATCGCCCGCATGGCGCTGGACCGCATCATTTGCCTCCGCCGTGCCGACCTTAGCGCCGACGTGGCGAAGTTGCGGAAGGGGAAGTGTAAAGGCGAGGATAGGAATATCGTCGCCCGCGCCGAGAATATCGCAGCGCTCTGTGACTTGATGGCCGATCTGCTCGCGCTCCACACAGACTACTCGCTCTGGGAATCGTACCTGCGCCTTGATGCGGTGGAGAAGATACAGAATCCCGACTTCTCGAAGACGCTCTTTGAGAACGCCTCTTGCGGTTACTGCCGCAGCCACCAGTACGAGCTTGCGCGGCACTGGTACGCGCCGCACGCAAAGGCCATTGCGGCGAATCTTGCAAAGGCGGTCGCCGACGGCGACGGCGAAGCGAAGCTCTCCCCGCCGTCCGAACCTGAACGCATTGCGCTCAAGGAGAAGCCGCTTGAATCGTTGAAGCCGACATTGCCGCGCACGCAGGAGAACTTCCGCAAGGTCATCCGCGAAATCATGTCGGCACTCGTGGCATGTCCGTATGGCACCGATGTCGGCATGGACCTTTACCTCCTCGTCGGACAGTCGAACATGGCCGGGCGCGGCATCCTGACAGCCGAGAACCGAGTCGAAGCGGACAGGATATTCAAGCTTGACGCCAATGGCAAGTGGCAGGTCGCCGACGAACCAATACACTTCGACAAGAAGATTGCCGGCGCGGGGCTCGCTGCCAGTTTCGCGCGGACGGTGGCGGACATGGACAAGAACGTGAAGATCGGGCTTATCCCGTGCGCTGTTGGCGGCACGCGCATCGATCGTTGGGTCGAGGGTGGAGACCTCTGGTCGAACGCAGTGGCCCGAACGCGGATCGCGCTCAAAAGCGGAACGCTGAAGGGCATACTTTGGCACCAGGGCGAAGGCGATGCCGATCCGTCGCGGGCGCACGTGTGGGGCGCGAAACTGGAGTCCATGATAAAGTCATTTAGGCGCGAGTTCGGCGACGTGCCGTTTGTCGCTGGCGAGCTTGGGTGGTATCTTGAAAACTTCAAGGTCAAGGGGAAGCCCGGATACAAGCCGTTGTGGCGTGAAATCAATGCGCAACTCCATGCGTTGGAAGGCAAGGTTCCCAACTTCCGCGTAGTGTCCGCAGAGGGACTCGGGGCCAATCGTGACATTCTGCACTTCAACACGGAGGCGCTGCGCGAATTCGGCCGTCGCTTTGCGGCCGCATTTTCAGAGCTGGCAGAGGCGGAACAGAACGAGAAATTCGCTTTGCAGCGCGCCGAGTTCGCGAAGTACTACAAGCAGATAACCGGCAAAGACGCGCCGGATGGGATCGTGAGATTCGCCATCGACTCTAAGATCTCGAATAGCGGAAGGGATGCGTATCGGATTGCGTCGTGCGACGGCAACGCGCAAGCTGCGCGTTGTACTAGTAGAACGGGCTGCCAGCCCGTTCAAGTCACCATCACCGGCTCCAACCTGCGCAGCGTGTGGTACGGCCTCTACGACCTCCTCGAACGGCGTGGCGGCTGCCACTGGTTCTGGGACGGTGACGTTGTGCCTAAGCGCGACTCCATCGACCTCTCGAACCTCGACGTCCACGAGGAGGCGCACTTCGAATACCGTGCCATCCGCTACTTCGCGCACCGCGGCCTCACGCGCTTCCAGGCGGAGCACTGGGGACTCGACGACTGGAAGAAGGAGATCGACTGGCTCCTCAAGCGC
>CACWIW010000252.1 GCA_902761035.1 uncultured bacterium | reverse complement strand
GGTCGTATGGTTCGACAGTTGCCGTATATACGCGATTGGATTCACCTATGCTTTCTGTGAAAACAAAGTCCAGCGGCCAGCGCACATTGTAGTCCGCGACGCCATTAGTGGCGACAGTCGGATGGATGTAGTCTATGGGGAACGAGACTGTAAATGGCGTGTCGGACGTGACGGAGTAGTCGACGCCGATGAGGAGCGGTACGCGGTTCGTGACGCCCGCAAGCGCAACCACCACGGGATTGCCGAGGCGCGAGTCGCGGTCGCCGGTGAAGTAGATCGGCGCAGGGCCGCGCTCCGCAACGACATCAACAAAGTAATAGGCGTTGGAGTTCACGTCGGCGCACCAAGACAAAACACAGTCACCATCAACGGGCAAGATGCCCGTTGTCCCAGTCCCGCCATTCCCAACGGGCAAGACGCCCGTTGTCCCAGTGCTGCCGCTCGCCACTGCCTCAAGTACGTTCGAGCACACCATGTTATACCTCTCTGCGTTCGCACCGTCATCTAAGTCGGATGACAAGCGGGATGTTATCCACGGAACATTCCACGCGCAGATTCGGATCGGTCTGTCCACGGCGGATTATCTTAGCGGCGTTCCATTTCGAGTCAAAAAGGAACGGCGGCGGCGACTGACATAGTGGTGTGAACGTTGTCTGTCCGTTTACCGACGCTGCAAGGGAGCGCGGTGTTCGATCTCCGTTAAGACGCAGTTTCCAGTCGAGCGCAACACGCCCGGAAGTACCGGCGTAAGAAAACTTGTCACCTGTTACAAGGTTCATAACCCTCCACTCGCCACAGTCGTAACCGATGGTCATAGTCTCTTCCAATCGCGACAGGATTCCGTCGCCATCTGCGTCGCGCCCAAATACGACCTCCACGCCATTTGACGGAGTTGCATCAAACTCGATCTGCACGGAAAACTCCTTTGCGTCACTTCGCGACGCACCGAACACGCAGTTGGTGACGACCTCGCAGTCGTAGTATTCCGGAGGTGGCATGGACGGCACGACAAGCGCGGCGGCAATAAAGGCAGTTGTGAAAGTCATATTTCGCCCTCCTTAACTTCAGTTACCGCCCCCACCAACATTGATCCAAGGCAACGGCTGTCCGGATGAAAGGAGCTGGTTTGTGACGGATGTGAAGTACTCTCCAAAAATTTCGGCGCATTTCGGATACGAGAACGAATTGATTGCATATTCAAGACGATTTGAACTAGATCCATATCCATCTATGTACTTAAGGAACACTTCATCAATTATCGTATCTGTTCCCGACTCCAGCAGTCTATTCCGGTAAAGCATTCTCACTCCAGCGTCCCTTGACGCAAGTTGAGCAGCAGTAATTGCATTGAAAGATAGCAGCTTTTTGGCGTACAGTGCGCTTGCCGTTCCTTGTTCCCTAAAGTTGTAACTCGCCGAATTCGTCATAATTGTCTCAACGAACGCCGTCATGGCGTCATCAACAGAACTGAATCTGATAGCAAGCCTGATGGCATCGTTTCGCTCAATGCCCCTTGGATTGAGGGCCAAAGCCTTCATGGCGCTGGCGGAGTTCGTGTAGTTGAATTCTCCGCATTTCCCGACCGCGACCGCCGCGTAAAGCTGTTCGAAATAGTCCAGTGACTTGCAATCGTTGGTGACGAGCGTGGAGAGATACCGGTCAAACGTGGCCATCTTCCCGGCAAGCGTCCAGCCGTTGGTTTCTGGTCCGAGGAATCCGAGCCACGTGGTCGGCGGCGGATCATTGTCGGGCGGCGAACCTTCGCGCAGGTCGTCGTAGTAGAACGCAGCGCGCGTGAGCGCCGCGCTCACCACTTCGTTCGACTCGGCGGGCGTGTGCCCATTCGCCGCCGTGGCGGAGAAGAGGGCAGCAAATGCAATAATTGTCTTTTTCATTTTGAAAGCACCTCCGAATTATTTGGGACGATATGATCCGCGCCTACACGCGGGTAGAATGTCTGCTGCGGGGAATACGCGTTTCTCCTGAGGCTGAACACCACCCCGTTTGGAATGTCCGCCCTCTCCCCCATGCCGACGCCGTGCATCAGCATCCTTGACATGACAACCCTTCTTGTGTCGGACTTCTCGTAGAACCCGCGTCCGCTTTCCAGCCCCCAGTCTTTTTCGGTGAATAGGAAAAATGCATGGTCCACCGTATCGTTTAAGTCTGACAGAAACACAAGCGGGCGGTCTTGGCGCTTACTGTACCAGTAGCAGTCGCCAAGTCCAACCGCATGTCCAAGTTCATGTGCAAGGGTGGTGTCTTTTGCCATCCGGGTCACGAGAATGCCGGACGGAGTTTTCAGGGCATTGGCGTTCTCGCCCTTCAATGCGCCGAGGAAGTACACCTTGACGCAGTCGCGCGCCGTATAGTTCGCCACGAGGTTTGTGAATTGGGCCGTATCCTGCAATACCACCCTGCCGTTTGCATTCGTTATCGGCACTGCCTGAGGAAGATACCAGTCGTTGGTCGTGCCTACGCTTTCGGGCTCCGCTGCAAGTTCAAAGCGAATGCCCACCTGCGCGAAAATTTCATTGGCGGTGTCGATCATCGTATTAATTTCCTGCGGTTTCCATTTGTCTTTTCCCTCCGGCGGCTGAACCACGAATGCCCTTACTGGAATCGTTCGGGGCTGCACAACGGGCAGCACGAAACGGGGCTGTATCTCGTCGTCGTTAAAACGTGCCTCTACGACAACGGTGTCCATCCCCGTCGGAGTGACAATTGCGTACCATCCCCGGGACTCCACCTCTGCAGAACCCGATATCCGCCGCCATTCCACTTCCAATGGAGAGAAGCTGCCATTCGCACCGACCTTCAACACGGCGTTCGTGCCCATGACGAGTCTGGATGGATTGACGTAGCGCCCAGCAAATTCCTCGGTCGTAACCAGTTTCCGCAGTGGTTCGATGCAGCGGAAAGTCGCGTATGCAGTCAGCGGCTCGGCGTCATCGCCCGACGGCGTGAACGTGGCGGTGATCGTGCCAGTGCCAAGGTTCGGGCACGACACGTAGATCGTGTAGCTCGCCGTGTAAGAAACGTCGTCCGTCACGACAAGCGGGATCTCCGTCGACTCAGTCACGCGGTTCGTCACGCCACCCACTACGTGGAACACCACAGGGGTAGCGTCCCCTTCCACGGACAGCCTTGCCGTGCCGTTCGTGCCAACGGGGCCTGTGAGGTTCAGCGTCACCGGGCGTATGCGCTCCGGCCTGTTGGATGGACACGCCCCCTCGAGGAAGTCCGCGTCGTTCAGGAAGAACACATCCTGACATCCTATCGAAAATCGCAGTGGCGGCTCGTTGGTCATCCCCACCGTGAAATGCAAGTGGTTCGTCAGGGTATAGCCGACAAACCGCGAGACCAGACTAATTACGTTCGTCGTCCAATCTTCGGGATCGTCCGGGTCGTACGTCGCCTCCGTCGAAAGCGAATGTTCGTGCGAGAACGTAATGCCCGCACCGCCGTACCACGAGCAGCCCAAGTAGGCGTTGGAGTGGCAGCACGACAAGGTTGCCTCCAGCTCTAAGGAGCCGACTGGATAGATGTGCGGCATGGGATCGGGGACAATGGACACCCCCGCGAAGCGGCACATCCAACCGGAGCGCGGACTGTCGAGGTGCAGCTTGACGTCGCCGACCATGCGCTCGTAAGGATAGTCGGATGTGCCCTGAATCACACTGCTCTCGGTCGTCGTCATGCCTTCGCCAGAACGCATCGGCGGCTCCGTCGCCGTCACAGCAAGAGAGCCGAGCCGCCCCGACGTGAGCGTGAACGGCACCTTCGCACCGCAGTCAATGGCGAACACAAGTTCCGCAGCGCCGTCCGCCACCACGGGTACGCCTCCGAAGTCGATGAGCGTAGGCCGCACGCTCCCGTCGTCGAACGCTAAGCCAAGCGAGACGAGACGCCTGTCGGGGTCGGCACCCCGCGCATAAGCCCACGCGGCGTAACCACCCATGGCGGCTATCTCGGCGACGTTCGACGGGAACGCCGCCGCCGCCCACGCCTCGCTCTGGTTCCACGCAGACGGCACAAGAGGCACCTCCGGCGCGGGATCAATGTCATTCGGCAATCCGTCATTGTCAAGGTCGAACGTCAACACGCGCCGATATACACGCTCCACGTCGTTTGAGCGCGTGATAAAGTTCCCATCCCCCCACAACTCAATCTGCGCATTGTACTGCCTCGTCCTATCCCGACCCGCATAAACATTCTCCCATGTAAGAACCTTCCCCCGGTAGGGCGCGGACTCCGGCCGCGCCGCACCCGCCCACCAGAACCTCCCCACACCCGGCACGATCGACGCCCATTCCCTCGCCGCGCATATCGACATCGCTGACGAATACTGGGACAACGGGCTTCCAGCCCGTTGCCGGGGAAGCGACTCCACCATACCACCTGAAAGCACGTCCAAACGGCGCACCATGCTCGTCCCGAACGGAAAAGCTAACTCGCCAAGGTCAAGCGGGAAGTGCGTCTCGTACCCGCCGCCCAACGACCACGGCATATATACAACCCCATTCGTCGGCATCGCATACGAAACCTCGTCGTTCGTCGTGACGCTTTCAAGCCTCCATCCCTGTGCAATTTCTTCCGGCATGACCACCACTGGGGCAACGGGCGTCCCGCCCGTTGAAGGTGGCGGCATGAGGAACTTCGCGCCGACGCGTATGACGCAGAATGCCGAAACTGCCAAAAATGCGGTAATTCTTGCCACCGACAGAGGACGCCGCATGGCGGA
>CACWIW010000251.1 GCA_902761035.1 uncultured bacterium | reverse complement strand
GCAGGGGCGAGAACACGCACAAAACGATTTGCCGCACTATTCTGGGAAAAGATTCCATACGTCACCTCAAAAACACTGAAAGCGAACCTGGCACAACCCGCACTTCCAGCAACTCGGAGGAACCGTCAAGCCCGCGTCCCGTAAGGCGCATCATGTTCCAGCTGCGGCGGTAGAACATTGATGGGGCAAGTCCCGTGAAGACCGACGCACCGTCAACTGTCGCCGTAACAGACACGGGCGAGGAAGTGCGCGCATTCAACCCCACCGTAAATGCCAGCGTCCGCAAATCGCCCGAACCGGCAGCGGATTCCACGCGCCCCCCGTCAAAGCCTTCCTGTACGAACCATGCACCGCAGCGACAGCACACCGTCGCCGTCCGCATCCGTCCCGAACGCGATCTGGACGTTGTTGGTGGGCGTAGTCCGGCACGTCAGGCTGAAATTGAACTTCCCGGCACAATCCTGCCAAGCCGCAAACGACACGTTGGTGGCCGTCTCGGTGTCGTCATGCGCCACCGTCGGCAGCACAGGACGTACCGGCGGCAGGGCGAAAACCACAGTGGCCGCCGCGCAACACAGAATTGAGAATGTCGTTTTCATGTCTGTCGCTTTCCATTTCAGGCGGATGTTATTATACCACATACCATTATTCCTGTGGTGCGCCTAGCAGTTTCCCTTGACGCTGCGGAAGTCGCCATAGAGAATTCAGGTCAGACCTGTTTTCTCGCATTAGTTTTCATTTCAGCTACGGCTCACGCCGTTTCACCGAAGCGGGACAAAGTATAGCAAAAACCCGTTCCGCAGACTATCCTAAAATTACGGTAGGAGGCTTTTGAGTTCTCCCCAGTATGGGGGGATTTTTGAGCCACAGGGAGAGGATTTTTGAGCCACAGCGAGGGGAATTATGAGCCACGACGAGGGGAATTATGAGCCACGGCGAGAGGGCTGTCTCCATACGTTGAGGAGGCGAAATCCCTACACGGGTTGCTTGTTAGGCGTTGGTTACCTTACGTAAATGATCAGGCCCTTGGTCTTGATGAACCTGAGGCCGACATTGTCATAGATGAAATGATAACGCTGGGACGTCTCCGCGTCAAGTTTGAAGATCTTGCCTTCGGGCTTGTCGGCTCCTCCTTCTTCGCCCCACGTGAAGAGGTAAGTTCCCTTGACGCCGCTCGCGCCTTCCGCCGACGCAAGCTCGCTCAAGTCGCTGCGACCGGAAAGGTCGATCATGACATTTCCGAGGAAATCGACCTTGCCGCCGTTGCGCGCGTCCGTCGCGAGCGACTTGACCGCACCCCAGGAGGCGAAATTCCACGCGCGCAGATCGACGGTCGATCCGGCGGCCATCGTGCATCCCGGGAAGTAGCGACCTTCCGGACGGAAAGTATCCAAGATGGTCATCTGCGCCTGGCCGGTGTAAAGCCCGGACGGGGGAACATTCCAGTATTTTGTAACCAAATCCAGCTTGGCCGTGTAGTTCGAGACGGTAAACGCCGTTGCGACACGCAACCCGACCTCGTCGATCAGTGTGACGGTCGAGGCGTCAATTGGCCTTGAACCGGTGACCTTAAGCCCTTCCGCAGCGTCTCCGCCGTCTTTGATTAGCCGGATCGTTCCGTTTGTCGCATTGCACTTCAACAGCACCTTCTTGTCGCCGACGTTACAATGGATGTCGAGTGCATGCCCTCCGAGATTGATTGTTCCGTCCGATAGCACGATATTCGATCTGAAGCGCATTGCCGAATCGGCTGTCAGGAGGATGTTGCCGGAGCCAACCCCGTTTTCGTTCTGGTGGATGTTCTTGTCGGTTTGCCCTTCGTTGACATTGTTCATATCAACGTTACGGAGCGTACCGCCGTCGAGAACAATCCTGTAGATATGGTAGCCGTAGTTGCCATAGACGTCGAACACGGCGCCGTCCGCCACGATGATGTCATTTCCCGCCGCGCCGAAATAATGTTTCGCGGCGTTGTAGTCCGCCGAGTTCATGTTGAGCGTGTTCTCGGCGTTGTTTTCAACCGTTCCGCCCGGCTTGTGCAGTTCGCTCGACGGCGGCTTGGGTGCTGAAAGGACGCCACCTTCGACCTTGTTGCCGCCCGTGTACGTCTGGTCCGCCTTGAAGCAGAAGAGCGTGCCTGCGCCAGCCTTCACGAGCTTCACCGTGCCGGACATGACAGGGCCGTTGAGCGTTTCAGAGCCGGATGCGACGGTCACGCAGAACTCGCTGCCGGCCGTCGCGCTCGTGACGGTCGAGATCGTGTTCGCGAATGCAACGGGAACGGTCACGCGGTGTCCGGCAGGGTCGATGGAAAGTCCCTCCGCCGCGACGATGCTGGACGCGAACGCGACGGTGGAGAAATCTATGTCTTCAACGCAGGTGAACGCCGTCAGGTGGTATTCCCTCGCCGTTCCTGGATTGGCGGAGATCGCCGCGAACTCTTCATGTCCCGCAAAGAGCACGACCATTGAATTGTCGGGGACCGTCTTTCCGCAAGTCGCGGTGACGTCGTCGCCCAATGCGCCGTTGTCGCCCGCGAGATAGAAATGCCACGCGTATTCATTCGTCTGGGCGTCCTTCACCATCTTCGCGTAAGCCGGTGCCTCGATGTCGATTACAAGAAGCACCTCGCCGTTCGCGCCGCTTTCAGTCCGGCAGGGCGGCATCGCGAACCTCTCGCCGGCGGCGGACGACGCATACTCAAACACGAACGCCGTCGGTTCGACGACGGTGCCAGCGGGGAATGTCGCGAGCACCGTCCCGTCAGTCATGAACTTCGTGACATCAGACGAGTAGAACACCGTCCCGGAATTGAACTTCGCAGGGATGGACGTCGTTGCGGCGCGGAGGCCCTTTCCGGCAGGGAGTCCGTCGTAGTTCACGATGAACTTGCCGGCGTTGGCGTGCATCGTACCGATGCGCCCGCCGAACTTCCCGGCGAAATGGATGAACGACGCATTCGCCACGTAGTCGGCGGACGCCGTCGTGGCGGGCAGGTTGTCGTTGAACACGCCCTCGAAATTCTCAAGGTCGTCGAACACGACCTCCATGTCGCCTGCATTGGCCTTCGTGGTTGCGGACGTAGCCTTGAACAGATCAATCGTCGTATCCGCGCCGCCTGTCACCGGAGCGACGACCTCGATCCTGCGGAGAGCGTATGAGTTTTCAGCGTTAATCGGGTAGATGCCGAAAGAACGCCCCGCCTCGATCTGCATGTTCCCGGCGATCTTGAAATAGGCGTTGTTCACGGCTGGCATGACAGAACCGCCAGAAAATATCAGGTTCCCGATCGTCGTCACGGCCGTCGCGTTTCCGTTGTCGCCGTTCGTCTTCAGCACAAGCTGGCACGAGGAACCGTCGCCGGGGCCGACGATCTTCAGACTCGCGCCGCCAAACGTCCTGGAGTCGCAGATGCGCAATACGTTGCCGCCCGACACGACGAAATCCGACGCCGCGATATTTCCGGCGGCGACCGTGACGGCCGCACCACCCGGCATCTTCGACCATCCGCTTGACAACGTGGAAGAGATCGGCAGCGAGGAATTATACCCGCTGTCGGACCCGGTTTTGTAGTAGGTGCTCGTCGTAGTCACAAGCGAGACCGTTCCGTCTCCGTTCGCCTGCGCCTTGAGCTGCAGTGGACTGTACGTGCCGTCCAGGGACGTTGAATACTGGATGTTCCAGCCGATGTTCTCGACAACGCCGACGGAGGAAACGTCCTCGAACGTGGCGACGACAAGCCCCGGCGTAGTGAAATTCGCCGTTGATGAATGGAGGCGCAACCTTGTCACCGCAGCGCCTGGATTGGTGCCCCTTATCCTGATGCCCTTCCCGACGGGGAGACCGTCGAAATCGAAACGCACCCACTGGGTGTTCTGCGGGAGCGACGTCACCGTCCCGTTGAAGGTGCCGTTCACCGTCAAGTATAAATTGGGCGTCGTCGTCGCGGAATCGACTTTGAACGTCCCGTAAAATCCTGTTAGCAAATTGAACGTTGCCACGGCCGAAACATTATTGATGCTGGATGAGCATGACGTTCGGAAAGCGATTGCCGAAGCCTCACCGCCAGTCACGGCAGAGTCTATGACGAACTCGCGCTGGTCGTTGCTAGAGTTGAACGACTGCCCAAGCGTCATCGCCGCGTTGTCGGCTATCGAGATTCCGCCCTTGACGCAGAAGATGGTGGCTACGGACCCGCCATGATCGCCCTTACTTTCACCATGGTCGAGAACCCCGCCCGGTCCTGTGAAGCGCAAATCCGCTATCGTCACGTTGCGCGTCAATGCGGTTTTTGTGCTCGTGGCGCGCTTGAACGAGATTGTTGAGTCGCTGACAGTGAGCGATTTGCCTGCAAAGGTTATGTCGGAATCCGTCGCCGGAAGCCTGATGGAATTCCCGGATCCGCTGACGATGAAGTCGGAACCGGCCCAGTCGGCGATGGATGAGACGACAGAACCGTTTGGCGAAGTGCTCCAACCAACGCTGTTACTGACTCTTGCCACATTGAAACTCGACTGCTCCCATCCGTCGGCGCCTTTATGGTAGTAGGTCTCCGCACGAACACCCGTTGCCGCCAATGCGACAAGAGAGATTATCGTCGATGTCAGTGTTGTTTTTTTCATCTCTGTTCCCTTTCGCTTGAATGTCATTTACGTGTGCGCTCGTTTGCACTGCGCCAGCCGTGCTTGTCGGCGAAGTCCATGTAGCGGTCCCAGTCGTAGGGCGTGAGGAAGTGCTTGCCCGTACGCAGATGGTACGAGACGCTTCCCTCCTGCTGCGGCTTCTCGGGGTCCGGCCACTTGTCGCCCACGAGCCCCTTCTTGCCGTACAGCTCCCATGCCGGGGAGGCGAGCTTCGCCGACCACCATTCGCCGAGCTGTCCGCACCAGTGGTCTTCCGTCGCCGACCCCACGCAGAGAAGGCGCGGCGCGATCAGCGCCAGCATCTCGTGCTGGTCGAACGGCATCTCCATCTCCTTGCCGCCGTACTTGCGGTAGTTGGCGCAGAACCAGTGGTGGAGGACCCTGATCATGAAATCGATGTGCTCCGACTTCGGCAGGTCGATGTGGTTCAGCTTGGCGCCGCCGCACCCGGACTCGT
>CACWIW010000250.1:1572-6691 GCA_902761035.1 uncultured bacterium | reverse complement strand
CCGCTTGACGAGCGCGTGGAAACTTTCAAGCGATTGTCCGAGCGGGTGGGGAAAGATCGTGTCGTCTGGCGGTTTGATCCGCTAATCCTGACCGACAAACTCTCCGTCTCTGACATTCTCGCGAAGGTCGAACGGCTGGGTGACCAGGTGGCGCAATACACCTCGCGGCTTGTGTTCAGCTTCATCGACATCAACGCCTACAAAAAAGTTAGCGGCAATCTTAAGAAGGGCGGCGTCAACGCCCGCGAGTTCACGCCGGATGAAATGTGCGCCGTGGCGCAACGCATCGGCGAATTGGCGAAGGGCTGGGGCATCGCGGCGGCGACGTGCGGCGAAATCAAAGGCCTAGACCAGTACGGCGTCGAACACAACCGCTGCATCGACGACCGGCTGATGATCAAGTGCTTTTCACATGACAAGTGCTTGATGGATTTTCTCGCTGGGGATAATTCGGTAGGGCGCGCTCGCCGAGCGCGCCGCAGACAGTACGAAATGCCGTCCCTACCATTCTTCGGATCCGACGGCAGTGTTTCCAGCCAGTACACGAAGTTGAAGGACAAGGGCCAGCGTCTTGCCTGCGGCTGCATCATGTCCAAAGACATCGGCGAGTACAACACCTGCCCGCATCTGTGCCACTACTGCTACGCCAACTCGAACAACGCAACGGCACTAGCCAACTGGAAACGCCACTGCACCTGCCCACGCGCAGAGACGATAACGGGGAATACAACGGCAGAGGAGAAGTGCGCATGAAATGAATTGTCGAACTCTTCGGTGATGCCCCGTCGCGGCACCTTGCGTGGCAGGCCGTTCCGCTAATGGCGCTCGCCGCGAGGAACAAGCCCCGGATGGGCAAATATATACCTTGTGAAAAGCCCGTGTGAAATATTCTTTTGGCAAATAAATAGAAGTAGGCATGGGTTGACGGTACGACTGAAAAAATGTATACTATTTCAGTCAATGAGAAAAGAAGGTTATTCATCTGCGATTCAAAATCGCATCAAGCGGGCGAAGGCGGGCAGCGTCTTTGCCATGGTTGATTTCGCCGATTTGGCACCTAACAATGCCGCAAATCGTGTTGTGACTCGGTTGGTGGCCGAGGGTGTTCTGACGCCAGTTCTTCGCGGCATCTACCAGAAACCTAAGTTCAGTAAGCTCCTCGGTGAGTATGTCTTGCCGTATGTCGAGGACGTGGCTGCGGCGTTGGCGCGAAAATGTGGATGGACGATCAGGGCGGACGGCGACACGGCGCTCAATCAACTCGGTCTTTCCACGCAAGTCCCCGCCAACTGGGCGTACTTGAGTGACGGGCCGTACCGCAAGTATGCGTTTCAGGGAGGAACGATCGTTTTCAAGCATTCCGCAAATCGACTGCTCGGTAATCTTTCCCGCGAAGCGGCACTCGTCGTGCAAGCACTGCGTGCACTTGGGCGCGAACACTTGACACATGAAACCCTGCAACGCCTTGCCGAACGGTTCGACAGGAAAACGTGGAAGCAGATTGAGGTTGAGTCGATTTGCGTATCCGACTGGATTCGTGAGGTCATTTCACAAGTCAGGGAGATTCGACATGAATAGCATTGTACGAGCCACACAGGATGAACTGAAGGTGCTTTTTTCAAATGTGTCGGCAAAGATTGGACTTTCGCCCGGTGCCTCTGCCAGTCCGACGTGAAGGAACGGGCGTTCGGCGACATCCCGCTTCTCGATGCCGTCGTCGCCTTCAAGCGCAAGTTCTACCGCTGTAACTGGGCACATTACGAACTGGCGACGGCGGCGGCGATCTCGCTCATGCCGCCCGAACATGCGCTGTCGGCACTGGAGTCCGACTATCGGCACATGCAGAACATGATTTTCGGTCCGCGTCCGCCATTCTCCGAGATCGTAGATATGGTTCGCAATCTCGAGGCGGAAATTCACGGGAAAGGCGCTCGCGTGAATTGATTTGGTGTCTTATCAACGCGCTGACCTGCTCTTCCGCCAGAAGACGTATAGGGGAAATCCTCGGCAAATACGTCGAGCTAGTCGGCACCCAGTCGCGGCATCCAGTTTGTTGCGGAACCGAAGGACCTATCCAGGAGCTTGTCATAGCGTTTTGGACCAGCAAAGTAGGGTGAAAAGTTGGGAGAAAAGTAGGGTGAAAAAGTGTATGGATAAATGTGATGGTTAATCCTAAGCGTCGCAGTTGAAAGGCCGCAATCACGATTGCGGCCTTTGTTTTCAGGGGGATAATGAGTTTGCGTCTTTCACCATGTTGGTGAAAAGGAAAGTCGTTCGTGCTATACTTTCAGCGACCAAGCAAGAAAGGAAGAACGAACGACGTGAAAGAGTATAGCACAAAACCGGCCGCAGGTGCACAGAAAATCGAGACGCTCGGAGGCGACTACGCCCTTAAGTGGGACGACGAGACGCAGATGAGCGTGAACGCGCACGCCGCGCTGCTGAGCCAGTTCGCGAAGGCGGGCGGATTCTTCGACCGCCTCGTCGAGACGTGCCCGATGCGGCTGACGAGCAACAACGCGCCCGAGGTCCGCGACCTGATCGCGACGGTGATGGTGTCGATGGTCAACGGGGCGACGCGGTTCCGGCACTGCGACCGCCTCCACGGCGACACGGCGACGGCGGAGCTGTTCGGCGTCGGGCGGTTCATGTCGTGCGACTCCGTGCGGCGCAACTTCGCGTCCATTCCGGACGGCAAGGCCCTGCCGTGGGTCTGGCGCGAGAACCTGCACCTCCTGCAGGACGTGGTGGCGGAGGACTACGTCGCGGACCTCGATCCGACGGTGAAGCCCCTCTACGGGCACCAGGAGGGGGCGGAGTTCGGCTACAACCCGCAGAAGCCCGGACGCCCGTCGCACTGCTACCACACGCTGTGCATCGCGAAGCTCAGGCTGACGCTCGCGGTCGTGGTGCATCCCGGGAACGAGACGTCGGGGACGCATTCGCGCTCCATGCTGGCGGAATACCTCGAGTTCGTCTCGGCCGTGAAGAAGCCCCGCCTCGTCAGGGGCGACGTGTCGTTCGGGAACGAGTCGGTGATAGGGGACTGCGAGGGGGCGGACGTGCGGTACCTGTTCAAGACGAAGCGGTCGAAGGCCGTGCGCAGGGCCTTCCGCGGGCTGCTTTCAGACGCCGGCGCGTGGCGCGACTCGTCCGACGGGTGGCAGTGCGCGGAGCGGGACGTCAGGCTCGACTCGTGGGAGAAGGCCCGGAGGATGGTGTTTGCGCGGCGCCCGGCGGAGAAGATGCCGAAGAGGAGGAAGGCCCCGCCGCACAGGAAGTTCACGCAGCTGGACATCCCCGGCCTCGAGCTGGTGGAGGCCGGGGACGAAGACTACGCCGACGGCTACGAGTGGTACGCGCTCGTCACGGACCTCGACATGGACGCGCGGGACGTCCTGCCGCTCTACCGAGAGCGCGGCGACTGCGAGAACATCTTCGACGAGATGAAGAACCAGTGGGGATGGAGCGGCTTCACGGCGCATTCGCTGAAACAGACCGCGCTCTTCGCGGGGATGGCCGTGATCGCGGCGAACCTCTGGAACGTGTTCACGCGCCTCGGCGACGACGGCATGCACCATGAGGCCGCCACTTCCCGTCCGCTCCTCCAGTCATGCGTCGCGAGGCTGTCGCGCCATGCGCGGCAGGGGATTGTCACGATCTACACCGCCACGTGCGAAAAGGCCCGTGAAATCTACCGCGCCATCAGCGCTTTCCTGTCCAGTATCTCAGCTGCGTCGCAGTTGAGCGTCGAAGAACGTCGCCAGCGCATAATCGCACACGCATTCCGCAAATACGGCACGATTCGGCGGTTGTTTCCCCCCGACATCGGCGGACAGATGACCATGCCGCTCACCTGAACCGGCAATCCAACGGCATCATAGCCACGTCAACCCGCCAACTTTAGCTGACGGGCAGATGCACTATTGACTTCAACTGCGATTTTTAGGTTAATGATAGGTGCGGCTTGGTCGTATCTGTTGTTACGCAAAAAGCCGTGGGGCGATGTGCCCCACGGCTTTTGCTCGCTACGAGTGGGCCGCGCGTGTCGCGACTATTTGGTGGGGCGAGCCGTCCTCGGCGAGCCGCCATGGCTCACCCGGAGGGTTCGCCCCACCTTCTTAGCTCACGGTGAGGTGCGGGATCGTGAGCGTGAGCGTCTCGGTTGCGCCGTCGCGGACGACGTTGCAATTGAACGCCAC
This sequence comes from uncultured bacterium, assembly GCA_902761035.1. Taxonomy (GTDB): domain Bacteria; phylum Verrucomicrobiota; class Kiritimatiellia; order RFP12; family UBA1067; genus RUG572. The sequence goes on along the minus strand of CACWIW010000250.1, from coordinate 2,489 downwards.
GTTCTCGTACGTACCGGGGGTGATGTGCTGGTCAGGCAGCGGCGCCAGCGTCGCAGACGAGCCGTCTTCGTTGAAGGTGCCCTGGAAGGTGAGGTCCTCGGCACCGACATGGAAGGTGGCGTTCTCGAACGCCCACTCGCCTTCCGGCGCGCCGTCGCCGTAGAGACCGCTGCCCTCCAGCGTCCAGTCGTGACCGTACGTGAAGTCCGTCGCGCTGTCGCCGTCCTTAAAGGACATCACCTTGCACTTGCCGTCGCTCGTCTGGGCGAGAGGCACGGGATCGACCACGCGCAGGTACTTCACCTTGCGAAACGACGTCTGGAGCGGACCGCCCGCGTCGCCCGCACGGCTCTTCACCACGAGCTTGTAGTCGCCGCCCGGCAACAGCTCGGCGGTGTGCGCCTTGAAGAGCTGCTTCGAGACGACCTCGTCCACGACGAGCGGGAACGTGACGCCCTTGTCGGTCCGTCACGATCACCGGAACGATGTCCGAGAGGTCGAGCTGGATCGCGTCGTCGAGGCGGAGCGCGAGCTCAAGCGTGTTGCGCTCCGGGTCGAACGCGGCGTCCGCCGTGGGGAACGACCCCTTGATGACGGCGCAGATCACGCCGATGTCCGTGTGGATGCGCACGAGTCCCTCGCGCTCCAGCGCCTCGAGAGCCTCGAAGGAGCCTCCGAGGATCGCGAGCACCTGGATGGCGGGCAAACCGCACTTCGCGCCGATTGCCGAAGCGAACGCGGCCATGGCCAGCGTCTCCTTGGCGATGTAGTTGCCGAGATACGGCGCAACGGTCTTCGTCGCGCTCGTGTTCTCGTGTATGATCACTTCATGTCTTGCCATTTTCTTTGACCTTTCATTTGCTTTTTCGTTTTCGAACCATTTGCAGGTAGTTGGTTTGTTGGTTTGCTGGTAGTTG
>CACWIW010000250.1:0-1538 GCA_902761035.1 uncultured bacterium | reverse complement strand
GGTAGTTGGTTTGTTAGTAGTTGGCGTATGCCAGTTTGTTTTGGTATAATTGCCGTAGGAGGACCTTATGGCAACAGTCAAGAACTACCATGATCTCGAAGTTTGGAAGCTTTCGATGGACTTTGTTGAAGACATCTACAAGGCACTTAAGACATTCCCGCCCGAAGAGCGGTATGGTATCTGCGACCAGATCCGCCGAGCCGCCGTTTCGGTGCCGTCTAACATTGCCGAAGGTTTCGGCCGTGACACGCCAAAGGAATTTGCCCACTTTCTGTCCATTGCGCGAGGTTCCCTATACGAGACCATGACACAACTTGAGATAGCAAGCCGACTTGGGTACTTGGCTCCAAACTCTGGGTTGTATCCGCAGGCGGTTTCAATCGGGAAAATGCTGAACTCCCTCAAGAAGCGACTTGCGGCTTCCACGCACTAACCAACTACCAACTACCAATCAACCAACTACCACCTTGCGCGAGGCCACGTGCACGCCGAACTCGTCGCCGAGGCCGCTGCGCGTGTAGACCTTGACCCCATGGGGAGGTGCGCCTTGACGTTCTGGAGGTCGGAGAAGTCGATCTCCGCCTTCGTCTCCACGCCGTGCGCGTCCACGAGCGCCACGTACTCGTCCTCCTTCATCGCGTCCGGCGCGAGGTCCGCGCCCGCGATGGAGAACACGTCCGTGCCGGTGATGACGTCGTAGACGAGCGTCGTCTCGTCGAGCACCGTGTTGATGACGGGCGCGAGGAGGCTCTTGAACGGATCCATCTCGACGGCCTGCACCGAGAGGTAGTTCACGCCCTTGACCCACGGACCGGAGAGGCCCGCGAACGCGCCCTTGACGTAGTTGCGGATGGACGCAACGCCGTCGAGGTACGTGATGTTGCCCCTGCGCTGGTTCTCCTTGATGTACTCCGCGAGCGCCATGAACACGGCGCGGATGGCGGTGGCCTTGTAGCCGGTGCGCTCCGCGCAGTATTCGTAGGTCTCGCGCCTGGACATCGTGCGCTCATGCTGCACGAGTCCGACGTAGAACGGCGAACGAGCCAGACGATCTGCCCCTTTCACCGTGATGAACTTCACTGTCATTTTCTTTTTCCTTTCTTGTTACTCCGACCGCGACCATCGCAGTCGAAATGGTAGGGCGCGATCACCGAGCGCGCCGCATGGTGGGGCGAGGCGTCCCGCCGAGCCGCCGCAAATCCCGTTTTCCCGTGTAGGGAGAACGCATCCCCCGTGTAGGGAGAACGAAATCCCCGTGTAGGGAGAACGCTCATCCCGTGTAGGGAGACGCCACCCCTCGTGTAGGGAGGGCCGCGCTCCGTCGCGGCCGCCTCACTTCCCCGTCGTCATCGTGGTCGTGACCGGGTTCGTCTGCGTCGGCGCATTCGCATCGCCGCCGGAGGCGTCCTCGTGCTGCGTGGACTTGGTGATGATGGCGATGCCGGGCACGCCGATCGCGTACACGCCCATCGTCTGCGTCTTCGAGCTCGGCGTCATCGACGAGCAGCCGTCCGTGAGGGCGATCACGCCCCCGCCGA
>CACWIW010000249.1 GCA_902761035.1 uncultured bacterium | reverse complement strand
ACGTCGCCCGTGAAGGTGGCGGCGGTGACCTCGTTCGTCCGCCCCTCGATCTGGACCTTCACGGTGTACTTGCCGCCGTCCGTCGCCTCGATATCGTAGTAGATGTCGATGAGGTTCGAGTTTTCGCGCTGCCTCCCGCGCACGTTCGTCACGGTCTCGGCAAGACCCGTCCACGCGACGGCTGCCGCCATCGCAATTCCCGCCACCACGCGGCGCAAGGCATTTCTTTTTATCATCATCGTTTTTCCACCTTTCTTGCCAAGTGCGAATGATACCAAAAATCACCCCGAAGCGCAAGGCGGAGTTGGGGGGAATTGGGGAATTGGGAATTGGGAATTTGGGCGGGTAGGGCGCATCTGCGTAATTCACCGCCGAGCCTTCTGATGATTGGAAACAACTATTTGAAACAACTTGCCTTTGGCGCGCGGGCGCGGGGCCTTGCGGCTGCTTCGCAGTTCGCGCTTCGCGCTCACCCGACCTGATCGCTTCGCGACAGGCGCATCAACTCGCCCGCGCCCATTTGCCGATCCTCACACTACCACAATTCTGAATGTTCAAGGTGCGTCCGCAGGATAATGTTGTTCTTGAAAGTTGTCATGGAAACAGAGTAGTTGCAAGGCGGGGAGGGTTCTGGTAGAATTTCGCCGAAGTCATCAAAGGAGCACAAATAACATGAATAGGCCAAAAGCAAACATGAATATCTCAAGAAGGCAGTTCTTCATCGGCGGCGCGGCGTTCGGCGCGCTCGGCGCGTTCAACGGCTGCCGGTTCTTCGCATCCGACGGCAAGTCCGCCGCAGGTGTACCCAAACTGAAGTTCGGCGTCGTCTCCGATATCCACATCCTCCGTATCGGGGCGAACGAGGAGATGAGCGCCTTCGGCAACAACCTCACCTTCAAGCACACGCTCGAGTGGTTCCGCAGCCAGGACGTCGACGCCGTCGTCATCGCGGGCGACATGGCCGACAAGGGCCTGGACACCCACCTCATGGCCGTCGCCGAGGCCTGGTACTCCGTGTTCCCCGACGACAAATACCCCGACGGACGCCCCGTCGCAAAGTTCTTCGTCACCGGCAACCACGACTGGGAGGGCTTCAACTACGGCAAACTCGCCGAGAAGCTCTACCCCGACGCCGCCGAGCGCGCGAAACACGTTCTCCAGAAGAACATGGCCGGCTGGTGGGAGAAGGTGTTCCACGAGCCGTATGCGCCCATCTACTCGAAGGAGATCAAGGGCTACACCTTCATCGGCGCGCACTGGGACATGGGTGGCTACGGCCCCGAAACGGGCAAGAAGGTGTATGCGTTTGGACGCATCGCGGACTTCATGTCCGCCAACGGCAAGAAGCTCGACCCCGCCCTTCCGTTCTTCTACGTGCAACACCCGCATCCCAAGGACACCTGCTACGGCTCCTGGGCGTGGGGACATGACAAGGGCATCGTCACCAAGACGCTTTCGGCCTACTCAAACGCAGTCGCGTTTTCCGGACACTCCCACTACTCGCTCACCGACGAGCGCTCCATCTGGCAGGGCGCGTTCACGTCCGTCGGCACAAGCTCCCTCCGCTATACGGGCATACCGTCGCGCGAGTTCGTTCCGCAGGGGTTCGAGAACGGCAATGCGTTCGCGCCCGACGCCTGGAAGCGCGACGCGATGAAGGGCCTCGCCGCGTTCAAGCCCGGCGACTGCAGGCAGGGCATGCTCTGGAGCGTGTATGACGACCACATCGCGGTAAAGCGCCGCGAATTCCTCTCCAACCTCGACATCGGCGAGGTGTGGGTCATGCCGCTTCCGTCGGCGGAACCGCGTCCGTTCGCCTTCGCGGAACATGCGAAGAAGATGAACGCCCCGCAGTTCCCGGCGGACGCCGCACTGGAGATCACGGTCGTCAAGGCGAAGAACCGCGGTGGCAAGTCGCCGGACGGCACTGAGACGATTCAGTCCCAGAAGAAGCCCTCCTACAAGGTCGTCGTCCCGCCGGTCATCAAGGACGACAAAGCGCGCCTCTTTACGCTCGAGTTCACGGCGGAGGCCAAGGACGGCTCTCAGCTGAAGAAGACCATCCTGCCGCTCGGTTTCAACCATGCGCTCGGACACGAGAAGAACGCAATGCAGCACACGTGTTACTTCAGGACGGCGGATCTCGGCAAGGGCGAAGTGCGCTTCACGGTGACGCCCATCAACTGCTTCGGCGCACGGGGACGTTCCCTCACGGCAACGTTCACTCCCGGCAAAACGGCCTGACAGAAATCAAGTTGAACGGATAAAGACGTGCGAGTTGCCGCCGGCGGGGTTGAGCAAACCACGCGCGGCGAGCAGCCGCTCGGCCTGGCGCGCGACGGCGTCGGACGGCTCCACGACCTTCGCTCGGCCCGCCGCGACCTGCTCGATCAGGGGCTTCAGGTGGGGAAAGTGCGTGCAGCCGAGCACAAGGTGGTCCGCCCCCGCCGCAAGAAGCGGCTCCACGCGCGCGCGCACCGCAGCCTCGGCGCGCGTGCCCGTCGTCTCGCCGCGCTCAACGAGCGTCACGAACTCGTCCGCCACGCATGTCAGCACGGTCGTCTTGCGCGCGAAACGCGCGCACGTCTCGCGGTAGAGGCGTCCGTTGAACGTCCCCTGCGTGGCGAGCACGCCCACCACGCCGCTCTTCGAGCGCAGGACGGCCGGCTTCACGGCCGGCTCCATGCCCACGAACGGCACGTCAGGCCATGTGGCGCGCAACACGTCGATCGCCGCCGCCGTGGCCGTGTTGCAGGCCACCACCACCATCTTGCAGCCGCGCGCGAGCAGCGTGCGCACGTGCCGACGCGCGAGACGCACGATTTCGGCCGCCGGACGATTCCCGTATGGACAGTGCGCCGTGTCGGCAATGTAGATCGTATCCTCGTGCGGCAGGCGTTTCCTGAACGCCTCGCGCACGCACAACCCGCCCACGCCGCTATCGAAGAACCCGACCGGCGACGAGACACTGCGATTAGAGCGTGACGCCGTCCTTGAAGATTGCAATGCCACGGGCATTTTCCACCTCATTGCGCGCCGGCGCGCCGGACGCGATCTCCAGAACCTTCTCGGCGAACGCCTCCACATCCGGGTTCGCCATCGCGTCCCAGTCAATCCAGTGCGGCTTCGCCGTGGCGAGCGTCGTGTTCGTGGCGATCTTCATCGTCGGCACGACCGTGCCGAACGGCGTGCCGCGTCCGGTCGTGAACAGCACAAGGTGGCACCCGCTCGCCGCGAGCACGGTTGACGCCACGAGGTCGTTGCCCGGCCCCGTGAGAAGCGAAAGACCATGCGCCTTCACGTGCTCGCCATAATCGAGGACGTCCTCCACGCGCGAGCTGCCGCCCTTCTGCACGCAGCCGAGCGACTTGTCCTCAAGCGTGGTGATGCCGCCCGCCTTGTTGCCGGGCGACGGGTTTTCGTAGCAGGGCTGCCCGTGGCGCGCGTAGTAATCCTTGAAGTCGTTGACCATCTTCACGCACTTTTCGAACACCGTCCGGTCGCGGCACCGACGCATCAGCAGCGTCTCCGCGCCGAACATCTCCGGCACCTCCGTGAGGATCGTGGAACCGCCACGCGCAACGAGCCAGTCGCTGAAGCGCCCCACGAGCGGATTCGCCGTGAGCCCCGAGAAACCGTCGCTCCCGCCGCACTTGAGCCCCACCACCAGCTCAGAGACCGGCACTTCCACGCGCTCCTTGATTCTAGCTTGATCTAGCTCTGCTAGCAGCTCTAGGCCGCGCGCATATTCATCGCCGGGATCCTGCGCGCGAAGAAAGCGAATGTTGAGTGATGCCACATCACCAAGGCGCTCCTTGAACGATTCGAGCGTGTTGTTTTCGCAGCCGAGAGCCACCACGAGCACACCGCCGGCGTTCGGATGGCGACAGAGCGCGGCGAGCAGGTTCGCCGTCATCTCGTGGTCCGCGCCGAGCTGCGAACAACCGTAGGGATGCGTGAGCGCAATGCCACCGCAGCTGGCGGCAAGACGCTCGCAGAGGTTGTTCACGCAGCCGACGGTTGGAACGATCCAGATGTCATTGCGCACGCCCACTCGTCCGTCTGGATGGCGGTATCCCTTGAAAGTCGGAATCTGCGCCGCGCGCGACGTTGGCTGCGAAACGACAAGATCCGGCTCGTAGGCGTAGGTGAGGTTGTCGCCGAGGTTCGTAGCCACGTTGTGTACATGCACATGCTCGCCGGGGGCGATGTCGCACGTGGCGTGTCCGATGGGCATGCCATACTTGATCACGTTCTCGCCCGCGCGGATGGCGCGGCGGGCGTACTTATGGCCGTCGCCGTGAATTTCAACGTTGTCGCGCGGGTGGATGATCATGGCGTAGGCGTTCGCTCAGAAGAGGCCCTTCACGTGTCCGGTCTCAACGTCCACGTCGATGCGGCGGTAGGCCGGTGAGGCGGATGTGCCCGGCATGAGCTTGATCTCGCCCGCGACGGGCACGAGCAGTCCCGCGCCGCGGTAAATGAGGACGTCCTTCACGGGCAGATGCCATCCCTTCGGGCGGCCCAGCAACTTCGGGTCGTGCGAGAGGGAGTATTGGGTCTTCGCGATGCACACGGGAAGACGCGCCGTCTCGGGGTCCGACTGGTAGGCGGCGAGCTTCTTCGCGGCCTCGGGCGTGTAGTCCACGCCGTCGCCGCCGTACACTTCCTTCACCTGCTTCTCGATGCGGTCGGCGAGCGGTTCGTCAAGGTCGCAGAGGAAGGCGAATTCGTTCGGCTCGTCGCACGCGGCGATCACGGCGTTCGCGAGGTCGAGCGCGCCCTCGCCGCCCTTCAGCCAGTGGTCGCTCACGGCGAAGCGCGCGCCG
>CACWIW010000248.1 GCA_902761035.1 uncultured bacterium | reverse complement strand
GCTTCACAGGCTAGGGGTGTTTTGGTAAAATCTGCGCCACGGAGAAAACGGCATGAAATTTGTCGAGACAGGCATGATTGTGTGCTGGGCGCTGTGTGCGGCCGGATTGGCTGCGTATGTGGCGTCCGTTGCGCGTCGAGTCACATACGTTACGCTTGCTGACGGACGCAAGACCGAGTGGCGGCTGCCGCTCGTCGTGCGACTGCTGCTGCCGCTCGTGCCGAACCTCCGTCGCCTTGCCTCCGGACGGCATTTCAAGTCTGCCCGTGAGAAGGCTGACGTGATGATCATGTCCGGCGGGCTGGAGGGCCTGTTGACGGGCACGGAGTTCGTGTCGCTCAAGATTCTGATGCCCGTCGTCTGCGGTTCCCTGTGGGCAGCGTTCGTTTTTCTGCTGTCGGGGCTGTTGCCCAATTCGTTCATCTCCGATAACCTCGTGCTTCTCATCGGCATAGGCGCGCTCTGGTTCTACGTATACCCCCTGATGTGGCTGCGCGGCACGGTGAAGCGCCGGCACTTCGCGATCATGCGCGCGTTGCCGTTCGTGCTGGACCTCCTTACGCTCAGCGTGGAGGCGGGCATGGACTTCATGAGCGCCCTCCAGCGCAACTGCGAGCGCCGCAATCTCGACCCGCTGAACGAGGAGCTTATCCGCATGACGCATGAGATACAGGCGGGCACTCCGCGCCGCACGGCGCTGAAGAACATGTCCGCGCGCGTGCACCAGCCGGATCTAGGCGGCGTGGTGCACGCCCTCGTGCAGGCGGACGAGCTGGGCGTGCCGATCGGCTCGATACTCCGCATACAGTCCGACCAGCTCCGTTCCCGTCGTTTCGACCGGGCGGAGAAGCTGGCGCACGAGGCGCCGGTGAAGATGCTGGGACCGCTCATGCTGTGCATTTTCCCCGCCGTATTCGTAATCCTGCTCGCGCCGCTTCTCATGCAGGCGTCAAAGAACATCTTCTAACAGGAACATCATAATGAGCCAAGAATTTGAAATCCAGGTTACTGAAGGCCCGTTGAAAGGCCGTAGCTTCGTCGTGCCCGCCGAGGGCCTGCGGCTTGGACGGCTCTCAGCCTGCGAGATATCCATACCGGACCCCGCGCTCTCGCGTACGCACTGTCTCTTCGAGGCGCGTGACGGCGCGTTGTGGGTGACGGATCTGGCCAGTGCCAACGGGACCGTCGTGAACGACGAGCAGCTGGGAGCTGACTCCCATCGGCTCAAGTCGGGAGACAAGGTGTTCGTTGGCGACTCCGTGCTCCAGGTCGTGGCTAAGGGCGATAGCGGTCCGGTTCCGGAGCCCGTGCCCGTGGGGGAGGCGGCGATGCCCACAATAGACCTCGGACTGAGCGGCGGGGAGAAGCTCCAGGAAGAGGCTGCGGAGACACGGCCGCAGTCGGGGCGGAGGTTCTTTCTCTGGGGCGTGGCGCTCGCGTTCGCCGGTGCGGCCGCAGCGCTGTTCCTCATTCCGGTCGGCACCGAACCGGAAACGGCGGCGACTGCGCCGTTGCCCGTGGAGGCGGATGACCTCGTCTCCTTTTCCTTCGAGAAGGTGAAGGCCGATACGCGCTCCGCCTACCGATACGCCCTTGCGTACGACGGGAAGTCGATGCGCGTAGAGGTGGACGACGTGCCGGATGCAAAACGGCACGTGAGGGAGATGGTGGAGCTATCGGACGATGCGCGCAAGCGTCTAGCAAACATCTTCTCTTCCCCAGAACTCCACCTCCTCGCTCCGGAGCATGTGGGCAACCCGACCGAACCCGGCTCGCTGCAGAGCTTCTCGCTTCATGCAATCAGCACGAAGCGCGTGCTGGACATCTCGGTCGAGAACAAAGTCGAGCCGGAGGCGTTTCAGGACATGCGCCTGAAGCTGGAGGCGTTTGCAGACAGCGAACTCGGCCTGCACGCCATCCACATGCCCGTGGCCAAGCTCAAGGAACTGAGCGCGGAGGCGCGTCGCGTGGCAGACGCGAAGTGGGCCGAGCGCGAGTCCGGTTTCGGGAACATTGCCGAGGCAATGCGCAAGTACGACGAGGCGATACACTACCTCAAGACCGTCGACCCGAAGCCGGCGGACTACGAGGAGACATGCTCGCTGCGAAAGATGGTGAAGGAGGAGCTTGACCGCGTCTACATGCTGCACCGCGGCAACGCCGACCAGGCGATCGGCACGCAGAACTGGGAACAGGCCAAGTACGAGCTGCACGTTCTGCTGGAGTTGGTCAACGACCCGAATGACGAGCGCAACAAAGAAGCGTCGCGCAAGCTCCTTGAAGTCGAGGCGCGGATGAAGGCAAAGCGGTGAAAGGCGGTGGAACGATGAAAGGAATGTTGTTGAAGTGCGCGTTGCTGGCTGGCGTCGTGGCGGCGCTGACGGGGGCGAAGCCGATGTCGATGCGTCTGGACGTTACCGGACGTCCTGAAGGCGCTAAGGTCTACGTGGACGGCACGTTCCGAGGAACGCTGCGCGGCGACTCCGCGTGTTCCGTTACGCCGCTCGACGAGGGGCGGCACTTGCTTCATGTGGAGGCGCCGTTCTGTCGTCCGTTCGACGCATACGTGCGCCTGGACGAGGCGAACAGCTTCAGGACTAAGGCCGTGGACCTCGAACCTCTGCGCGGTATCGTGCTGGTGAAGACGAAACCGGCCGGCACCTCTGTGACGTGCCGAGGAAACGCGCTTGGTACCACACCCCTGCTTATTACTTCCTTGCCTTGCGGCCCAGTCCATACGCTTGAGCTGTCGCTCAACGGTTACCAGAAGAAGCGCGTGGAGGTTAGCATGACGGATCGCACGCCCATTGTGCGTGAAGAGTCGCTGGTGCTGGACTCCGGAATCGCGTACTGCACGTCAGAGCCCGCCGGCGCAACCGTCCTCTTGAACGGCATCGAGCGTGGCAAGACGCCTGTGGAGGTGATGGTGCCGCGCGGCGGTGCGGTGCTGACGTTCCGTCTGGAGGGTTACCAGGACATCGAACAGTCGGTCGGCATGTCGGCTGGCGAACGGCGCCCGGTAGCGGTAAAGATGGCGGGGAGTCCTGCGCGTCTCTCAATCGTGACAGAACCCGACAAGGCAAAGGTGGTTCTGGACGACAGTTACCAGGGGCTCTCCCCGGTGACGATCATCTCGGCCACTCCTGGTGAACACGTGATCCGCATCGAGCTTTCCGGATATGCGCCGGTCTCGCGCATGGTGCAGCTCGCCAACGGCGGCGACACGACCGAGAGATTTACGCTGGAGAGCGTCCTTGGACGAATCGAGGTAGTCTCTTCGCCGGCTGGAGCGAAGGTGTCCCTAGACGGCAAGGCCGTCGGCACCACCCGTCCCCAGGGGGATTCCGGCAAGTCAGAAGTCTTGATGATAGAGAACGTCCCGGCCGGAGAGCACGCGGTCCTGGTCCATCTCGACGGTTACTTCGACCAGTCGCGCAAGGTCGTGGTGGCCGCAAAGGAGACGAAGCAGTTGCCCTTTACGCTCAGGCGCAACTTCATGGCCGACACCGAGGTCGAGACGATCAACGGCGCGCCCGTGCGCGGCGCGCTCGTGCAGGACAAGACGAACGCCGATCAGATTGTAATCGAGATCAAGCCCGGCGTGGAGCGGACGATCCGTCGCGACACGATCCGCAAGATCAAGAACCTCAAGTGATGAAGACTCGCCTCGACCAGCTGCTCGTTGTGCGCGGGCTCGCCGCATCGCGCACGGTCGCGCAGGCGCTAATCCTCGAGGGGAAGGTGCGCGTGGCGGGGCAGGTCGAGCGCAAGGCCGCACGGCTGCTGCCGGACGACACGTCCGTGGAGGTGGAGGCTCCGCCGCGTTTCGTCTCGCGAGGCGGCGAGAAACTGGAAGGGGCCTTCGCGGCTTTTCCGGGATGGACCGTGGACGGTCTCGTGTGCCTTGACGTGGGCAGTTCGACTGGCGGTTTCACCGACTGTCTCCTCCAGCACGGCGCAACGCGCGTGATGGCCGTGGACGTTGGGACGAACCAGCTCGCCTACAAACTCCGCGTCGACCCGCGCGTGTGGGTGCGCGAGAACTTCAATGCTCGCAATCTCACCGTGGAAGACCTGCCCGAACGCCCGGCGCGCGCCGTGACGGACGTGAGCTTCATCTCCCTCAAGCTCATCCTGCCGCCGATGGTGGAGGTCCTTCTGCCTGGCGGTGAGATCATCTCGCTCATCAAGCCGCAGTTTGAGGCTGGGCGGGGACAGGCCCCCGGCGGCGTGGTGAAGGATCCCGAGGTGCGCCAGCGCGTGGTGGACGACATCTCGCGCTTCGGTCAGGAGACGCTCGGCCTTGCGCTCTTGGGCGTCGCGGAGTCCCCGATCCGCGGCCGCGAGAAGGGCAACGTGGAGTATCTCGCCTGGTGGCGGAAGCGAATGTAAAGTGTAAAATGAAAAAATAGGGATGAAGGGGGACGGAGGGGGCGAATTTTTGATATACTATGCGCCATGAAAACTTGGATTGCATTCTGGTCTGGTATCTTCAAGAACAACCCGACGTTTCGTCTGGTGCTGGGGCTCTGCCCCACGCTCGCGGTCACGACGTCGCTTGAGAACGCGCTTGGCATGGGCTTGGCGGCGTCGTTCGTGCTTATTTGCTCGAACGGGCTCGTCTCGGCGCTGCGCAAGGTGATTCCCGCCGCCGTGCATATTCCATGCTACATCGTGATCATCGCCACGTTCGTGACGGCGGTCGACCTGCTCATGCAGGCGTATCTCCCGGCGCTCTCCGAATCGCTAGGCATCTTTATCCCGCTGATCGTAGTTAACTGCATCATCCTCGGCCGCGCCGAGGCGTTCGCCTGCAAGAACGGCGTGATAGACTCGCTCGCCGACGGACTTGGCGCGGGCATTGGCTTCACGCTC
>CACWIW010000247.1 GCA_902761035.1 uncultured bacterium | reverse complement strand
AATTGTTGTCACATAAAAATTATGGCGCAGACATGCGAAAAAGCCCGTAAACACGGGGTCTGGAGGGGTCTTGGGGCAGAACAAACTGGCAAACTTGGGATATACCAGTTCCTCTTCTGCACGCGTCTCGACGGTAGTAAGCAGTCGTTCTCTATGTTGAGGAACAATAGTACCACGACAAACGTCCGCATCGACCATGGCGGAACCCAGAAGTCCGCGAACCTTTCACTCACGGGCGGCAAGGACTATCTCATCGTCATGAACGGCGGCGGCAGCGCCGCCGCCAGGGTTCCGGCGGAAGGCACCAACGTGGGCACAACTTTTACGGCCGATCCGGTCGCCGCGCCGCCGGGTCCGTTCGCGCTCCTTTCGGGAGGCCAATACGACGACTCCGGTACGACGTTCACGGAGAACTCGAATTATCGTTGCAAGGGCAACTTCTACTGGTTCAAGGTGAACGGCAGGGACGGCACGCTGAAGTGCCTTATCGTCCCCGCAAAGGACACGAAGGGCACGGCGGACGAATCGGACGACGTGATCGGCATGTACAATCTCGTCTCCGGCACGTTCCTTCCGCCAGCCGCCGGTACGTTCACGAGTGACGGCGTATATGCGGGCGAGGGCGGACGTATCGTGAACACCTCGACGACGCTTTCGGAGCTGCGCATGAACGTCGCGGCAGGCGCGACTGTTGAAAACGACGCCGTCAGCATCGCAGGGAACGTAAAGTTCGTGAAGGCTGGCGAAGGCACGTTCGTCGCGTCGCAGCACAAGCAGATATACGCCGGCGGCACGGACGTTGAGGGCGGAGTCCTGAAGGCAGGCACATTCGGCAGCTTTCAGCCGTTCGGCCTTTGCAACGACAACCTTCTCTTCAATGGGTCGTTTGACGCCGGCTCGATCACGAACGGGTCAACTTACATGTACGCCTTCTCAACGAAATGGCCGGAGAATCCCGGGTGGACGTGCGACGGGCACAATGCGGGAATCTCGACGGCAAACGGCACCTGGGTCAATACTGGCTACGACATCGGCAAGTACGCGATGTACCTGCGGTCGAATGGAGCTGATGCGACGATTGGTCCGGCGCACGCCGAGCAGACGTTCCGCATTGCCGATCCCGGCCAATACCGGTTCTCGTTTGCATACATGGCCGTTCCCAACAACAGCCGCAAGGGTGCGACGCTGCGGGCGTATCTCATCCATGGTGGCGCGACGAATATGACCGTCAATCTAGGCGCCGTTACCAGCGCGGCGCGCCAGAGTTTCAGCCGCCGCGTTGAAATCACAGAGGCGGGCGAATACACGCTCCAGTTCTATCAGGACGCAGGGAACAAGGTTCTTGCGAATAGCATCGACGACGTGGTGTTCGCGCCCGTGCTGGAGGAAAACAACCTTCTGCGGAACGGATCGTTCGACGAGGGGAGCATAAGTGGAAGCTACCAGTATGCGAGTTCTACGGAATGGACGGAGAATCCGCACTGGACGTGCGATGGCAAGAATGTGGGGCTCTCGACCGACAATGGCACATGGGCGGGTACGGGCTCTTTTGTCGGCAAATACGCTGCATATCTGCGCACGATGGCAAATGGCGGTGATGCCTGGTTCGAGCAGACGATGCACATCGACGATCCCGGCGCGTATGCGCTGTGGTTCACATGCTCAGTATGCGCGAACTCGGGCAGGCGCAACGAACCGTTCCATGTGCTGCTGATACACAACGGCGAAACGAACCACGTCATGTCCGTGACGGCGGACAACGACAGTTTCCGCTATCACGGCAAGGTCGTCGAGATTACGGAGCCGGGCGACTGGACGCTCCAGTTCCGCCAGTACGAGACATCGACCGTGCGGTCGAGCAACATCAACGACGTCTATTTCGGGCGCGTGCCGCAGATAATCGTTCGCGAAGGCGCGACGTTCGACGTCAACGAACAGAGGGCGTACGGAAAGTATCCTCTTGTGATGGACGGCGGCACGTTCGTGAACTCCGGCGGGCGCGCCGCTCACGATTCCGCCGAGTCGCATCTCGGAACTGTGCTACTCTCGAAGGACTCGCTTTTCGCGCTGACGAATTCATACGCGATGCGTGCGTACGAGAACGGAATCCTCGAGCAGTCGCGCATGAACCTCGGCGGACACGAACTTGACATCAAGTTATCCGGCGACCACTTCTACATCGAGAAATGTACGATCACGAACGGATCGATCAAGGTGTCCGAAGAAACGGGAGACATGCGCTACGTTTGTTTCATCGACGGCAACACTGACGCGACCGGCGTTGACTTGACGCTCAAGACGTGCCGCATGTTAGCCGATGTCACCGGCATCCGCAATCTCACGTTCGCCGATCCCGACGCGACGCATTACGACACCAAGACGCTCTACGTCAGCGGCACGCTCAAGTGTCTTTTGCCGGACTTTCCGAACATCCGGCTTGCAGACGGCGCGACGCTCGACCTTTCGGAGAACACTGGGGCGTTCAGTCTGGACGGCACGCAAGCTGGCCGCACGATTTCCTTCGCCGACAACGCGACGATCGCGCTGAAGCTCGGTACGAGCAGACATCCTTCGAAGATCGTCGGATGGACGACCGCGCCGACGAACCTCGACACGCTCACGTTCGTTCGCAGCGAGGAGGACGCCGGAAGGAAGTACCGCATCGTCAAGAAGGACGACGGCATCTATATCCGCACTGGCTTCATGATCCTCGTCAAGTAGCCCACGGCAACGCGCTGGCAGCGCGTTGTACCAGCGGGTGCGGGCGGCTCGCCGGGACGGCTCGCCCCACCATTCCGCCGCCGCATCCGCTCCGGGCCGCCCGGTGGTCGGCCCCTGGTTTGCATAGTAACATCTGTGGTCATTCCGACGGCATCCAAGTCACGCAGTCAACGTTCCGTCGCCAAGCGCGCTGGGCGTGTTCGTTTCTTTCATCCAACACGTCTGCGCGGAAATATGGTATAATATCCGCGAAAGGATAAACAGAAGATGAACATTCCTTACACATACTGGCCCGCAAAGGAAGGTGGATTTATCGGATATTGGAACGATTACCCGGATTATCTGACGGAGGGTGACACCCTTGATGAACTGCAGTATATGCTCCGTGATCTTCGCAACGGCATAAACGTCATGGTGTCTGAGGGGGAGATACCATCTGCCGTTCCATGCTGTTCAGGCGTGATGGAGTTCGCATGAAGCGTCGCGATCTTATCGCTCGTATTATCGCAGAGGGGTGTGTACTGGTTCGCACGATCGGAAAGCATGACTTCTATCGAAATGTGATAACGGGTGACTGCCAGCCCGTGCCGCGCCATCGCGAGATAAAGGAGTTTACCGCCCGTGCAATCATCAAGCGCCTCTCTGCACCAGACACAGATGGTGAAGGCGATGCGGAGTAATGGCGTGGCAAGACGGTGACGGCACCAGTAACATCTGTGGGCATTCCGGCGGCGTCCAAGTCTCGCGGTTAACGTTCCGCCGCTACATCCACCCGTTCCGCGCCGTGATATCACGGCGCGGAACGGCCAGTTTTGGCAAAAGGAATGTTTATTGCCGCAAACCGTTCACAATGCGGCAGCATGAATTACACGTTCTACATGTTCTACACGGACAAAAACAAAAGCTAAATCTAAAACGAAACCCACCTCGTTCCGCAGCGTAATATCGCAGCCCGTGCCGTAATATTACGGCGCGGAATCACAGCGGCTCGCCGGGGACGGCTCGCCCCACCGTTCCGCCGCCAAGATGGCCGCAAAACGCCGCCGGGGGATTGACGAATCACGGAAGGATGTGCTAACATACTACCGTCTTCCATGGGGAGGCCAATGACTTTGATCAGCAAATCGCAAATGACGGCAGGACGAAGGCATGGAACGGCATCGGTAACGATGCCGCGTCGTGCTATCTTGCACGTTTTGGGCGCAGCCTTTTAATCCTTAAACAAAAGGAGAAACAGCAATGAGCATAAGAAACAGGATGACTTTCGCGGCGGTGATCTGCGTTGTGGCGATAGCCTCTACGATGCAGGCGGCGACGACCAAATACTCGGCCGAGAGCGGCGAGCTCGTGTACGGCACGTACAACGAAGCCAATCCGGGATCCAGCACGATGGTGACGACCACCGCCACGCTCGCCTTCCCAGACATCACGCTTGACGACATCACAAACTACGTGTTCACCGGATACGTCAAAAGCGGCGCGGTCTCGCATCCGGCCTCGACGATGGATGCGCGAAAGGCCATCCACCGCGATGCCAATGGCCATGCGGACAAGATCGTCACGCAGTTCGCGATCTGGGACAATACCGGCGCGAATGCCCACACGAAGGCCGTCATCGTCGAGTTCACGAACGGAACGGGCGGCGTGTTCGTCAAGAAATACGCCAGCCGGTACAGGAACAGCAACAGTGACCGTTTCACGCAGTTCTTCGCAATGGACGCAAACGGAGGCATATCGCTCAAGCAATCGAGCGGCAACTACGACCTCTACGGACTGCGCGGTTATCCGGGCTTTTTGCCAACGTCGACGGTACCGCTCTGGACGAGCGGAGACCCGGAGCATCCCCTCACGCTGAACGACCTTGCCGACGCTACGTTCGCCGCCCATACTGCGGGCTCTGCGATGATGCCGTCCATCGACGAAATCTATGGCTACAACAGAAACATCACGAGGAACGCGCAAGGGGACGTGACGTCGATCATCGTCGAGTTCCAGGCGTATGACGACGGGTATGTCAAGTGCGTTGTCGCCGAGCTCACGGAGAATGACGGCGTCATCTACGGAACGGCAATCCAGCGCTGCTACGTGCTCACGACAGCTGACTTGTTTCTTGGTTACCGCATGCGCCGCACGGATGGAACCTATACGTCCTCCCACGACACCGG
>CACWIW010000246.1 GCA_902761035.1 uncultured bacterium | reverse complement strand
CCCGTGATTATAACCAACCCAGATGCCCAATGCGATTGCCAATGATGGCGAACACACGAACAGGCAAATGCCGCGTATCACTCCCATGTTTGCCGTCGGACGATTCAAACCGTTCATTATCAAAGCCTTTCTTTGCAGTTATTCCGTATAACTTGATCAATCACTGCTTTGCTGTAGTTGTCAGATTTTATCACTTGTGCACATTGAAAACAGCATACACAATACCAGCCAAAACGCAAATATACATGAATACGAACAGCGCGAATCTAATAAAATGTGTCAAGCCATCACATTCCATTCCGTCCTTCCTGCCAGAATACTTCCAAATAAGCTTAATCGGCACAACCAGCAGGAACTTAATTGGGAAGACTACCAGCAACGTAAGCAATAAGCGGAGCACCCAGAACAAGAACTGCCTCATAAACCACTGAGGAAGCTTGCCCTCTGCCTGCGCCTGCAAATACGAGGCCCGCATGTAATTCAGCCTAAGCGTTTCAAAGAAACTCATTTTTCACCTCCATTTGGTTACTGTCTTGTGGGAAAAGAAAGCAGTAGTAGCCTACCACATTCCCTTGGGGCATACAAGCCACAAATTACTTATACGCAAAGAACGATGGAAGTGTGACAGTGAAATCGCCTATGTCGCTTTTTTGAATGCAGCGATCATGCGCGTGACGCGCGATTTAACCTGGCGGACGGTCGCGGCCGGTAGGCCGAGGCGGCGGGCTACCGCCGCACAGCTTTCGCCAGTCTCCATCAGTTCGCGGTAGATCCGACGCGACTGCTCCGAAAGCGCCGTCTTGGACAGGATGTGCTCAACCGCCGCACGCTGCCTCGCAAGCTCCCATGTAGCATCATCCGCCTCCATTTCAGAAAAAGAAGGCTCGATCCGCAATTCCTCGTTTTCAACTACATTGACTGCGGCAAGATTGACGCTGTTCCCCTCCGGACGCACCTGTTCGCGCCGTAGGCGGCTGACGAGTTCATTTCGAAGCATTTTGGCGAGATAGTTCCTAAAACGCCCCTTATCACGCACATAGCGCCCCGCCTTGAACACCTTGGCGAGACTCGCAAACACCTCCTGCACGACATCCTCCGCATCGTCGCCCGCGCCCTTCATCCGTGCGTACTCCACCATCACCGGTTGATAGCGGTCAAAGAAGATCCGCCAGGCGGACTGGTCGATGCCCGTCTCGCGTTCGGCCAGCCGCGCAAGGAGCGTTGTGGAGGTTTCGGGGAAATTGCTCATTTCGGCGGTTGTTCCGTATGCCGGGGAAAGAATTGATCGAATGTGTATTTCGGTAGGACGGTCGCCGATTGGACGGTCGCCCTGCGACCGCCGCGGACGGCGCGGGGCGCCGTCCCTACCGTTGACGGCGAAAGGGGGATAAATCGCCATGCCGCGATGGCGACTGCAACCATCAGGGTCACGCTGGTGGCCACAATGTACCACCATCTCCAAGGGGAAGTACGTCCGGGCTCCACAGACGGAATGGGCAGACGCGCCGTCGGTTCGGCGGAAAGAAGCCGTTTTAAGGCACAGGACCATCTGCGGCCGAATTCGGCGAGCAGTCCGTCCGCGACGGGTCCCGGTTCGTACCAGATTCCCGTAAGCAGGCGGTAGAACGTGACACCAAGCGCGTAGGCGTCCGCAGAAGGCGTCGCCTTTTCGCCTCGCCGCGCTTCCGGAGCTAGGTACATGACGGAGCCCATGACGGTGCGCGCGTCCGCGTCCACGGAATCCATGGTCGTCTCGGCGTCCAGTTTCCGGCGGAGTTCGCCATCGGTGAAACGCGAAATGCCGAAGTCGCCCAGGACGGCATCGCCGTCCGCGTTGATCAGGATGTTGCTCGGCTTGACGTCGCGATGGACTATGCCAGCGGCGTGGATGTAGTCAAGCGCGGACTTGAGCTGCCCATACCAGCGCGTGAGTTGTGACTCGTCGACGGATCCCGGTTCGATATCCGCAAGCGAGCGCGCCTCCCCTTCGGCGTCCAAAACCAGATCCATGACGAAATAGAGCAACTCGCTCGCCGCGTCTTCGCCAAGCTCATGGACGCGCAGGAGATTCGGATGCCGCAGAAGCTGGAGGGCCTTGCCTTCGGTCTGGAAACGCCGCCGGAGAGCCGCAACGTCTCCATGGTCGCGGGTGAACGCCTTCAGCGCATACCGTCCGCCGCCGTCCACGCGCTCCACCTCATAGACCGTACCCATGCCGCCCGTGCCGAGCAAACGCACCACGAGGTATCCGCCGATGATGTCTCCTGCCGCAAGCGTCATTTCGCGGACACCCCTTCCCGTTCGCCAAGGATGTCAGGCGCAAGCGCGATGCGGAAGACGTAATGTCCATTCCAATGAGAACTAGGCGCGACGACGGTTCGCCCGTACCAGCTTGCGTCAAAACGTCGATAGCGCACGCCTCCGCGCGTTATGACAAGACCGTTTGCATCGTTGACATGGCGCAACGGCTCAGTCTCCTCGTCCGCATATCCGAAATCGTATGAACCACTGTCAAACACGCCCTCGCCATAAGGCCGTTGGATGGAATCGGGAGGGATGGTGTCGAGTACGTATTCCTGTCCGTTTCCGAGCATATCGTAGATGCCCCAGGCGTTTGGAGGCCTCGTGCCGACGGCGAACACCGTGCCCTGCCCCTTCTTGGCGGGGAGAATTGGATCAAAACCGTGCGCTGCACGGCGTTCATTCACCATGTTCCACGAAACAGAGATTTCCTCCGCCACCGACGCATCGCCGCCCTTGAACCGCACGTAAGGATCGGCGGGGGCGTTGCAGTTCGCGTTCAAGGCGTATTCCCATTCGGCGTCCGTGGGAAGACGGAACACATACCCTTTCGGCAGACGGTCTTTGTTGCGGCTTGTGAGGAATGCGCAGAAATCTTCCATGTCCCTGCGAGACAATCCGCCATGCGGAACATCCATGCCACCGTAGAGCTTTTCCTCATCGGTCATGGAATTGATTCTGCGGAAGGTGTTGTAGAGCCGTTTTGTGGTCTGATATTTCGCAATCCAGAACGGACGCGGCAGATTGACCCTGTGGCGAAATTGCGGATCACTGCGCTCGCCATCGCAGCCCATCGTGAAAGAGCCGGCGGGACACGCCGCGAACTCGAATTCCGCGTCGGTGCCGAGGTTGATCCAGAACGGTACGCGCCGTTCCGCCGCTCGACCGAGCGCATTGGACTCCCTGTAGAGATTGAACGCCCCTTCCTGAAGTATGCGCAGTCTCGCGGCGGAATTGGACGCCGCCGCCAAGTCGGACACATGGTCCGCAACATCCAGAATGGTCATCCGACCTTCATTCAACGCCCTGAAGTCGTCGGCAAGAAGCGTGCGCACCTCCTCCCGCACAGCGTCAAGCGCCACGGCATCCGGCGCCGCCACGCCGCCAACCGTCACGAATGCACCGACAACAAAAATCGCAAGAAGTATGCTTTTCATGTCCGACCATCCATACGCGTTGATGGTTGCGTAGGTCATTCGCCATTCACCATTAGAATCTCTTCTCGCCAACGAGCTCGCAATTGGTCATCTTGGGACCGCGGTACTGGACGAGAATGAGATGCAGGGTCGTATCCTTCGCAAGCGCGGGGATTTTCTTGTCTTTCGCGTACGTCTTCAGCTGTGCGATGCCTTCCTTGCGCTGCGCATCCAGTTCCGTTTTCTTCGCGCCCTTCTTGAGGTACTTGAACTCGACGATGTAGCTGTGCGGCACGTCCCCGTAGTAGTGACGCTCCGGGAAGAGGAAGAAGTCGCAGTTGCCGTGCGACATCTCCAGCTCCGGGCACGTGATGAACTGCGGCAGGTGTCCCATCTCGCACTGGAAGTACCCTTGCATGCGTACCTCGCCGTCAATGCCGCCGCGTATCGGCGTCGTCTCGGCGAAGTTCTTGGAGACAAGATCGAAGAACTCCCGCCACTTCCCATCGTAGGCGAAGGCGAAAGCGGCATCGTCCCAGTCGAGGAAGCTCTTTGACGGCGGGAAGTACCTGTCGCGGAGGTATCCGTAGATCTGCTTCTCCACGCAGTTGTTCGGAACTCCAAAAACCGGACGCCCCGTCTTCCAGCCAGTCATCGAGAGAAGCCCGTAATAAAAGAAGAGCGACCGGAAATTCTCTGGCTTGACGATCGCCTCTGCGGGGAATGACTCCACGAGTGAGAACTGGACGCCGCCTTTGGCGACCACCTGCTCCGTCATCGGCAGAGCCTCAAGTGGCTCCATCTTGAACACGGTGCGCTGGAGGTCGGAGATCGTCTTGAGCTTGTCGTAGTCCGTCTTGATGTTGGCGTCAACCATGTTCTTCGGCGGTTCGCCCTTCTCGACAAGGCTCTTGAGGTAGTAAAGCGTCATGTCTGAGTTGAACACGCACTCGGCACCCACCTTCTCTTCGGCGAAGCAGTACCCATCGTACCACGGCTTGATGGACTCGACAATCGCCGCCGGGTCTCCGCGCACGAACTTGCCTGTTCCCTTGAAGTCGGAGAAAATCTTCACGGCCTCCTCTGTCGAGAATCCGAGCGTGGCGTTACAGTCGGCATCAAGGGAGAGATTCGTCGCGATGTTGAATCCGCTTGTGAGGTCGTCCAGCGTGACGGGTGAAACTCCCGTCATGAATATGCGGTCGAACTCGCCCTTGAACTTCTTGAACCAGTTGCGGTAGAACCCTGCGCCGTGCGTGATCTTACGGTAATCCGTCACCCCCTCCGCGCGGATCATCTGGTTCGTGAAGTTGTCGTACTCGTCGATGATGAGGTACAGGGGGATACCGGAACGGCGAGCCTTGTTGACAATGTCGGCAAGCTTTCCCGACGCTGGCTGCCCTGTAAACGAAGCGCGGAATTCAGCGTCGAAGCATGACGGATATCGCAACACCATG
>CACWIW010000245.1 GCA_902761035.1 uncultured bacterium | reverse complement strand
ATTCCGCCTTGCGGACAACCCGGCTGCGCTCCGCCGCGACGCCGAGAAGATTCCAAACACCATCGCGCCCTATCACCTGGTGCTGAACGTCAAGGTCCCATTTGACGTCCGCAAGGTGGCGTAACCCCCGGTTTCCTTCTCTTCGGAGTCCTGTTATGTTTTTTGTGCATATTGACCCGGAGGGAGGGAAATGCTATAATCCTTTTCGGTTTGGGCGAAGTTCGGTATCCGCTGACCGTTCAAGCGCAGTAGAATCTCTACGGTTCAGATGTCGCCGCCCCGACCACTTTTTAAAAATAGTAATAGAGGAGGATTGTCATATATATGAAGAAAAAAGTGCTAATACTTGCGGTTCTCGCCGCAGTGTCGTCCGTCTTTGCAGCTTC
Organism: uncultured bacterium; assembly: GCA_902761035.1. Taxonomy (GTDB): domain Bacteria; phylum Verrucomicrobiota; class Kiritimatiellia; order RFP12; family UBA1067; genus RUG572. The sequence goes on along the minus strand of CACWIW010000245.1, from coordinate 14,665 downwards.
CGACAGTGGCAAGGACGTCGGCAATCCTGAAAAGTCCCTCAAGGTGCTGATGATCGGGAACAGCTTCTCGATCTGCAACCTGAAGCAGATGCCGCATGTCGCGAAGTCCATGGGGCTCAAGCTCGACCTTGCCTCTCTCTACATCGGCGGATGCTCGCTCGAACGCCACTGGAAAAACGTCGTCACATCAACGAACGCGGCGTTCAAGCCATACCGCTTCGACCGTATCACGGACGGCGTGAAAGTGGTCGTGAAGGGAAAGGCCAACATCCCCGACGCGCTCGTTCTCGACAAATGGGACGTCGTGACGATCCAACAGGCGAGTCACTTCAGCTGGAAGCCCGCGACTTATCATCCGTTCGGCGATAGCCTCGTTGCGAAGATCCGCGAACTCGCGCCGCAGGCGAAGATTGTTGTGCAGGAGACATGGAGCTATCCTCCCTGGGATAAGCGGCTGAAGAAGTTCGGATTCGACCAGGCCGAAATGTATGCACGCCTTCATGGCGCATACGCCGCGTTTGCCGCGAAACACGGTCTGGACGTTATCCCCGTAGGTACAGCGGCCGAGTTCGTCCTTAACCGCAACGCGCTTTTCACGAAGCCCGACTTCCACTTCAACCGCGAAGGAGAGTACCTCCAGGGGCTTGCGTTCACGGCCAAGCTCTTCGGCACAGATGTGCGGAAGTGTCCGTACCATCCATCATGGATGAAGGCTGCACGTGCCGACGAGATCAAGGCGGCGGTCATGGACGCTGTAGAGTCGGGCGGGCGGGGGGGGGGGGGGGGGGGGGGGGGGGGGGGGGGGGGGCTCGCTTGCAACGGCAAAACGCGAGACTCAAGGTCGCGCTCGACCGGTACTCGGGGCATGGCATCCCGTGCAATACGAGCTTCCCGTACTTCTGGCCTCCGCGCGACGAGCAATCCCTGCCTATGACTATACGGGTCGAACGTATGGTTCAATCGTCAGATATAGGTCTCTTAATTCCCCCGTCTAGGTCTCTTAAATCCCCCATACAGACCTCATAAGTCGCTGCCCAACAATTACTAGCACACTTGTCGGCACAATTGCGATTGTTGACAAATCTCAATTGTTCACAAATGCCACCATTGCCACCAATACAAATAGGAGAGGCCTCCACCACTCCGAAATTGATATTTGTGATTTGTGAACAATTGTGGCAATTGAGATTTGTGAACAATGGTGAATTGTTGGTGAATCCATGGTGAATCCAATGTGAATTTTCCGTGAACCTGCCAAGACCGTCATCATGCAGTATTACTAGAAAAAGAACGTGATTAGCATTGGAATGTTCCACATAACGTTGAAGTGTCCCTCCGCTCACCACTTATTTTCCGTACATCAACCGCGCTTAGCCTCCATGGTGCGGTGGAAACGTGGTGGGTATGCGGTGGATAAGTGGGGGAAAGGCGTGTGAAAGGCAGGTGCTTTGCTCGATCCTTTCCTCAGCCATTCCTGTGCCGCGCCGTTTTTGCTTCGCGTTTGCCTTATGCGGAGCATAATCTCACCGTTGGTGTGCGACAGGGCGCGCACTGCTGAACTGCGGTCGCACACACCAAAGGCAGATCATTTCTGGACCATTGGCGATGGGCCTTCGTGGAGCCGAAGGGCTTGCGCACACGCCGTTGGCAGTGGCAATTGCCCCAAATCTTCAGGGCGCATCCGCGAATCGTGCAACAACTACGAAATGTCGTGCAAAATGATTTGCAAAATGCGCGTCATGCGTGTACAAAAGGGTTTTCTTACACGTCCAGCTCCGCCTTCTTGCATGAACAAATGCACCATGGACCGTGGCCATTGGTGAGAAATGACGCCAAAACACTATAGAAATGCGCCCATTTTGAACATGAAATGACGCCAAATATACATAGAAATGGCGTCATTTGTAATGCCTGTCCACGCACTAGACGCCTCTTGTCCACGCACTAGACACCTCCTGTCCACGCACTAGGTGCCTCCTGTCCACGCACTAGACGCATCCTGTCCACAGGCTAAAAGCAATCCCTCCACAGAGGAGTAGGAACTTGTCCATAGACTGGGAAATCCGTCCCCCTTTCAGGTAACGGCTTCTATGGAGTAATCGCGGATGGTCTGAGTACCCTATCCAAAGCTGGCGCGGGCAAGCAATCGCTTGCACGTTTCGCGGAAGCGCCCCCGCTTGCTTTGGACAGGGGAATGTGGTATCATTTCCACAAATGATACGCCATGTACGGCAGATCCCGCGCGGTAGTCCATCCTGGCGAGCCGTGGTGGGGCGAGGCGTCCCGCCGAGCCGCAAACGAAAAGAACCAATTTGAAAGGAACAACGAGAATATGAAAACAAAACTTATGATTTTGGCTGCGGCAGTTACCGTGGCGTTTGGCGCTTGGGCCGATACGGAGACGGTCGGCGGCTACACGTGGACATACCTAATCAACGGCGACACGGCGGTGATTAATGCCGCCATCTCGCCTGAGCCCACAGGTGCCGTGACGATACCATCCACGCTCGGCGGCAAGCCCGTGACGCGCATCGGGGATGAAGCGTTCGCGTGGTGCAGCGGTCTTACGAGCGTGGCGATCCCCGACGGCGTGACGAGCATCGGGGAGTCGGCGTTTTGGGGTTGCCGCGGTCTTACGAACGTGGCGATTCCGGACAGCGTGACGAGTATCTGGTATGGGGCGTTCTCCGGTTGCAGCGGTTTGTTGTCAATATCGGTTGATTCGGGGAATGCCAATTACAAGTCGGTCAACGGATTGTTGTTGTCTAAGGATGGCAGAACGCTTATACAAGGAGTCAATGGCGATGTGACGATTCCCAACGGCGTGACGAGCATTAGGGATTGTGCGTTCTGGAATTACAGCGGTCTTACGAGCGTTGCGATCCCGGACTGCGTGACGAGCATCTGGGATGAAGCGTTTGCCCATTGCAGCGGTCTTACGAGCGTGACGATCCCAAACTCTGTGACGAGTATCGGTACGGGCACGTTTTATGATAGCGGCCTGACGAGCTTGACTATACCCGACAGCGTGACGAGTATCGGGGCTAATGCGTTCTCCGATTGCACGAATCTTACGAGCGCGACGATTGGCAACGGTGTGATGAGCATCAGGAAAGATGCGTTCTCTGGTTGCAGCGGTTTGTTGTCAATATTAGTTGATCCGGGGAATGCCAATTACAAGTCGGTCAACGGACTATTGCTGTCTAAGGGTGGCAAAACGCTTATGCAAGGAGTCAATGGCGATGTGACGATACCCGACGGCGTGACGAGCATCGGGAATTACGCGTTCTCCGGTTGCAGCGGTCTTACGAGCGTGACGATACCGAACTCCGTGATAAGCATCAAGTCTTCTGCGTTCTCCGGTTGCAGTGAATCTCTTTTCGATACGACGACAATTCCTGACGTGAAGCTTGTTGATGGCTGGGTGGTTGGGAACACGGGTTCACATGTCGGCAATCTGGATCTGACGGGCATACGTGGTATTGGGAATGGTGCGTTTAGGTATTGTAGCGGCCTTACGAGCGTGACAATACCTGACTCGGTGACGAGCATCGGGGATGATGCGTTCTACGGTTGCAGTAAGTCTCTTTTCGATACGACGACGATTCCCGGTGTAAAGTTGGTGGATGGCTGGGCGGTTGGAACAACGGGGACGTTTGTCGGCGAATTGGATCTGACTGGCATACGCGGCATCGGGAATGGTGCGTTCGCCTATTGCAGCGATCTTACGAACGTGACGATCCCTGACTCGGTGACGAGCATCGGGGATGAAGCCTTCTACCGTTGCAGCGGTTTGTTGTCAATATCGGTTGATCCTGGGAATGCCAATTACAAGTCGGTCAACGGACTGTTGCTGTCTAAGGATGGCAAAACGCTTATACAAGGAGTCAATGGCGATGTGACGATACCTGACGGCGTGACGAGCATCGGGGATGAAGCGTTCGCGTGGTGCAGCGGCCTTACGAGCGTGACGATCCCGAACAGCGTGACGAGCATAGGGGATATGGCGTTCGCGTATTGCAGCGGTCTTACGAGCGTGACGATCCCCGACAGCGTGACGCGCATCGGGGATGGGGCGTTCGAGGGTTGCAGCGGTCTTACGAGCGTGACGATTGGCAGCGGCGTGACGAGCATCGGGAACCCAGTGACGAGAATCGGGGGTGATGAGTTCTTCGGTTGCAGCGGTTTGTTGTCAATATCGGTTGATTCGGGGAATGCCAATTACAAGTCGGTCAACGGACTATTGCTGTCTAAGGATGGCAAGACTCTTATACTAGTGTAAATGGTGATGTGACGATTCCGGACGGCGTGACGCGCATCGGGGATGGGGCGTTCATCGATTGCGACTCCCTTACGAGCGTGACGATCCCCGACAGCGTGACGCGCATCGGGGATGGAGCGTTCTTCGATTGCGACTCCCTTACGAGCTTGACGATCCCCGACAGCGTGACGAGCATCGGGTATGATGCGTTCTCCGATTGCGACTCCATTACGAACGTGATAATGAGCGGTGATTGTCCATGTGGTATTCTTTGGGGTTATTTCGACGAGATTGATTCGTCATGTGTGGTGTATCTTCCAAGAGGAAATAGTACGTATGCCGTTAGTGATGGTAAGTGGCAGGAAATGACAGTTGAGTATTATGACCGTGAGCCGGAAGATGCGGTGATCTTTACTGTCACATTTGACGCGCAGGGCGGCTCGTTGGGGACAACTCGCCCCACCATTGTGACGAACGGCTGCGCGGTGGGTGAACTGCCAGAGGCATTGTGGGATGGCCACACGTTCGACGGCTGGTTTACCGAGGCGGCAGGCGGCAGCCCTGTGCGTGACGATACCATCGTCACGACAAACGTGACTTTCTACGCGCACTGGACGGCGCTTGATACCCCCGAGCCGACTCCAGAACCTGAGCCCACTCCCGAGCCCACCCCAGTGCCGACTCCCGAACCAGAACCCACCCCTGAGCCGACCCCTGAACCGACCCCCGAGCCGTCTCCAGTACCTACCCCTGAGCCCACGCCCACGCCTCTGCCGGAGGCTGTTGTGGTGAATGGTGCTCTATATAATAGGAATAGTAGTATAGTTGGCACGATGCAGGTCAAGGTTGGCAAGGTCAGCAAGAAGGGAATCGTCAAGATTTCCGGCAATTCCACGCTGTTGATTGACGGCAAGGCAAAGAAGGTCTCGGCTAAGGGGGTGAATGTCGCTTTGGACGCGACGGGGCGCGTACCTCCCGTGACGCTTGCGTTCAAGGCGCCGATTGGGGATATGGCGTTTGAAATGGCTGCGGATGGAAGTTTTACGCTGAAGAATGGCAATTATGTGATGGTTGAGAAGAAAGTGGGCGGTGACTGGAGCAAGTCGGGGGCAAAGGTGTATGTGGACGGCGCGCTCGGAGAGCGCGCCCTACCAGAGGGGACGATCGAGGAGCTGCTGCCGGATGGCGAGCCGGTGATCCCGAAGGGCGGGAAGTGGTCGTTTGCGAAGGCTGCGGGCGTGAAGTACGCGAAGGACAAGAAGACGAAGGTATCCAGCCTCGTGGTCGACACCAAGAAGGGTACGAACCGTTCCTCGATGAAGCTCACGTACACGCCGAAGACGGGCATCTTCAAGGGTTCGTTCAAGGTATATGCGATTCAGGGCGGGAAGCTGAAGAAGTTCACGGTCAAGGTGATTGGCGTGGTCACTGACGGGAAGGGCGAAGGTAGCGCAACTGGTCCGAATGGGCTGAGGTTTGACGTGAGGGTTGAGTAGGCGAGGTGGGGCGCTCGTCCCACCATTTCGCCGCCAAGATGGCGGCGTTCCCAGTCAATACCACCAACGGGGATTGACAGGTTGGCAGGAAAAATCTTACAATATGCACGCAACAGCGCAAGAAAGGTATGGACTATGAGAACAAGAAATATCCTTACATGTTTTGTCGCCGCCGTGATGGCGGCCGGGACCGCGTATGCGGCGATCGAAATCCGGTCGGACTATCCCGGCGGAAACGTCAAGGTCGATAAGATCGACGAGGCGGCGAACGTCGTCGTGCTGCGGCCCGACCTCCGAGACACGAAGGGCAACTGGTTCTACTGGGACTTCACGCTCACCGGCGCGGCAGGGCGGACGCTCCATTTCCAGTTCCCGAAGAACGGATACGACTACCTTGCCTCTCTCGGCCCAGCGATCAGCAAGGACGGCGGCAAGACGTGGCGGTGGTTGAATGCGGACGGCAAACGGCATGAGCCGAAGAACGCGTTCGACTACACCTTTGCGGCGGACGAGACCGAGACGCGCTTCGCGACGTCGATTCCGTATTTGCAGAAGGACTGGGATGCGGCGAGCGCGCGTTGGCGCGGGAAGGAAGGCGTGAAGTTCGACGTGCTCTGCAAGTCGCAGAGCGGCCGCCGCGACACGGAGCTGCTGCGCATCCCGTGTCGGAAGGGGAAGGCGAAATGGCTGTTCGCATACACCGCACGCCACCACGCCTGCGAGACAACGGCGAATCCGGTCATGGAGGGAATCATCGACGAAATCCTCTCCGGATCGCCGGAAGGCGAATGGGTGCGCGACAACGCCGATTGCGTGTTCGTGCCGTTCATGGACAAGGACGGCGTGGAGGATGGCGACCAGGGGAAGAACCGGCGTCCGCACGACCACAACCGCGACTACGTTGCGGGCATCTACACGTCCGTGCGGGCCTGGAAGGAGCTGCTTGTGCGCGAATCGCACGGGAAGCGGATCGTGTTCTACGATCTCCATTCGCCGCATGTCCGTTCCCACAAGAACTGTCCGGAGCAGGACTGCGCGTTTACGTTCGAGACGCCATATCCGCGGAACAGCGCGCATGTCAACGAGTTCCGGCGGAACTGGGCGGAATTGTCGAAGGGCTGTAAGCTTGCATACGACGGGAAGAACGACATCCCGGTCGGCAAGGGCCACGCGGCCAAGATGGAACGGGACCGACTGGCGGGGCTGGCGACGTCGCGGCAGTGGGTCGAGGCGCAGCCGAACTGCTGGGCGAGCCTCTGCTGCGAGTTCGGCTATTCGCTCTGCAACGGCATCTATTCGCAGGACGGCGGACGCGAACTTGGCCGCAATCTCCTGAAGGCCGAGGTGAGAACGGTGGCCGGTTCCAAATCCGGCGACATTGTTCTTTTTGATGCGGCGACCGCCGACGCGTCGCGAATCTCCGCGCAGGACGGCGCGGTGTTTTCGCTCTCCAACGGGTTGCTGACCGTGAAGACGGCGCCGTCGGATTCCTACCCCGGCGTCTGCATCGTCGGCAAATGGGACCTCTCCCGCTACGGTCGCATTGAGGTGGAGTTCGTGAACGGCGGCATCAACGGGAAGTACACGTTGCGGCTCCTCAATCCCGGCGGCGATCCGGGGAAGCAAAAAGGCAGCATGGTGTACAAGCTTCCGATCAGAAACGAGGCACACGCCGTGCTGGGCACAAATATGAATTCGTCCTATTCGAATCTCAATACAATCGCCGAACGATTGAAACCGCTCCGTGTCTGGGCGCTCCCGTACGCGGCGGGCGTGCCGTACGAGATGTACAAGTCCCGCAAGTCCGCACCGCAGTCCGGAATCGGGCAGCTCGATCCGAAGGATGTCGTGCAGGTGGCACTGTACATCAACCAGCCGAAGCTGCCGCACACGTGGAGCGTGAAGCGCATCGTCGCGAAGAAAGAGGCGAAGCCGCTGGCGACGGGTGCCGCGCAGGAGTGGACGAAACTTTCAGAGAAGGAGTTCTTCCCGTTCCTCGACAAGTACGGACAGTTCCGCCACAAGGACTGGCCGGACAAGGTCCATTCGGAGGGCTGGGACAAGTGGGGCGGCTGGGCGGACGGTCCGCAGCTGCCGAAGACGGGCGGCTTCTCCACGACGAAGTGGAACGGCAAGTGGTGGATCGTCGATCCCGACGGACACCTCTGGTGGAGCCACGGCCCCGTGCGCGTGCTGCCGTCGAGCGCGATGACGCCGCTCGCCACGCCCGCGGGAGACCGTTCCGGCTGGTTCGCGGAGCTGCCGAAGCGCGACGATCCCGTGTTCGGCGCGTTCTACGAGACGCGCGACGAACTGCTCTGGCCCTACTACGGCAAGCGCGGCATCGACAAGGTGTACGACTTCTCCGCCGCGAACATCCGCCGGAAGTACGGCGAGAAATGGTTCGAGACGTGGGCCGACCTCGCGCACCGCCGTCTGCGGAGCTGGAGCTGCAACACGATCGCCAATTCGTCCGACAAGCGCATCTGCCTCATGGACCGCACGCCCTACACGGAGCGCTTCGAGATACACGCGCGTCCGATCGCCGGACACAAAGGCGGCTGGTGGGAGTTCTGCGATCCGTTCGACCCGTCGTTCCGCGCTGAGGCGCGTCGTATGACGGAGGTGTACAAGGCCGAAATCGACGATCCCTGGTGTTTTGGTTTCTTCGTCGACAACGAACATCACTGGGGTGCGGCGCACACGTTCGGGGTTTCCACGTTGAAGTCGCCCGCCGACCAGCCTTGCAAGGCCGTGTTCCGCGATAGGCTCAAGGCGAAGTACGGTACGGTCGCCAAGCTCAACGCCGCGTGGGGGATGTCGTACAAGGACTGGGACGATTTTCTGCGCGTGATGAAGGAGCCGAAGTCGTTCAAAGGCGCGAAGGCCGATCTTGAGGCGTTCTCGTCCGAGATCGCCGAGAACTACTTCCGCATCATCCGCGAGGAGCTGAAACGCGCGAACCCCGGCAAGTTGTATCTTGGCTGTCGCTGGGCGGGCAGTGCACCGGCGTTCACGGTAAAGGCGGCGGCGAAGTACTGCGACGTGCTGAGCTACAACGTCTATCGCAAGGAGATGAGCGGCTTCAAGCTGCCGGAGGGAATCGACGCGCCGGTGATGATCGGCGAGTTCCACTTCGGCGCGCTCGACCGCGGGCCGTTCTGTCCGGGGCTCATCCTCCTCCGCGACCAGAAGCACCGCGCCGAGACGTACAAGGAGTACGTGCGCACGTCGCTTGAGCATCCGCAGATCGTGGGCGTGCACTGGCACCAGTTCTCGGACCAGGCGACGTCCGGCCGCTTCGACGGGGAGAACATGCAGGTGGGCTGGACGGACGTGTGCGACACGCCGTACTGGGACACAATCGAGGCCGTCCGCGAAATCGGCGCGAAAATCTACAAGATCCGCGCCGGCGGTACGCGCTGAAAAGTGCGACAACTTTCGCATTGCGCTCACTTTCGGCTTGCGAAACGGGCCGAAAAGCGATATAATACCACCCAATTTTCAACCGGGCGTGTGCCCGGCAACTTCAAGGAGTAAACGAGACATGGCTAAGACGCCCAAATTCGCCAACGCGAAGGTTTTCGCGTGGGTTGACAAGTGGAACAAAATCTGCACGCCCGACAAGATCGTGGTCGTGAAGGGCACGAAGAAGGAGCACCTCGCGATCTGCGAGATGATGGTCAAGAAGGGCCAGTTCATCAAGCTGAACCCGAAGACGCGCCCGGACTGCTACCTCGCCCGTTCGCATGAGAGCGACGTGGCGCGCGTCGAGGGCCGCACGTTCATCTGCTCGAAGAAGGAGATCGACGCGGGTCCCACGAACCACTGGATGGACCCTGACCAGATGAAGAAGCTCATGACCAAGAGCTACAAGGGCTGCATGAAGGGCCGCACGATGTACGTGATCCCGTTCGCGATGGGCCCGATCGGCAACCCGATCACCCAGTACGGCATCGAGATCACGGACTCGCCGTACGTCGCTGCATCCACTCCGTGGGCGCGCCGCTCAAGAAGGGCCAGAAGGACGTCGCGTGGCCCTGCGCGAAGAAGATCGAGGACAAGTTCATCACGCAGTTCCCGGAAGACGGCGAAATCTGGTCGTTCGGCTCGGGCTACGGCGGGAACGCCCTCCTCGGCAAGAAGTGCTTCGCGCTCCGCATCGCGTCGAAGCTCGCGAAGGACCAGGGCTGGATGGCCGAGCACATGCTCATCCTCACGCTCACCTCGCCCGAGAAGAAGCAGTACCACGTCACGGCGGCGTTCCCGTCCGCCTGCGGCAAGACGAACCTCGCGATGATGCTCCCCAAGCTCCCGGGCTGGAAGCTCCAGACGATCGGCGACGACATTGCGTGGCTCAAGCCGGGTGACGACGGCCGCCTTTACGCGATCAACCCCGAGAACGGCTTCTTCGGCGTCGCGCCGGGCACTTCGATGGACTCGAACCCGAACGCGCTCAAGAGCTGCAAGAAGGGCACGATTTTCACGAACGTCGTGCTTACCCCCGATGGCGACATCTGGTGGGAGGACATGGGTATCAAGGCTCCGAAGGAAGGCGTTGACTGGAAGGGCAACAAGTGCTACGTCTGTGCGGACGATCCGTACCGCATGGGTCCGAAGCCCGGTATGACGAAGGCCGAGATCAAGGCGTCCGGCTACGTCGCTGCCCACAAGAACAGCCGCTTCACGGCTCCGGCGGAGAACTGCCCGGTGCTCGACAAGGCCGGCTTCAACGGCCTCTTCAACAAGAAGCCCACGGGCGTGCCGATTGACGCGATCCTCTTCGGCGGTCGCCGTCCGTCGACGATCCCGCTGGTGAACGAGGCAAAGAGCTGGACGCACGGCGTGTTCATGGGTTCCGCCGCGGGTTCCGAGGTCACCGCCGCCGTCATCTCCGACCAGATCGGCCAGGTCCGCCGCGACCCGATGGCGATGCTTCCGTTCTTTGGCTACAACGTGGCCGACTACTTCCAGCACTGGCTGGAGATGGAGCGCACCTCCGCCGACGCGACGAAGCTCCCGAAGATCTACTTCGTGAACTGGTTCCGCAAGGGCGACGACGGCCGCTTCATGTGGCCGGGCTTCGGCGACAACAGCCGCGTCCTCAAGTGGATTTGCCAGCGTATCGAGGGCCAGGTCGAGGCCAACGAGACCGCGATCGGCAACATCCCGTTCGCCAAGGATATCGATCTCGCCAACAACGACGAGAAGGCGAAGTTCCACGTCGTCAAGGAAGACCTCGAGGAGATCCTCAAGGTCGACGTCGAGGGCTGGAAGAAGGAGATCGCCACGGTCGGCGCCTCGTACGACGAGTACGATGCGAAGCCGTCCAAGGACTCCACGGTGAAGTCCACGACCGCGCACCGCGTGCCGAAGGCGCTCCGCCAGGTTCTCGCCGACGTGTCCGCAGCGTTGGCGAAGTAAGGCCGCATGAGCATTACGATCAACAGACGTGGATTCGTATGCGGCATTGCCGCCGCAGCGGCGTCAGCTGCTGCGGCGGCAGATAAAAACAAATCTGCTGCTGGGACGAAGTCCCGCTCCGGGGAGCCGCCTGCCAAAAAGGTAAAGCCCGGCAAGCTGATCGCGTCCGCGCCCGTCCTTCAGAACGCGGCCGAGACGTCGATGGGCGTGGCGTTCGCCGTCACGGCGGACGCGAGCGGCTGGGTGGACGTGTCGCAGTCGCCCGACATGAGCGGCGCAGTGCGCGTGTTCTCCGGCGGCACGGGCCTGATGGACGTGAACGACAAGGTCGCGCTCATCCGCATACGCGGCCTGAAGCCGGCAACGCGCTACTGGTACCGCATCGGCGCGGACCGCATCGTCTTCAAGGGCGGATACGACATGGCAAACCTCGGCCCGGAGGTGGACGAGAAGGTGCATTCCTTCAAGACTCTGGGCGCGAGTGTGCAGGACGGTTCCTTCTGCGTAATCAACGACACGCACGACCGCAAGCCTGTCCTAGACCAGGTGCTGACGAAGATCGAGGAACTGAAGCCGTCCGTGGTGATCTGGAACGGCGACGCCTCCAACACCTCCGAGACGATTGAGACGGCGATGGGGATCTTCATCCACACGCACGAGAGGCATCCCGAATACGCCGCCGACACGCCGTACATGTTCGTCAACGGCAACCATGACTTCCGCGGGCGCTTCAACCGCAGGCTTTGCGACCTGATGATGTTCCGCGAGCCGACCGAGCGCGCCCCTAAGTACGCGGAGCTGGGGCGCAACTTCGTGCAGCGCCTGGGCGACATCGCGCTCATCGGTCTGGATACGGGAGAGGACAAACTCGACTCCAACAAGAAGTTCGCCGGCATCTTCCGCATGGCGGAGTACCGCAAGCTGCAGACGCGCTGGCTCGCGGAGGCCATCGAGATGCCTGCCGTGAAGGAGGCGAAGTTCAAGGTGGCGTTCTGCCACATTCCGCTCTTCGATCCACGGCCCGACCAGAACCCCGGCGACATCGCGCCGGACGACGAGTCGCCACTCTACAAGAACAACTGGGCGTCATGGCAGCGGACATGCGCGAATCTCTGGGGGCCGCTCCTCGCGAAGGCGGGCGTGCAGCTCGTCGTGTGTGCGCACCAGCACTGCTTCCGCTACAACGCGCCGGAGCCGGGGCGTCCGTGGGCACATCTCGTGGGCGGCGGCTGCAACGGTGTCAACGCGAACAGGAACCTGTTCCCCACCGTAATCGAAGGCAAGGTGATTGACGGAAAACTCTCAATCACCGTACACGACGTGCTCTACAAGCGCGTGGTCTTCCAGCACGTCTTCGCCTGATCAACGAACAGTCGTCACAACGGGAGCGGCCGCGCTTGTCGCGGCCGTATGCGCTTGTTGTGGCCGTCTGGAGGTGTCCTGTTATCGGCGATACCATCGCCGATTCTTCCATCTCCACCCCCACGCTCACCTCGGGTGAATCGCCCGGAATCGCCGGAAGCATCCTTGCGCGCGCGCGCGTAATATGGTATAATATTCGCACAGAAAAATTAGACGGAATCGCATAAATGGCAGACGAAGAAAAGACCGAAAAGAACCTCGAACCAGAAGAGTCGCAGGTCGTGGCCGGCACGCTGGAGGACGTGGCCATCGAAGAGGAGATGAGCCGCGACTACATCGACTACTCGATGAGCGTGATCATCGGGCGCGCGCTCCCCGACGTGCGCGACGGCCTCAAGCCCGTGCACCGCCGGTCGCTGTTCGGCATGCACCGCCTGAACCTCGGCTCAGGGGTCAAGCACAAGAAGTCCGCGAACGTCGTCGGCGAGGTGATGGGCAAGTACCACCCGCACGGCGACTCGTCGATCTACGACACGATTGTGCGCATGGCGCAGGACTTCTCGATGCGCATGCCGCTTGTGGACGGACACGGCAACTTCGGCTCCGTCGACGGCGACCCGCCGGCCGCGATGCGTTACACCGAGGTGCGCATGCAGAAGGCGGCCGAGGTGATGCTCGAGGACCTGGACAAGGACACCGTGGACATGGTGCCCAACTACGACGAGACGCTCACCGAGCCGTCGGTCCTCCCCGCGAAGCTCCCCAACCTCCTCCTCAACGGCTCCGCCGGCATCGCCGTGGGCATGGCCACCAACATCCCGCCGCACAACCTCGGCGAGCTGTGCGACGGCATTACCTACTACATCGACCACCGCGACTGCACGATCGACGACCTGATGCAGTTCGTGAAGGGGCCCGACTTCCCCACGGGCGCGCAAATCTGCGGACGCAACGGCATCATCGCCATGTACAAGCTCGGCCGCGGCCAGCTCTGCGTGCGCGGCCACGCCGAGATCGAGGAGTGGAAGAACGACCGCATGCGCATCGTGATCACCTCGCTCCCCTACCAGGTGAACAAGGCCGAGATGATCAAGCACGCGGCCGAGCTCGTGAAGGACAAGGTGATCGAGGGCATCAGCGACATCCGCGACGAGTCGAAGGCCGACGTGCGCATCATCGTGGAGTTGAAGCGCGACGCCCAGCCGCAAATCGTCCTCAACCACCTCTACAAGCACACCGAGCTGCAGACGACCTTCGGCGCGATCATGCTCGCGATCGACCAGGGGCGTCCGCGCATCCTCAACCTGAAGGACTTCCTCCGCTGCTACGTGAACCACCGCTTCGAGGTGATCACCCGCCGCACGAAGTTCGAGCTGAACAAGGCCGAGGCGCGCAAGCACATCCTCGACGGACTCCTCATCGCCATCGCGAACCTCGACGACGTGGTGAAGATCATCCGCGCGTCGAAGAACCGCGACGAGGCGAAGGTCAAGCTCGTCGAGGCATACGGCTTCACCGAGCCGCAGGTTAACGCGATCCTGGACATGCGTCTCTACCAGCTCACCGGACTCGAACGCGAGAAGCTGGAGGCGGAACTCGCCGCGCTCCTCGCCACGATCGCCGACCTGCAGGCCATCCTTGCGGACGCGGGACGCGTCTACGCGATCATCAAGGACGACCTCGCGGAGCTGAAGGAGAAGTTCGCGTCGCGCGAGGACGCGAAGCGCCGCACGGAGATCACGATCGACGAGAACGAGGTCTCGATCAAGGACCTCATCGCCGACGAGCCGTGCGTGATCACGCTCTCCAACCGCGGCTACGTTAAGCGCGTGCCGCTCACGGAGTACAAGGAGCAGAACCGCGGCGGACGCGGCGTGAAGGGCGCGCAACTGAAGGAGGAGGACTTCCTCCGCCTCGTGTTCGTCGCCGAGACGCACGACTCGCTCATGTTCTTCACGAACACGGGCCGCCTCTTCCTCAAGGACGCCTACGAGATCCCGGAGGCCGCGCGCACGAGCTTCGGCAAGCCGCTCGTCAACTTCCTCAACCTCCAGCCCGGCGAGCAGGTGCTCCAGCTCCTGCCGATCCGCAGCTTCGAGGGCGACGTGGACGTGATGTTCGC